>CANQEA010000051.1 GCA_947594095.1 uncultured Clostridia bacterium | reverse complement strand
TTTGAAAGTAAAATAATAGGATAAACAATAGTAAATAAGCACATTATACGAAATTTACATATTTGTTCTATGAAACCATTGGCGTAGAACATTTAAAAAGTGCTAATAAGTTTTAAAAAGTTTTAAAGACAGTAAAATAAAGTGTTATAGCTGATTTAATAGTAACACATAAAGAGATAAAATTTTAATGAATTTTAATAAATTTTGTCTGGTAGCATTAAAATAGCATTAAAAATTTAATCGATTTTAAAAAGTTTTAATGAATTTAAAAACACAAATAACATTAAAAATAATAATTGAGTTGATAGTAATTTATCAACTCTTTTTTTGTATAAAAAAAGGAGAGTGAAATGTAAAATGGAAAAACTAAAATTAGAAAATAAAAAAACAAATCGTCAGCAGTTTAAAAGAGAAACTGCAACTAAAACATTAGAAAATGTTTTACAAAAAATTAAAGAAGTTAATAGAAATAAAGATTTCATTTATACGATTACTAAAGCAGTTTTGTTTGGCTCATATATCAATTCAGACAAAGAAAAGATAGGAGATTTAGATATAGCAATTTATTTAAAATTAAAGGACGAAACAAAATCAGAGCCAGAACAAAATTATGAAAGATATATAAAAGCATCATCCAATTATTTACCTTTTATATTACAATTTTATTATGGAAAAGAAGAAGTTTTTAAATATATAAAAGATAATAAAAGGATAGTGCAATTACACGATGCGATTGAAATAGAACAAGAATCTAAAAGATATAATGAAAAAGTTTGTTACATTTATACGGATAAGTATAAGATTGTATATGAAAAAATATAATTCTAAGTAAAAAATATAAAATCACACAGTAGAAAATAAAAAAAACAATATATAAAATATTTACGAAAGGAGAAAATAATGAATGAGGTTGAAACTTTAAAATTCAATGATAAGGAATTATTTAATTATAAAAGTTTGCATCAATATGCTGAAGAAGGACAAAAGTTGTTTTTAGGGTATTTAATTATAAAGGAATTATGGGAAATACAGGACAAATGTATAGTATTTCCTAGTATAAAAACACAACAGGAGGTACAAAAAGCAATAGAGGAATATAACGATACAACAATTAGAGCAAATCTTGTAATACAACAAAGAGTAGCAGAAGAAATAACAATGTTAGGAGAAAAAGAATTTAAGCAAAAAGTTGAAGAAAACTTAAAAAAGCTAGACAATAAAAATAAAAAGAAAGAAAAAGATGTTAGATAAAATAATAAAAAAGGCAAATTGATAAACTAAGTCAATTCGCTTTTTTTCATTTCACGACATAAAGTTACATAGTTTCTAAACAAAATCGTTTAGAAACTAAAATTTTAAAGAAAGGAGGCAAAAAATATGCAACAATGTAAAGTCATAGCGATAGCAAATCAAAAAGGTGGAGTAGGAAAAACTACAACAGCTTTTAGTCTAGGAGTAGCATTGAGGAACGAAGGTAAGAAAGTTTTATTAGTAGATGCAGACCCACAACGGAGATTTAACAACATATATGGGGTATTATGAACAAGATAATCTACCGATAACTATATCAACATTAATAGAGCGAACTATAAATGATAAAGAAGTCAATGCAAGTCAAGGTATTTTGCATCATAGTGAAGAAATAGACCTTATTCCTTCAAATCTTAACTTATCTATGACAGAAGTAAATTTATTTAATGCTATGAGTAGAGAGTTTGCAATGAAAAACACTTTGGAAGAATTAAAAAACGATTATGAATATATCATAATTGATTGTATGCCGTCATTAAGTATGCTAACAACAAATGCACTTGCTATGTCAAATGAAGTTATAATTCCAGTACAGAGTCAATATTTATCAGCAAAAGGAATGGGAAATTTATTAAAGACAATATCTAAAGTTAAAAGACAAATAAATAATGAATTGCAGGTCGGTGGAATTTTATTAACACTTGTAGACAAAAGAACAGCACTACCGAGAACTATAAGACAAGAATTAGAAGAAAATTACGGAAATGTTGTAAAAATATATGAAACACAAATTCCTTTAGCAATAAAAACGGCAGAATCGACATCAAAAGGAAAAAGCATATTCGCTTATGATGGAACAGGTAAAGTGGCACAAGCATATTCCTCTTTTGCAAAGGAGGTATTAAAAGAAGATGACAAAGAACGACGAAAAAATGTACTTTCCCAAAGTTACACTAGATGACTTTTTTACAACACAAGAAGAAAGAGATGCACAAAAACTAGAAAAAGTACAGGTAATACCTATAAAAAGTATTAGCAATTTTCCAAATCACCCATTTCAAGTAAGAGATGATGAAGAAATGGAAGAGTTTGTGCAGAATATTAAAGAAAAAGGTGTAATACTACCAATTTTAGTAAGACCAAAAACGAACGGAACTTATGAAATGATTTCTGGACACAGAAGAAAAAGAGCTTGTGAGTTAGCAGGAATAACAGAAATAAAAGCAATAATAAGAGAAATGACAGACGAAGAGGCAGTAATACAAATGGTTGATAGCAATAAACAAAGAGAAAAGATATTGCCGAGTGAGAAAGCCTTTGCATATAAAATGAGGTTAGAGGCTATGAAAAGACAGGGACAGAGAAATGATTTAACTTCTGTGCCAACGGCACAGAAGTTAGAAGGGAAAACATCAAGAGAGATTTTAGGAGAAGAAGTAGGAGAAAGCCAAGACCAAGTTCGTAGATATATAAGACTAACTGAACTAATACCAGAAATACTAAAATTAGTAGATGAAGGAAAAATGCAATTAAGACCAGCAGTTGAAATATCCTACTTAAAAAAGGAAGAACAGGATTACTTGTTAGAGTCTATTGAATATACAGACTCATTTCCATCACATCCACAAGCTAGGCAATTAAAAAAATTAAGCCAAGAAGGAAAACTAACTGAAGAAGAAATTGATACAATAATGGGACAGGAAAAGGCAAATCAAAAAGAAAAAGTATCTTTCAAATTAGAAAAAATACAAGATTATTTTCCACCGAACTATACAACAGAAAAGATAGAGAAAACTATACTTAACTTATTACAAAGTTATAAAACACATTGGCAAAATAAGAAAAAAGAATATGCACGATAAATTGTATATACGTTTTTTATTCCCCCCTTCCTACAACCTACCCCCAATACTAGCTATATACTAACTGAAAAAGTATATATAATAATAAATTATAAATATATAAATTACTCCAATCACACATTTGAAAGCTAATACGAATGTGTATAAAATAAAGGCAAAAGAGGAGGAATGAGATATGAAAAAATTTATTATTATAGCAATTTTGCTAATATCAAATATGGGGATTTTTGGTACGGTAAATACAGAAATAGAAGAAAATATAAATATTCCAAAGGAAACGGAAAGTAATGTTGTAGAAATAGTTGATACAAAAGAAGAGAAAAATATTCAAGAAGAAAATGACGATAAAGAAACAGAAGAAAGTGAAAATAAAATTACAAGTAAAGAACAGACAAAAATAGAAACAGAAACACCCAAAGAACAAATTACAATTCAATCAAAACAAGCAGATAATACAATAAGTAAAAATCAAGAAACTAAACAAAAGCCACAGGAAAATATGCAACAAGAAGTAACAAAAGAACAAACAGTTACTGAAAATAAAAAGGAAAAAGAAACAGAAAAAGAAGAAAATCAAAATCAAGAAAAAAAGGATACAGCAAAGTCTAATAATACTACAAAAGAGTTAAAATGTTCAAATGGAAATCATTTTATGGATGTAGGAAATTCTAATCAATGGTTTGCAACAGAACAAGAGGCTGTTGCACATTATGAAGAATTAGTAGCAGAAAAAGGTAATTTATGCAGAAATAATAAAATGACTGACGAAGAGTATAACAAAGAATGTCCTTCTGGCTGTGAAATTTGGAGTTGCATCTGTGGAATGTGGACTGTTAACTTTTATTATCTAGCAGCTGATTAATAAAATTAAAATAAAAATATAAATATAAATTTTGCGAGAGTCAAGAATGAAAAATTCTTGGCTTTTTTTTGCAAAAAGAGAGGAGATTATAGAATATGAATAGCATAAAACAATTTAAACAAAAGAAAAAAGTAATAGCTATAATAATGTTATTTATAATACTATTAAGCAATATAAGTACAGTATTTGCAGCTAATCAAACAATAACTGGTACAGGTAGTGAAACTTTTATGGCGCGCCAATATGCTAGTAAAATAAAAACAACTGTCGAAAATGATGAAAACGGAATAATTGCCAGAAGACTAATTAGAAGAAAAGGAGAGAAATGGAGTTTCGGTGACGGCGACGGAATTTTAGTGTTTTGTGCACAGCAAGGGGTACACTATAAAACAGGTACAGATTATGAAGGCTCATATTATCCACCAACAAGCGACCAACTTAAAAGAGCAGCAAAAATTGCTTACTTTGGCTGGTATCAAGAACGTGGAACTTATGGTTCTGATGGTAATTTTGCAGATCCTACTGCATTAAAGCAATATGCTTTTACGCAACAAATGATATGGGAAGAATTAGGATATGATTGTGGTACATTTGTAGAACCTGCAATTCAAAGTGAATATGAAACTTTCAAGAATGAAGTAAATAGCAAAAAAAATAAAATGACACAAAGACCAAGTTTTGATAATACTACTATAAATTTAAAAATAGGAGAAACAAAGCAGGTAACAGATACAAATGAAGTTTTAGCAGATTATGAAACTATTGATGTAACAGAAAATAACATTAGAATACAACACAATAAAGGCGAAAATTTTATGACATTTACTGTCAATGAAAACTGCACAATAGAAAGTTATAAAATTTTAGATGACACGTTTATGAACTGGGGAATGATAAAAAGTGGAACAGAAAATAAGAGCTCGACAGTTTATATAGAGTTTGCAAGTGATGTGCAAGACCAAATTTACTCATTAAATTATAATGACCCAGTTACCTTAAGAGTAAATTTAGCAATAGAGGCACTAGGAGGATTAACCTTAAAAAAACAAGGGGAAAACGGAGAAAGTTTAAATGGAGCAAAGTTCCTAATTACAGGACCAAATGATTATAATAAGGAAGTTACAGTAAATGGTAGTATAACATTAGAGGGACTAAAACAAGGAACATATCACATCAAAGAAATACAAGCACCAAAACGGATATGTACTAGACACCACAGCCTATGAAGTAGAAGTGAAGGCAGGACAAGCAACAGAAAAAATCATATCTAATAAAGAGCCAACTGGTACATTCACATTAAAAAAATACAATTCAGATAAATCAGCAACAATTCAAGGTGTAAAATATCATATATGGAGTGATAATGGTTATGACGAAACAAAAACGACAAGTAGTGAAGGAAAAATTGAAATAACAGGACTAAAACTTGGAAAATACTATTATCAAGAACAAGAAACTGTGGAGGGTTATTTACTTGATGATACAGTTTATTCATTTACTTTAAAATATGCAGACCAAAATACATCAGTAGTTTATGCTAGTGCAGAAAAAACTAATGATGAGCCAACAGGTGAGATAACAATCGAAAAAACAGATAAAGACACAGGAAATCAAAACAGAATAGATAATAAATCACATCACGGAGATGCTACACTCAATGGGGCAACTTATGTATTGTATGCAAAAAATGATATATACAATGTAGCAAGGACAATTAAATATTTCTCAAAAGATGAGGCTATTGCAACTTTTGCATTCAATGAGTATGGAGTAGCAAGTATAGTAATAACTAATACATCTACATCTGCAAAATTAAGCATAAGTGGTAGCACATTAAAAGGTTTGCCTATGGGTGCATATTATTCAAAAGAAACAGTAGTGCCAGTAGGATACAATCAAGATACTAATGTTTATAATTATGTATTAGAATATGAAAATAGTACAACTCCAGTTATTACAACAAGTGGAGTCGTTGAAAATGATGTGGAGGATGCACCATTTGAAGTTATAAAAGTAAGCACAAATACAAATGCAACAGCCGAAGTAGTACCTAACGCAGAATTTACTGCGATACTTTCAAAATATGTTGAATTTTACGGCAGTTTCGAGAAAGCACTAGAACACTTAGACGAATATGCCAAAGATGAATATTCAATTTTTAGAACGGGAAGTAATGGACACGGAATATCTGGAGAACTTGCGTATGGAGAGTATACGGTTCGCGAAACTTACACACCAAGTCCAGAGATAAATACAGTAGAAGATTTCTATGTATTTATTGATAAAGAAAGTAATACGCCAATCAAAGAGTTAGTTGAAAATGATTCTCCTTTTGAGTCGTATTTAAAATTACAAAAACAAGATAAAGAAAGTGGAAAATTTGTAACATTTTCAAATGCAACATTTTCTTTATATAAGTTAAATGAAGAAACACAAAATTGGGACAAAGTACAATGTAAAGTCAAAGACCAATATTTTGAAACTTGGACTACTGATGAAAACGGAATTGCAAAAACAGAAACAAAAGTTGAGGCAGGAACTTATAAACTAACTGAAATAAAAATTCCAAATGGATTTATAGAGTTAGACGAAGAATTAATATTTAAAGTAAACAATAGAAACTCAACTTTAAATTATGATAAAGACTGGGATGCTTGGATAACTGTAACGGCTAAAAATAGTCAGCCAAAAGGAAAATTAGAATTAACAAAAGAGGTAAAGTTAAAAGATGATGTTGATAAATCACTTATAAAAGATATTGATTACACAAAAATTTCATTTAAACTTGTTGCAAAAGAAGATATAGTTGACTATGCAGACGGAAGTATAATCTACAATGCAGGACAAACTATTGGAACTTATAATCTCAATGAAGAAGGCAAATTAGTAGTAGATAATCTATGGATGGGTAAATACTATTTACAAGAATTATCAACAATAGACGGCTGTGTATTAGATAATACACAATATGATGTTATATTTACACAAAATGACACAACAACAAAGGAATACACCGTTAAATTAGATATAACAAATGATACAACATTAGTAGAAATCAGCAAAAATGATATAACTGGAGAATCAGAACTTGCAGGGGCAGAACTTTCTGTAATTGATAAAGAAGGAAATATAATTGATAGTTGGACTTCAACAGATAAGGCACATACAATAGAAGGCTTAAAAGTTGGAGAAAAATATACTTTAAGAGAGAATTTAGCACCACTTGGATATGTTAAGTCAACAGACGTAGAATTTACAGTTGAAAACACATCAGAAATGCAAAAAGTAACAATGATAGATAAAGTAGTAGAAATGAGTAAAGTTGATATAATAGGAGATGAACTAGCAGGAGCAACAATGCAAGTTCTTGACGAAGAAGGTAATGTAGTAGATGAGTGGGTATCAAGTACAGAGCCACATAAGATTAAAGGACTAGAGGAAGGAAAATCATATACATTACACGAAGAAATTGCAATAGAAGGCTATGTCAAAGCAACAGATATTGAGTTTGATGTAACATTAGATAAAGAAACACAACACCTAGAAATGATAGATAAAGTAGTAGAAATGAGCAAAGTAGATATAGCAGGAGATGAACTAGAAGGAGCAACAATGCAAGTTCTTGACGAAGAAGGTAATGTAGTAGACGAGTGGGTATCAAGTACAGAGCCACATAAGATTAAAGGACTAGAGGAAGGAAAATCATATACATTACACGAAGAAATTGCAATAGAAGGCTATGTCAAAGCAACAGATATTGAGTTTGATGTAACATTAGATAAAGAAACACAACACCTAGAAATGATAGATAAAGTAGTAGAAATGAGCAAAGTAGATATAGCAGGAGATGAACTAGAAGGAGCAAAAATTCAAGTGCTAGACAAAGAAGGCAATATAGTAGATGAATGGGTATCTGGTAAAGAGCCACATAAAATAAAAAATCTAGTAGAAGGAGAAATGTATACCCTACACGAAGAAGTAGCTCCAGAAGGCTATGTAGTAGCAACAGATATAACTTTTGAGGTAACAGCTGACAAGGAAACACAACACGAGATATTAGTAAACAAGCAAGTTGCTGTAAAAAAGACTGACTTTGCAACAGGAGAAGAACTAGAAGGAGCAGAACTTACAATAACAGATAAAGACGGAAATATCATTGATAGTTGGACTTCGGGAACAGAAGAACATTTTGTAACAGGATTGAAAGAAGGGGAAACTTATACCTTAACAGAAGTAACTTGCCCTTATGGATATGAACAAGCTGAAAGTATAACCTTTAGTGTAACAAATGAAAAGGATACACAACTTATAGAAATGAAGGATATGCCTATATTAACAGACATTAAAGTAGTCAAAACAGATAAAGATACAAAAGAAGTAATCAAAGATAAATTTACCTTCGGCATTTATGAGGATATAGAATGTTCAAAACTAATTAAAGAGATAGTAGCAAACAAAGAAGACGGGTTTGTTACTTTTGAAGATTTACGTTATGGTACATTTTATATAAAAGAACAAAATGCACCAAAGGGCTATCAACTATCAGACAAAATAGTTAAAGTTGAAATAAATGAAAAAGGTGTATTTGTAGATGATATAAAACAAGAAGATACAGAAGATAGAGTTTATAGTTTTGAATTTGAAAATGCTAAAATAGAAACACCACAAACACGGAGATACAAGAAATACAATTATTTTAATTGTAGTGCTAGGAACATCAATGACATTATTAACAGCTTTAGGTGTAAATAGCATAATCAAAAGAAGAAAAAATAAATAATAATTGAAGGATAAATTTTAGGTGGCTACATAAAGCCACCTAAAATTAGTGTGCCCAGCATGGGCAACAACTTGTAGGTGAAAGTCCCATACAGTGCCTGATAGTGGCAAACTGTTAGCGAATGACAAGGGTGTCCATCGTGAGGTGGAATCTGAAAGAAGTCAATAGCAAAATCTCGGTCTGACGAACAGAAATCACATATAAGGCTGAATTGAGCTGGGCGAGCTTGCTGTACAAAGCAAAGCCCAAATAACTATCCGAAGCTCATACAGTAAATGTGGCAGATATATGAGAGGAAGGTTGTTGTTCTTACCTGGGGAGGTCTGATATTTTGGAAATATCTTGAATTAGATATGAAAATACTAATAGTGATATTAGAGTGAAATATCAGAAGTCAGCAGATACCATATTAGCAAATTGGATATATACAATTTGTGAAGGGTTGAAC
>CANQEA010000050.1 GCA_947594095.1 uncultured Clostridia bacterium | reverse complement strand
TTAGGCTTATGTATTCCTGGTGTATCTACAAAAATAATTTGTGAATTTTCTCTATTTACTATTCCTCTAATTGCAGTCCTTGTTGTTTGTACTTTATTTGCAATTGCAGCAACCTTTTCTCCAACAAGCAAATTTAATAATGTTGACTTACCTACATTTGTTCTACCAATTAGACTTACAAACCCTGACTTGAACTCTGTCATTTTTATATTCATCCTTTCCTTAATTCGTTTCTATTATATATCATTTTCTTTAATTTATCAATTGAAATAAGCTTATTTCTATTAAAATTATTATAGTTTAATATAATTTGATATTTTTAAAAAAAGTCTAATGGATTTTGATACTTACCATCAATTCTCACACCCAAGTGTAAATGACACCCTGTTGTCGCCCCATTTGTTGGCAGACCATTTGAATCTTTGTATTGATTTCCTTTAACTCCATATACATATTTAGGCCCCACTTGTCCAATTACTTGCCCTTGTTTTACCTCATCTCCTACATTTACTATAAAATTTGGATCACAGCGACAATAACTTACTCTAAAGTTATCAAATGAAAGTGTAATTGTATACCCACCTGCTCCTAAAAACTGCCTAAATGTAATTACACCATCTGCCACTGCAATAAATCTTGTACCTTGTGGTGCAGGTATATCAATTCCAGAATGTGAGGATGATGCTCCAGATGTAGGTGCGTTTCTCTTGCCAAAATATGAACTTATTTGATTATATCCGTGGTAACGGCCATATAAATCCATCTGGGTTTAATGGAAAAATTTCAGAATTAAACGAATCTCCTAAACTCAAATTTCCTGATGAAATCACAGGAATAAAAAAAATTGATATAAATAAAGTTAAGATAATTATAATGATATTTAAATATAGTAATTTTTTTATAAAATAATCACTTCCTTTACAAAATAAATTTATTACAAAGTAATATAGTTTTTACAATAAAAAATGGAGAAAATTTATATGCATCACAAATTTCCCCCAACTTTTTTGGCAGGGGTAGAAGGACTCGAACCCTCACAGGCGGTTTTGGAGACCGATGTGCTACCATTAACACTATACCCCTATTTTCTTATAGAAAATCCAACTAATATTTATTATACAGTCATTATCTAAAATATGCAAGTACTTTTTAAAAAATTTCCAAAGTTTTAATTTCTAAATTGTTTAATTAATTCGTTTTAAAAATGTAAAATTTTTCCTTTTTTATATAATTTTTGTATAGTTTTATAAAATTTTGACATATTTTACAACTCTTTTTGCTATGTTATAAACCTAACACTTAAAAAGGAGGCGAACTAAAGATGGAAGTTCCGTTAGAAGAGTGTGGACAAATTAATATATCGGTTTATAAAACATCTGATAATATTTCTCCTATTTTTTACATAAAAACTGATACTGAAGATTTACTACCAGTTGTTGATATAATTGAAGATACATTAAAACTATATTAATATATGCGACATATAATTATTCGAAAATATAGAATATTTATATGTCGCATTTTTATAACATTTGTAATGTATAAAATATACTTTTCTTTCAAACTCTTTAATTTAAACATTGTTTTACTTATTCCTCTGTTACGTAAAGAATATTGCTATTATACTACTTTTCGATAGGCATCACCTCTATTTTTATTATAATTTTTATGTTTTTCTTGGGTAAATGCAAAAATAATTTTTTGCGGGATTATTAAATTTTTATTGATTTTATCGATTTTAATTTTTATGATTTTTGAATAAAATCTTTTGAATTAAAAAGTTTGAAAGTATATCCTTATTATAAAATCACATATATTTTTTGTCAATAATTTTTGTTTATTTTATGTAACTTTTCATCGCAAAATTCGACATTTTTTTCTTTATTTGAAGAAAAAAGTAATTGCCAAATTAAATATAATGTGTTATCATGAAACAAGATTTAATAATTGAATTATAAATATTATAAGAACAAACTAGAAAGGAGTGTATGATTATTTAATTTATTAAATATATCATAAAAATCAAAATGGAAAAATGGAGTATAAATGATTATAAAGATTTTATAAATCAACCTAAAAAAGGTCCAAAATATAGGTCAAATAAGGTCTCAATAGATGGCCATACTTTTGACAGTCAAAAAGAGGCAAATTATTATTGTGAATTAAAACTTAAACTTCAGGCAAAACAAATTAATGGATTTTGCCTACAACCAACTTTTATGCTTGCACCAGGGTTAAAATATAAAGCTGATTTTATAGTTTTTAATAAAGATAATACAACTGAAATAATTGATGTTAAAGGATATAAAACAAAAGAATATATTGCAAAGAAAAAAGTCTTTGAAGATAAATTTAATTTAACTATAACTGAAATTGAATAGAGTAAATTGTGACAATATCGCAAATGGAAACGTCCAAAATAGCGACATTGTCACAATATTTATTTTATATATATACTTGGATCTTGTGCTATTGAATTCTTTAATATTTCAAAATGTAAATGTGGTTCATCTGCTATTTCAAACACAGCAGTATTTCCCACAGTTCCAATTGTTTGTCCCTTTTCAACATTTTCTCCTTCTACTACAAACTCTGATGTTAACAAATTAGAATAAACTGTTTGCATGCCATCTCCGTGATCTATTACTATTGTTAATCCATATCTTGGATCATTTTTAATAGTTTTAACTGTACCCTTTTCAGCTGCTTTAACAACTGTTGTCTTTTCTGCTTTTATATCTATTCCTGTATGAGTAACCCACTCTTTTAAAGTTTCAGAATATAATAAATTATCTTTTGCATATTCTCTAACTACATCGCCTTCAACTGGTTTTATAAAACTTAATTCTTGTTTTGCTTCCTCTGTATTAGTTTGAACTGTTTTGCTTTCTGTACTATTGATATTTTGTGAATTTTTATTATTATTTGTTATTGGATTGCTACTACTATTAACATTTATATTTTTAGTTTTACTAGATGCTGAATTTGATGTACTATTTTGAGTTTCATTTTTACTTTCCTCTTCTTTTTCAGATTCTTCAACAGTTTTCCCTATTTCTGTACTTGCACTTTCAGTAGTATTTGAGTTTTCTTCTAATATACTTGCCATATCTTCTAGACTCATTGTGCCATTTCTTACGTCTTCACTTAAATTTCTACTATATAATAATAATCCTATAACAATAATTGAGAGTATCACTACTCCTATTCCACAATATAAAATAATTTTATCACTTAGTGATTTTGGTTCACGTTTTCTTGAATTTCTTCTCATATAATCCTCCTTAAATACTTTATTTATTTAAAGTATTTCCCATTTTTAGAAGAATATACAATAAAAATTTTATAATGAGTTTATATCTTTTATTTCTACATTAGTATAAAAGTGATGTATTATATCTTCTGCCGAGCTTCCCTGTTTTGCCATACTATCTGCTCCTGTTTGACTCATACCAACACCATGTCCATAACCTTTTACTTTAAAAATAATATTTCCATCTTTTTTTTCTAATTCAAAATTAGTAGATTTTAATCCAAGTAGTGTTCTTGTCTCAACTCCAGAGATATTATGATTCCCAAATTTTATCGTTTTTACTCTATTACTATCTGTATATTCTAAAATCTTTATACTTTCAGAATCATTAAAATCAATAGCAATATCAGAATATTTCTCTTTTAGTTTATTAATTAATTCATCATTAGATAGTGTGACTTCTGAACTATATTGTGAATAGCCTTCTTCTCCGGATGTTTCAACCACTTGTAGATATGGATATCCTGAGCCACCCCAAACATTTACTGGAATCTCTGTTGTCCCTCCACTATTTGCATGGAAAAATGCATTTATTGGTTGGTTATCATATGTTATAATTTTACCTCCTGTTTCTTTAACGCAATCTTCAATCTTTTGCCAATTACTTTCTCTTTCTTGCTCGTTCCATCTAGCAAATCTATCCTCTTTTGATACCCATGCTTGACAACAATTTGAGTCATCACATATATCTGCATTTTCATGTTTTTTGTTATTTATTTTATATATTGTATATGTTCTTGCAACTATTGCTTGTGCCTTTAATGCTTCATATTCATAACTAGCTGACATTTCTGCTGATACAACATTTGTTAAATAATTATCTAGTGCTACTTCTTCTACTTCGCCTGTCTTACTATGTAAAAGTTTTACAGTTCCGTATTTTTGATAATCATAATTTTCTATTTGTTTTTGTTCTTCCTGTGGTTGTATATCGTTAGAAGTTTGAGCAGTTACCTGTACATTGTTTTTAGTAAAAATAGCTGGCAAAATAAAGCACAAAAAAATGAAACCAATAAAATATAACAAAGTTTTCTTCATAAAAAGTTTCTCCTTATTTTTAAAGTATATAATAAAAGCTAGATGCAGTTGTTTATTTTAAACTATATTTTTAACATTCTACTTCTAGCTTCATTCTCATATTTTTTAATATTTTGCGTTCAATTCTAGATACTTGTACTTGTGTTATTCCTAAAATTTTTGCAACTTGTGATTGTGTTTTATCTTTATAAAATCTAAGCATTATAACTTCTTTTTCTCTTTTTTCTAAGCCTTTTAAAAGTTGCCTTATTGCAATCTTGTTTGTTATAATTTCTTCCTCATTTTTCTGAGTAGATAATTTTTCTAATAAATTAATATGTTTTCCATCTTTTGGGTCAACATAGCTTGCACTTTCAATTGACTCTACATTATTTTCTGCCTCCATTGCAAGTATAATATCTTCTTTAGATACATTCAGCTCTTTTGCAATTTCTTCTATTCCTACTTCTTCACCTTTTTTATTTAAGTGTTCTCTTTGTACTTCTTTTATTTTTATTCCAAGTTCTTTAATACTTCTACTAACTTTTACAGGTCCATCATCTCTTATGAATCTTTTTATTTCTCCTATCATATATGGTACAGCATATGTTGAAAGTTTTACTTCAAAGCTTGTATCAAATTTTTGTATAGATTTTACAAATCCCATACAACCTATTTGGTATAAATCTTCTGTTTCATAGCCTCTTCCACTAAACCTTTTTACAATGCTCCATATTAAACCATTATTATCTTGGAGTAATTTTTCAAGTTCTTCTTTATCTCCATTTTGAGCCTTTTGTATAGATTCTATTGTATTTTCATACATTCTAAATCACATTCCTTTTAGATTGAACAAATAAATTAATACATTCTTTTGCTTCTAATTATTTGTAACTTTGCTTAATTCTTCATTGTTTTCCTGACATTTTATTTTCTTTTTCATTGTTATTTTAGTGCCAATCCCAACAATAGATTCCACTTCTACTTCATCCATAAAGCTTTCCATTATAGTAAACCCCATTCCTGATCTTTCTAAATTAGGTTTTGTTGTATAAAGTGGTTCTTTTGCTAAATCAATATTTTCTATTCCTTTACCCTGGTCTATAATTTCAATAATAATTTCATTATCAATTATTAAAGAATGTATTTTTACCATTCCTGGTTTATTTTCATATGCATGAATTATACTGTTTGTTACTGCTTCTGATACTGCAGTTTTTATGTCAGCAAGTTCTTCAATAGTCGGATCCAATTGCGACGCAAAAGCAGCAATAGTAAGTCTTGCAAAAGATTCATTGCAAGATTTACTAATAAACTCTAATTTCATTTCATTTTTTAAATTATTTTCCATTATAAAATCATTCCTTCCATGTACGTTATTTAGCAAGTTTTACTTTTTGGTTTTCTAAATGCAAATCTGTGACTGGTATTAATTTTAAAATTCCACTCATTTCAAAGATTTTTTTTACACTGTCTGTTAAATTTGTAACTTCTAGTTTTCCACCTAACATATTTGCAAATTTGTATCTTCCAATAATTAAACCTATTCCTGCACTATCCATGAAAGAAACATTATTAAAATCAAATACCACTCTTTTAGGCATATATCTTTCAATTTCATAATCAGCCCTCCTTCTTATTTTTTGAACACTAAAATCATCAATTTCATCTGTTATTTTAAATACAAGTAGCTTGTCCTTTTCATAGAACTTTGATTCCATATTTTAAGATTTCTCCTTTCTTGTCTTAATCAAATTTTTTATTTGTATTTTCATTTAGCTTGTCCTTTTTCGTCTTGCTCAATAATAACACGATTTACAGAATTTTCCAAGAGTGAAAAATAAGAAGTTTTGTCGAACTAAAAAAACTTGTCGACAAAAAAAGATAGGAGTATTTACTTATTTACAAAACCCCTATCAATATATCAATATTTGATATTAAGTTACCTGTTTTTTATAAGATATAACAAGAGTAGGATTTAATATAAGCTTGAAAATCATAGATAAAAATTAATTTGAATCAAATTTGTTTACTATTTTGATTTTTAAGTATTTCCTACTCTATATTAAAAATCATTCTAGTAAAACCAAACTGCTACTGACAAAAATTTAGAATAAAAAAATTTTTTATAATATGATTTTAAAAGTTATTAATTATAAGATTAAACTTTAAATTATTTTTTCACCTCCTTGCTTATTGTGTTAAGACTAAAAAGGTAACTCTATAATTATTATAGCACTTTTTTATAGCAAAATATGTCATAACTTGTCGCTATATGAAAAAAATAAGAATTTTTAAATGATAGATTCATCTAAAAATTCTTAAGTTCTAATATTAAAATTATCGAATTTTCCTTTATGTTCTTGACTCAACTATTAGTTTTATACCAGTTCTGTCTTCACCTTCTACTTCGACCTCTGCAAATGCTGGTATACAAACTAAGTCTACACCTGCTGGGGCAACAAAGCCTCTCGCTATTGCCACTGCCTTTACTGCCTGATTTAATGCTCCTGCTCCTATTGCTTGCATTTCTGCCTTGTTTGATTCTTTTACTAATCCAGCAATTGCACCTGCCACTGAATTAGGATTTGATTTTGATGAAATTTTTAAAACTTCCATTTTCTTTTGCCTCCTATAATTTTTTATTTTGTTGCAACTTTTATGGACTAATTTTACAACGTATGGAAATATTTGTAAATAGTTTTTTATGAAATTTTACGAAAAGTCATCGCAATAATCATATATTTTCGACAGTTCTATAACTTTATAGAATAAAAATGACATAAACTACAAAAGTCCCCCATCTTTTTGGGAGACTTTTGTATATAATATAAATTTCAAACTTTAAGAACTTCAATATTTAGTCATTTTCATATCTGTAACTTGCACACATTGATTCATCTGCTTTCATTGTTTTAACATTTTCCATTGGTGCAACTTCAATTGCTTCTAACATACATTGGCATTTTTCATGATTGTTGTATTCACAACTAGATACTGTACAATTAATTTTTTGATTTTTTTCCATTAATATCAACCCTTTCCATTATTGTTAAAATTATTTTTAACAATTATCTTATATTTATTATGGGCTAATATATTTTTTTTATTCTAAAATTTAAAAATCTTCATTCATCAAAAAATCAAATATATTAATATGTTTAATTCCATCTCTTGAATAATCTTCTTTATCTAAAGATATAACATATTTTGGATATGCATCAGTTATTCCTTTATATGCTCCAAATTCTCTTTCTATTGTTTCTTCTGATGCTAATTTGTAACAAACTTGAATATACTTAAAGTCTTTATTTTTTGTTGCTACAAAATCTACTTCACCTTTTTTTGTTTTTCCAATATAAACTTCATATCCTTTTGCAAGGAGCTCATTATAAACTGTGCTTTCTAATGCTATTGAATAATTTATTTCTTTATTATTTGTTTTTATTTTTTTAACACCTAAATCAGAAGCATAGTATTTATTTAATGTTTTTAAAATGCTTTTACCCTGAACATCATATCTATGGACTTTATTCATAATAAAAGTAGAACATAATGCTTCTAGATATGCATATAATGTATCTGTTGAAATTTCATGATTCTCTTTTTTTAAATAATTACGTATATTGTTTGCAGAAAATTCTTTTCCTTCTGTTTCTAATACATATTGTAATATTTTATTAAATGATGTTATATCTTTTATGTTTAATCTTTCAACTACATCCTTTAACAAAATTGAATCATATACATCTGATATATAATTAAGTTTTGCCCTATCATTGTTAAAAGAAAATCTTTGTGGTAGACTTCCCCATTCAAATATATCAAACAATAGATTTTCATAATCTTTTTCTTTAGTATTGGTTAATTCTACTACCTCTTTAAAAGTAAGCGGTAAAACTCTAAAACTCACGTATCTTCCTGATAAATCTGTTGATAGTTCTAAAAAAGTCATTTTACTGTTAGAGCCTGTTATAAAAATACTAAACTGATTTGTTATTCTTAGTGAATTAATTCCCTTTTCAAAGTCATCTACTTTTTGGACCTCATCAAGAAAAACATAGTATTTATTTTTATCTCTTACTAAACTTTTTATATAATCATTTAAATCTTTTGCATTTTTTATAAAACTATAGTCTAATGATTCAAAGTTAATATAAATAATATGTTCGTCATTAATATTATTTTTTCTTATTTCATCTATTATTTGAGTTAGAATTACTGATTTACCACTTCTTCTTAAACCATATATTATTTTTATTAAAGATGTTTCATCATAGAAATCTCTTATTTCTCTTAAATATTTTTCTCTAATTAACATACAACAATTCACCTCTAATATATTTTAACATAAATTTTTAAATTTGTAAAGTTATTTCGTTGTATCGAAATAACTTTTTATTTTAGAGAATTATTTTGTTGTATTGGAATAATTTTTATTCCAATTTTTTATTTTCATTTTCTTTAATACATTTTTCTGGTGGTTCTTTAAAGCTTAAATACCAACTAATTCCATTTTTATTTTTTTGAATTTCTGCATTTCTTTGTTCTAGTTCTGCATATGTTTTTGGAATAGGTACAATTACTGGTTGACCTGGCATCCAATTTGCAGCAGTAAGACCATTCGAACAGTCTGCCATTTGAAGTGCTTGCACTATTCTAATTATTTCTGGTATAAAACGTCCAATTTCTAATGGATAAACTAAAATTGTTCTAATAAAACCTTTGTCATCTATTATAAATACATTTCTTACTGTTTTAGTATTGCTTACGTCATTTGATACCATTCCATATGTTCTCGCAATTTTTCCGCTTCTGTCTGCTATAATTGGAAAAGAGATCTTTATTCCAGTTTTACAGTAAATGTCATATACCCATGCTAAATGTGAACTATTACTGTCTATACTTAAACCTAATAG
>CANQEA010000049.1 GCA_947594095.1 uncultured Clostridia bacterium | reverse complement strand
TTACTATTTTTCTTGTAATTATTAATATTTATTTGATTAATTTTTTTTAAAATTAATTTACAATATTCTTTTTGTTGCGAATTACATCTAGTACAGTTAATTAAATTTACTGATAAGTTTTTAATAATATTTAACATTCCTTTTGAAATTTCGTAGTCATTATTCATTTGGTTATATATATCTTCTAACACTTCTAAATTAGTTATTTCTTCAAATACTTTTTGTGCATATTCATAAGCATTTACTCCATTATATAATTTATATCCAACTAGTATATCTCTTATTTGATCAAGATTAGATAATAATTTATAAACACTACTATTTTTATCTTTATTTATTACTTCATCGAATAAATCTAAATTATAAAAAACTTTTTCTATAAAACTAACATTTTGATTATCTTTTTCTATATTATTAAATAAAAATATTAAGTTATTATAAGGAAGATAGCTTGCTGTAAACATTCCTAATAAATTATAGCATATAAGAATCAATTCTTTTGCTGTTTCTTCTATATTATCAAATTTCATAATACCCTCATGAGCAATTGTATTTCTTATAACTGGAAAGTCAAATTTAAAATATGGTAATAAAATATTTCCATAGTAATTATCTTCTAATACTTCAATTTTATTTCTCAAGGATTGTCTTCTTTTAGCTTTCTTATTCTCATTCATTTCAATAACTCTAGTATAATCAAAAAATAATCCTTCCATTTGAATTGAGATTAAATTTATAACCATTTCCCAATTTTTATTTTTATAAAATGTTACTATTTGCTTAAATATATTTAATCTTTTGCTTAATATGTAATTTTCATTAACTATTTTTTCTATATTTATTAATACATTAAAAGTATCAATCATAAATGTTAGTGTAGCAATATATTTATTATTATCTTTTTGTTTCAGTTTTTCTAACTCTTTATATTCATCTTTCTTTAAATATTGCGATATTGCTAATATTGTACTATCGTTCATCGGATTATAATAAATTTTATATATATCGTAATCATATCTTTTCCTAAAAGGAAAATTATAGACTTTTCCATATAGATATAAATCACTACAATATATTTTTAAAGTATTGAAAAATTGTTTTTCTTTAAATTCTATAATTTTATCTAACATTGAATGATTTTTTTCTATATAATACTTCCTTTTTTCTTCATTTTGAATCATATTATTTGCATGTTTTATATTTTCATAAATTTCTTTAATATCTCTATCGAACATATTTTCAACAAAAAAATATGCTTCAAGAATTTTCTCACTCAGTAGATGAATAGTCGATTCCTTGTTTGGATTCATAATTTTTTCTCTTTTGTAAAATGAAAATTTTTTATTTAAAATATCATTTATTTGCTTAGTACTATAATCACTTTGATTATTAAATAATTTTTTAAAAATTAAATTCAGTATTTTTATTTCATACTCATCTGTTATTTCTATATCTTCTTCCATACTTGCCTCTATTTCCTATTTATAAATTATAATATTTCTCATATTGATAAATTTAAATATTATATTATATGGTAAAAGTTGATTTCCATTCTTCTTTTTCATAATTCTTTGTCTTAAATTCATTAACATTTTCATTTGCTAGAACATCACTTCTCCAAGATTTATACTCTTTATCTTGTGATTTTTCCGAATAAATTGTCCATGCCATTTTTAGATTGTTTTCCTTTAAATATTTGACAAAGTAATCCTGTCTAATCCAAAGCCCTGTTCCAGCATCCATTATACTACTATCAAAGCAAATTAAATCTGTTTCATTATACCATTTGCCCTCTGATTTTTGTTTTAATTTAAATTCTTCTATTATCCATTGAGCTGGTAGTACTACTTTTATAGAGTCTTCTATTGACTCGTCTTGATATTTTTCCCATATATACTCTTGATAACATATTTTATATCCATTATTGATATCAAAATATTCATTATTATATAAATTTTCAATTAAATATTTTTTTGAAAATGGTATATCAAACAATTCAATATTATAAAATTCCACATATGTACCTTGTGAAAACTGATGGAAATTGCTTTTTTCTAATTTATCTTCACTTTTATATACACATGCTGTTTGTGATATGGTAAATGCCTTCCTATTTATCATATTAGAAGATATTTTTCTGTTTTCTAATGAATATAAGTTGAATAATGATATATATTTTTCTCCCCAAAAATCTTTTACTAAAAAATTTTCATATTTTTCTTCCTCAAAATCAAATTTATTTTCTTTTAGGTACTCAGTTTCATTATTCTGTTTCAATATAAAGTTTGTCGTATCTGTGTACAATACATGTGGATATTCCTCTTCTAAATCATACTCTACATATTTAACTTTTGATTTAATATTTGTCTCTATATGATCTTTGTCGAAATATTTTCTTTTATGAAAATCTATTATAGTATTACTATATACATTATATTGTGGTGTATAGTTATCATAAAGTTTCGATAATACTTCAAAAGTAGCTATCCATTGATACTTTTTTCCTATTCTCTCTACATAATTTTCGTTTCTTGTTTGGTATCTTTTTACATTTCCATCATATACTCCAAATAATTTATAATCATAACCGTATTCAAACACTCTTTTTGTAGCAATATTGGCAAGTAATTGAATATCTTCAAAATTATATGCAAATGGTCGTAACATAGGCTGTAATGTATATCTACCAAAGTCACCATATCCACAAGTTCCTCTTCCATATTCAGTAACCATAGAATGAATGATTTCAATATTTGCAAACTTGCTTTTATCTTTTGAACATTCATCCATATCAAAAGAATACATCTTATCAATATCTTCATTGGTAGGTAATTCTTGATACCAATTACTCTTTTTTTCTTTATCTATTTCATCATATAAATTAATATTATTATTAATTTTCAAGAATCTAAACAACTTTTTAGCATAAATCTTTATTACAATATTGTCTAATGTACATTCATTTCTATATATAATAGTGTAAATGTTATTTACTAACTCCATTAAATTATTATTATCTTTATTTCTAATTATAGCTCCATAAATAGCAGCAATAATTCTCTCTAAAATATATAAATCTTTTACATTTTTAAATTCTGTAATTATTTTATTTGAAATATTATTTTTATTTATTAGCATTCTTACTAAAGCTTTTGTTGATTTATCTCTTAATTCCTTATTGGTAGAAGATAAAAACCAACACAATGTCATAGCTATCAAATATATTGTTTCTTCATCTAAATATTCATTTCCATATGTTATACAATAATCTATAAGATTATTTATTGTCGTTTTATTAAAATTATCATAATAGTTTTCTATTATAGTTGTCCATCTATAATCTAATTCAGGCATATTTAAACTTATTAAATGATCATGTAATAAGTTTATATTACATGGATTAGTATGTATATAAGAGCACTTTATTAACATATCAATTAGTGGATCATCGTAATTTTCTTGATAAAGTCTTTTTAAATTATCTACTACAATACTTATGTTGTAATACCTTTTTAACCATATTAAACTATTTATATATGAGGTATCTAAAAAATATTTAAACGAAATTTTATCTAAATCCACAATCTCAAAGATATCTTTCTTGTATTTCATTGGTATTATTATTAGCAACTCTTCTAGTATTCCATTGTCAAACTTATCTGATATATCAAAGTAATCATGCAAATTTCCCGAATTAATTTGTTCTTTCAAGTCTTCATAATTTTTTATATTGCTTAACAAATATTCTGCTTTGGATATCTTTTCATATCTTTCATATGTAAAAATTAATATCTCCGAATTATATGTTCCTTCTCTATATAAAATTCCATTATTAATTAGCTCATTTAGCATATCTGTTTTTTTAATATCATATCGTTCTGCTATTTCTTTTATTGAATCTAAAGCATCTTCATACGAATTATATTTGTTCTGAATAATACTATCTCTTGATATAGCATTTAAACATTCAATAACAATATTTTTATGTGTTTGAATTTCATATTTGTCAATAATTAATTCATTAACTTTCTCTAAATAATTATCATATATATTGATAAAATTATCGTATTTAAATTCATCTATATTAATTTTATATTTACTAACAATTTCACAATAAATACTTAAAAATAAAGGATTACTGAACTCTCTATTTATAAGCTGTGTGATAGGTACTGGAATATTATAAAAATCAAAAAATTCTTTTGCTGCTTCAAAATTTCTATCGCCAAATCCATTATGCATGTTTTTTTCTAATTTATCAATATTTTCTATTTCTTCTGATATACACATTTTATAATATGTTTCTCTCAATGCTAAAATCAATTTTAAATTACTAAAACTTGTAATAGTTTCTATAAAATTTATAAGTCCCCTTTTCCATATACTCCTATCTTTACTCTCATTTATTCCATCTATCACAATTGGAATAACTATATTTTTTGATATTGCAATATTGTTTATATAATTACATAAGTCTTTTAAATCATTGCTATAGTTCATAATTTTAGACATTTGTATTTCTATGTTTTCACTAGTAACAAATTCTTGCCCTAGCAATAATATTGCTGGTTTATTTTCATTAACATAGTATTTATATATAAAAGTAGCTAATGTATGACTTTTACCTATACCTGCTTCTCCTGTATATATTAATATTTTTTTAGAAAACATTTTAAGTAAAAAATTAATTTGTTGTATTTTTTCTGTAAAATATGTCTCAAAATTTATTTTTTCATGATAATCACTTTTCTTGTCTATCACCTTTCCTTTATATGTTTCCAACTGTTTCTTTATTTTTTCTACACTTTCGATAGAAAACTCATTAATTATTTTTTCTGTATCAATCCCTGTATATATTCCATTATTCTCAATATTAATAATTAGATCAATTAATAACTCTATAATTTTCTTATTATTATACTCTTCTATAAGAAAAGCTTTTAATTTTTCTTCTTCTTGGTTATAAACATTTAAAGTTTTATTATACCTTTTTCCTAAATTATTTAATGACTTTCTTGTATTGTCAATCATCCAACTAGTTGTATAAATATTTTTCACTAATGCAGTATTAATATAATCATACAATTTCTTTAATTTAAATTCATCTAGGGATTTTATTTCTGACAATAATTTATCAAATGTAATTATATCATCATTGTAGCAAAATTTAAAATTTCTTTCCGTTTTAAATGTTCCTCTATATGTAGTATTCTGAAATATAACGAATTTAATTTGGTCAATATTCTTATCATATTCCTTTGCAAAAAATTTATCTAAAGTGTTTTGAATTTTAGCATGGGCTACATTAGTAGTAACTTGAACTGCGACTTTTTTATTTTCATCTATTAAATCAATACAAGGATAATTACAAATATTAAGATTGGCATTTTTCAAAGAATATTCATACATTATATTTATTACTTGAGACACTATATCTTCTAAAAAAATATTTTTATCTGTTAAATTAAGTTTGTTTTCAACTTCAATTATAGATTTTAATTTTACTAATTCATTAATAATAACTTTGATTTCTTCTTCTCTATTCATTATATCTCCTATCTATTTATTCCATTTTATCATTATGTCTGTTAATACTCTTTTTAATTCTAATAAATTCTGCTTTTTGTTAACAGGGTGTTATGTTTATATTTTTTATTTTTAATATAAAATAAATTACAATTAAAATACTTGATATAGAAGCTATTGTTTTAGAAATAATTTCAGTTAATTCTTGTTCATTATTATTTGTAAAATAAACTGTTAAAATTAAAATAATTATTGGTAATATTGTATTGTTAAAATATTTTTCAATGAAATTTTTCTTTTTATATTTATCTTTTATTTCTTGATTGATCAGCTCTATAATCATTTCTATGCTCTCTATCTTTTTTATTTTACAATTATTCTTTAAAAAGCATTTTCTACATTTTCTTTTTCTGCTTCTATTAAGTTATCTTTTGCTTGTTTGGCTTTATTTATTGCTTCTCTATAATCTTCTGTTCTTGCTCCTTCTATTATTCCTTTCAGAAGTTCTTCATATTCTTTTAATTCTTCTACTGTTCTGTAATTTATTTCTTCGTCATTTTGATAAACTCTTTCAATTAGTTTGTCAAAATATTCATATTCAAATTTATTTTCTTCCTCATCAATCTTAAAAATTATTTCTCCATCCTCTTTTTTAATAATTTCAATTTCCATATATTTTCTCTCCTTCATAAATTTCATATCTTCCTTTAATAACATCTTTAGATCCATCAACATTACATGCAATCGTTTTTAATTCATCTCTTTCATATGATTCTGCAACAAAATTTCTGTATTTAAATCTATTCTTTTCATCCTTTATACTTTCAATATAATTATTAGGATCAGCATTTACTGCTACTATTGGATCGTGTGTAACAACAATTAATTGTACATGTCCTTTTGTTTCTCCAATCAAACTTTTTATTACTTCATTAATAAATTCTTTGTCTACATCATTTTCAATTTGGTCAAATATAACTACATTATTTTTTCCATTCTTTATTTGCTCTTCAAAATATAATTCTATATATTTTTTTGCTATATTTCCAGGATTCATTGCTTTTATATCTTGTCCATCAAATTTTATTTGTACATTCAGCTTCAGTTCTTCTGATAATGCATCTTTATCTGGTTTTATTACACCTAATTCTATATATTTATCTATTAATTCTTTAGCATCTTTCTTATTTGTTAAATTATAACTTTTATCTTTTTCTAGCTTAGTTTTCTTTCTATTTGTATTAAATAATTCATTTTCTCTTTCATTAACATTAGTCAATAACTCATTTGGTAATGATTCAATTACAATGACATTTTTGTTAATTTCTTTTTCCGAATTTATCTTTTCCTTATTAATAGATAAATCCATATTGTTTTTTATTACTTTGTTTAAATATATTTTCAGAATTAATTCAGTCAAACCTTTTCTATCCTTTGGCAATGTTTTAAGTAACTTTGATTTTTCTTTAGCTTTAGTTGATTTTAAAGAGTTTATATTTTCTATAGAGTCGTTTATTATTTTAATTTTTAATTCATTAAGTTCATTTTCTGTCTTTATCCTTAAAATATCTAATTCTGCCAAATGCATAGATCTTTGTAATTTCTTTATTTGTATGTTAATATCTTCTTTATATTTTCCTTTATATATCTTAGCTATTTCAATCAAAGAATTAATTTTTTCTTCATATTCTCTAAAAAATTCAATATTTTGGTCTGTATAATTGTTATTTCCATTATATTCAATTACTTTTACATCAAATATTTTTGTTTCCTTTAATTCTTCTAACCTTTTTATATCATCAAACAGCTTGTTTTTATCGGTTATAAATTTTTGTTTATCTAAATTAATTTTTATTTTTTGTTTTACATATTCTTTTATTCTATTATTATACTCGTTTTTAAAATTATTAAATTTTTCTTCTCTAATAAAACCATTATTTAATAAACTAATAATTGAGTAAAAATCGTAACTATCATTCGTTGAACTTGCAGATATGATCTTATTATATAAATTTTCACCAATTCCTAAATTTATTGTTTCAGAATCTAACAATCTTCCATCTTCATTATAAATTTGTAATTCTGTATTCTCAGCAAAATTATAATTTTGATTTTCCTTAATATCTCTTAATAAGTGTTTTTTTATTAAATGCAATAGCAAAGATTTACCAGAACCAGATTTACCTATTATGCAATTATATCCACTTGATAGGGTAATTTCTCCCTCTAATATTTTACTATTAGCATTTTTATTACAAAACTTAATTTTTGAAATATAATTATTGTTATTTTTTATTTCTTTATATGGTTTAAATCGTTGAACTGGATTGCTTATAGAATGTAATACCCCCTTAAATGTAGGCTGTGCATTCATATAAAAATTTCTATAGTTATCATCATATTTAGACCAGTCTCTCACATCTGAAAATAAAACTCCTCCAAACTCATCTAAATTCTCTTCTTCTATTTCTTGTAAAAATCCTTTTATTTTTTCTAGTTTCCAGTCAGATGGGCTATCAAATATTCTAATAAACCCTTCTCTTACTTTCTTTACTGCTTCTTCTATTTGTTCTCTACTTGCATTTTTGAACACTCCCTTATCTTTATTACCATGTGGTATCATTAGAACATTATATTTTCCTAAAATTGATATAATTTCCTCATTTGAAAAACATACCTCATCATCTTTCATTTTCTCTTCAGTTTTTTTGTTTATTTCCTTCATTGCATTATAATTGTCCTTAAAATTTTCTTCAAAGATTGTTGCAATATGTATAGGTGTTCCAATAGATAAGTTTGTATCTAATTCTACTCCCATTAATATATTAGTCTCCTGCAATTTCAGTAGATGTTTCATCAATATAAAGTTTTTTAAATCAATTATATTATGATTTGTAACAGCCATTAATTTCATGTTATGTCTTTGAATAACTTCCTGTAAGTATGTGTACTTAAAATTAACTTGATCTTGAGTTTTATCTCTAGTTATTCCACTAGTTGTATGCATATGTAAATCAATTGCATTCCATTCCATTACTTTTTTCCCCCCCTTATTATATTTTATATTAATTATTTTGAAAAAATTGTCGAAACTTGTATATTATTATCAAAATTTAATGTAAAAATGGGAAAATAGAAAATATAAATTAATTTTCCACTTCCCCATTTATGCTTTATAGACTATCAAGGCATTTTTTTATAAAGACTTGCATATTAGTTCTATCTGATTTTTCAAACATTCTCATTAGATCTTCAACTTGCTTTTTATCTGATTCTCCTTTATTTGTTGGAAACAAATCTCTATATACCTTGCCTTTCTCCCTATTATTCAGTAGTTTATCTATCAGTTTTAAATCCAGCAAAACCTCATCTAGATTTTTTCTATTCCAAATTGGAACTATGTAAGGACCTAACCAATGGTTCTTAAACATTTCTCCCGAAATATATTTTTCTTTTCTATCCTCACTGGTATCGTCCAAATCCATTATTGGCATTAATGAAAAATTCTTTAATATTCCTTTTTCTTCCTCTATAATATATTTTTGATTAAATATTCTTTTATTCTTAAAAATATTATTTCCTAGTACTCTCATTAAACTATCTATTTGTATGCTCGTTTTTCCATTACTCTCTGAATATATTTCTATAGGTAAATGTAGGTTACTTTTTATATGCTCTGCTAAAAGAAGTTCACTTTTTCCATGCGCTATTACAATTCCCTTACAATAATTAGGTTTCCTCACCATCAGCAGTTTCCTCATCATTATCTTCTAGAGCATATTTAATTTCTTCAAAATCAATATAGTCTGTTGTTGGAATTCCTCCAAAAACTCCTTTAAAATACAAATCACGAGCATTATTATTTTTTTGTATTTTAATTCCATATTCCTTTATAGAATTTATTGTCTTGTTTCCATTGTAATC
>CANQEA010000048.1 GCA_947594095.1 uncultured Clostridia bacterium | reverse complement strand
TTAGCTAAAGAAGAAAATAAATGTATTATTATTGTTACACATTCACAAAATGTATGTGATAAAGTGGATGTTATATATGAATTAGACAATAAATAAAACTAAAAACGGTAATTATGATATCAAACTTCACCACTTGACAAAATCACAAAAATAACAATAAACCATAATATAAGAGAAATAGAAGGAAGATAAAAAATTATCTTCTTTCTATTGTTTTTTAGTAGTTTTTCATGTATAATGTATAAAAAATGTAGAAAGGCAAGATTGAGATGGTAGATAATATAGAAGTTTTATGTCATAGCAGTATAAAAATAAATGGAGAATATGTAATTTATATAGATCCATTTAAAATAAACAAAGAATATCATGATGCAGATTTAATTATGATTACACACTCACATTTTGACCATTATTCAGAAGAAGATATTGATAAAGTGAAAAAACAAGATACTGTTATAATGGGAACAAAGGATTTACAAGAAAAGTTTTTATCATATGGTTTTAATGAGGACAAGATTATAATTGTAGAACCAAATAAACAATATGCATATAAGAACATAAATGTGGAAACAATACCAGCATATAATGTAAATAAAAAATTTCATCCAAAAGAAAATGGATGGGTAGGCTATATAATTACTATTAATGGGGTACGCTACTATATTGCAGGAGATACTGATATAACAGAGGAAAATAGTAAAGTAAAATGTGATGTTGCATTAGTTCCTATTGGCGGAACATATACAATGATAGCTACTGAAGCAGCAAATTTAGTAAATACAATTATGCCAAAGTATGCAATACCAGTTCATTATGGAGATATAGTAGGAACTAAACAAGATGCAGAAGATTTTATAAATGCATTAAAACCTGAAATAAAAGGTATTATCAAATTAAAATAAAGGAGAGTATTTATCATGGAATATACATTTGAAACTAAAAATACATGTGCTAGAAAGATTAGATTTGTTTTAGATGGAAATATAGTAAAAGATGTTAAATTTTTAGAAGGAGGATGCCCTGGAAATTTACAAGCACTTCCTAGACTTGTAGAAGGTATGACAGTAGAAGAAATAGAAAAGAAAATAGGCGGAATCGATTGTGCTGGAAAAGGAACTTCTTGTGCAGACCAACTTGCAAAAGCAGTAAGAAAAGCATATGAAGAATCAAAAAAATAAATAGAGATTAAAAATTATTTTTAAGAATAGAATTATTGGAGAAAATGAGTAAAAAACATTATAAATAAAAACTACAATTTTGTACATTATAAGCCTATTTTGCAACATAATAAAAAAAATTTGAAACTTTTTTCCAAAATTTCTTAAAATTACTTGACAAGAACAATAAAACCTAGTATAATAAATTTCGTTGAAAGAAATGGTCGCTTAGCTCAGTTGGTAGAGCATCTGCCTTACAAGCAGGGGGTCACAGGTTCGAACCCTGTAGCGACCACCACATTTTTTTGTGGCCCGGTAGTTCAGTTGGTTAGAACGCTAGCCTGTCACGCTAGAGGTCGACGGTTCGAGCCCGTTCCGGGTCGCCATTTTTTTATAAAACCAAACTTAATATTTGGCTTGATAGCTCAGTTGGTAGAGCAGAGGACTGAAAATCCTCGTGTCAGTGGTTCGATTCCACTTCAAGCCACCAAGCAAGAAACGATACTTTTTTGGTATCGTTTTTTAGATGAAATTTTTAAATTTTTATTGTAAAATTATGGAAAATAAAGTATAATAAGAACATCCTTTTCGTAAAGGAAATCTTTAGGAAAGGAGGTGTTTTTCGTTGAAAAACGTGTTAGACGTGCTAAAACTTATAATACTTTATTACATAATAAAGAAATTGAGTGAATAGCATAGAAAAAGACTAGGAAATTGTTCGAGCTTCCTAGTCTTTTTATGTGTTTTTCATTTACTAGACGTGTTAGTTGCTAGCTATAATTATAATAACACATATTTTATAATATGTCAAATTTTATTTTTTATTTGATAGTGTCAGGTATGTGTCAAGTAAATGTAGGCAATTTTTTTATCTTTTTTGAAAATATCTTATAATCCAATAAAATGAATTGCTTTAACACTTTTTATTTTTCAAATTTCTTTTAATAAAACGTAGCCGTTTTATTTTTTAAAAACTACATCTCATTTCACTAAATTCATTTAGTTTCATTATTTCTTTCATAAATTTTAATTCTGTATGTCCTAAGTGTACAGCTATTCCTTCTTTTGTTTTCTCTTTTACTGTATTATATTTTTTATTTGCTTTTACTTTTTCTTCTATTTCTTTTATCCAGTCTTCTACACTTGTATCTATTGGTATTGGTGTTTCTATTTCTTCTAAACTAAATTTATCACTTAATACACATATTTTTGCTAAACTATTTGCTCCATGTTCACTAAATGCTTTCCTTCCACTACAAAATCTTTTCTTTAACTTACTAAATATCTGGCTTTCTTGTGTTCCCATATTTCTATATTCTATTCCTTTTGGTGCTTCTGGTACTTCTACTAAATCTTGATATCTTGCTAAATCTTTACTTAAATAACTCTGAAGTGTATTTAACTTCTTTATTGTTTTTTCTTCTCCTCCTAGTTCATATTTTAGTCCTTCTATTGCTGGCTGTATTTTTTCATATTGTTTCGTCTTTACTAATTCTTCTATTATATTTCTATATTCTTTTGGTACATCTCTTGTTATTTCCTGCATTATATGAAATTGATCCTTTTGATATATTCCTCCTTTTGCTGTTATTCCTTTTGTCCATGCTGCTCCATCTCCATTCGTTACTCTTAATTTTATATTTTTTTCATCATATTGCTGATATACCCTTGCATCTCTTATTTCTTTTATTTCTTTTGGTTTCATTATTCCTGCTATACATTGTTTATTTACTAAACTATGTCTTTTATCATCCTTTTTCCATCCTTCATACATTACATGCAATTTTAATTCTGTTTTTATTTTCATTTTAGGATTAAATTCTCTTTTTTCTTTTTCACATTTCTTTTTTTGCTTTTCTAATCTTTTCTTTCTATCTTTTCCTTGTAAATTTATCCATAGTCCATCTGCTTCTTCAAACAACGCTGTTATTTGCTTTAGTCCGGCTACTAATTGCCCTTTATTCATCAATTTTCTTTCGGCTTTTTCTCTTGTTGATATTTTATCTCCTACTGCTACTGTTAATTTTCTTATCCATTCAAAACTTAATGTTGCATTTGTTGTTTCTTTGATTACTGTTTCTGCTTTTCTGTACGAATCTGTTATTGGCACTATTTCTACTACTTTTTCTATCATATTTTCTGATATTTTTCCTTCTCCATTAATATGTAATTTCTCATTTAAAAGATATACTGTTTTCTTAATACCATTTTCTTCCATTTCATACATTGCTCTTCGATATTCAATTTCTCCCATAATTGTTTTTATTGTATTTTTTCTTAATCCTTTATGTCTATATTTCTTTTTGTCTCTAGCGTTCATCAGCTTTCTGTCATATGTTTCTAAAATTAATTTTATTATCATACAACCAAAAAAACATACAAATTTAAATATTTTTTTCTCCAAATCATTGAATTTTACTTCATTTTCTGTTACAATTTCTTTAAACATAGATATTATCCTTTCTTTTGTGTTTTGGTTATTTCAATTGTATTGGATTATCTATGTTTTTTCAATAGTTTTTTAGAAAAAATTAATGTAGGTAATTTTTTATTTTGCCTACATTAATTTTACACTAACTATTAATTTATCGCTAATATTTTTTAACAAGTCATTAACATCCATTCCAAGAACATGAGCAATTCCAAAGTGCCTTATTATATATTTAAAGAAAGCATAGAATATGTGGAACTAACTGCAAAAGGCTATTCTAAATGTATGAAATGGAAAAATATTAGAGCTTTATTAAGATTAGGAGTTGTAAATAACAGAATAACAGAAAAACAGGCAAAATTTTTATAAAAAGAGTTTTGCAGAGAATGAAATATTACAGAAATATTAAATTTTTATGACAAATTACCTTTAATTGTCATATTTATTGTAAAAAATCGAAAATTGTGATATAAATTACATAAATAAAAGGAGGTTATCTAATGATTAGTTATAATGTGGAAGAAAAGAAAGTTGAAGAAGCAGTACAACAGCTTTATAGAGACTTTGCTTTAGAATATAGTGAAATCCAAAAATCAGAATTATCAGAAATTGAGAAACAAATTAGAATAAATGAACTAGCTGAAAATACAAAAGGAACAGAGCAAATATTAAGAAATACTAGAAGCTTATCAGAAATATCAAGTGAAGATAGAGAAAATTTAGGAATAAAAGAAGTAGCTGATCCAGAAGTAGATGAAAATATAGTTAATGCTTTAGTTTCAATATATGCAAAAAGAGCAAAAATACCAAATGAAAAAACTAGAAATGTAGGTATATTAAGTTCTATAACTTTAGGAGAAAATGAGACATTAGAAGAAATAGACACAACAGCATTTGAAGAAGAATTAAAACAATATTTTACAGAACATTATTCTGATTTATTTGCTACAGGATATAATAACTTCCTTTCAGAAATAACAGAAGTACCTATTGGTTTACACAATAAATATGGCGATTTAACTAAAATGGCAATGAAATATAATATAGATCCAAAAAAATTTAGCTGTTTTGGATATGGAATTACAGTACAAGATGGTTTGGTAGCAGAAGAAGATACATCTTTAGGTAGAAGTAATGTATTTTATGCAAGTCCAGATGGAATAAATAAAAGGATATTTGATTTATATAGTCAAGCATTGTTTAGAGGACAGGGAGTAAATGGTAAAGATTTCATTTCGGATGGAACTAGGAAATTAAAAAACATATATCTTTCTTATGCAGAAAAAAATGGTATTGAAATTACAAATCCAGATGTGTTAGAAACAATAGAAATTGATATGGCAAAAGTGCAAGGATTAGCCAGATATATAAATAGAGTTGTAAATGATAAAGATAATATAGAAAAAGGCAACTATACACAATTATTTCAAGATGACATTATTAAAAACTATTCTAAGATAATGAACTTACAATTGTATGATTTTTCAGATTTAGATTCTGTAAAAACTATTGTTGGAGAAAACTCTTATAGTGATAGTTTACTTTTATGGATACAAGACGATAATATTACTCATTCTGATGATTTTAGACCAGATATAGCTTATGGAACACCAGAATTTGTTAAAGCAGAATACCAAAAAATAATGCAAAAAGTGGGAAGATTACACCAAACTAATGCTTTTATAGAAAAATACTTTGATGTAGAAGAGATTACAGCTAAAAAGCAAGCATATAGAAGATATATAAAAGAAAACGGAATAACTGGAGTAGATATATCAATTCCAAAAGCAAAAATAGACCATGAACGAACAGGAATGATAGCAGACGCCATAATGGAACAATATGGGGAAAATTGCGAAGATCCAGAAAATATGAAAAAAAGAATTTTAGCAAAGCTAGAAGATAATTGGGCTGAAATCGTAACTGAAGCACAAGTAATGGGTGTAAGCCAATTATTTAGCGAAGAATTAAAAGAAATGGGACAACAATATACTGATGAGCAATTATATGTTAAAGATGATTTTGTATATTTAGGAGATTTTTCTGGCGCTACTTCTAATGTGATATATGCAACTTCAGAAGCATTACGAGAAAATTTAGAGGCTTTAGATAGCAGAATTGCTAGCAGAGATTTGAATTTTGAAGATAAAAATGTTAGAAAGGGATTAGTAAAATATGCAAAAGAACATGAATTTGATATATACATACCATCAGTTGAGAGTGTAGAAAATAGAGGAAAAGCAGAAAGAGAGAGGCTTTCTTTTAGACCAGGTTTTTTAGGAAGTCTTGATACAGAATCTTTACCAGATGATCCAACAGCAAGAAAGAAAATAGAATTAAATGACTCTATTTTTGATGTTATCTATAAAATGACAGATGGTATACCGGGTGCAATGGTTGGTGTAACAGAACTTATGAAATCAGACGAGGCTGGATTTATGCTTTTATTAGGCTTAGATGATATGAATATTAGAGAATCACAAATTTGGGAGGCATATAAATATTTATATAATGAAGATGGTAAAAAATTTGCAGAAGCTGTAAAAAATAGAGATGAGAAAATGGTACAGTTTATCAATGAAGAATTGGCTTCAGTAGGTGGAGAAAAAGCAGTTACTGGAGGTGCTTCTTTTGATAGAAATAAAACACCAGATAAATATAGATTTACAGAGGAAGAAGTTGAACAATTAAAAGCACAAAGAGAAGCAAGATTGCAAAAACAAAGAGAAATAAGAGATAAAATGATTGCTAATAGTCCGGCAAAGAAGAAAAAGTTAGGACAAAAGAAAAGAGAAGAAAGAGAAGCAAAGAGAAAAGCATATAGAGAAAGACTAATTGCTAAAGGCAAAAAAAGTATTGGAGATTTAGATAAAGAACTAACTGAATTGCAAGATAAAGAACAGCGAGCAAAAGACTTATATAATCAATATGAAGGACAACTAGGCAATCAAACAAAAGAAGGAAGGGATGAACAATGATAGAAAAAATTAAAGATTTCTTTAAAAAATTATTTGGCATAAGCAATCAAAATTATTTAGAAGCACCAAGAAATGAAGTTTTACAAAATGAAATATTGCAGACAAATAATATGAAACCTCAATATAATGATTTCCAAGAACAAATAAGAATAGTTCCAGATGAAGAAAAAGAGAAAGCATTAAAATTGCAAAATGATTATAAATCTGGAGTTATAGAAGAAGAAGATTTGTCAGATGAAGATTTTGATATATTAAGTAATTTATATGAAAGTCAGATTAAAAATACTAAACAATCTATTGAAAATTATAGAAAGAAAATTTTAAACATACAAACTAAATTAGCACATAATAATTAGTGTTAATTTAAGGAGTTAGTAAATTTACTATATTCTGTGAACACTACTAAGGAAATTTTAACTGTAGTAGTAGCTTACAAAGAGTCATTTTTTAGTAAAATTATTAGTAAAATAAAGTTGATTTTTCATAAATAATATAAAAATTGGAGAAGAATATGATATTAGCAATAACTCGGAAGATATGGATTATCTAAAAAAGGTTTTGAAAAATATTATATAAATAAAGAATTTAAGGATATATTTGAAAATCTTAATGTATTATTGTTTCCGGTTAGTTCATTAACTAATTTAGAAGAAGTTGTTAATATTTGTGATGGACTAATAGTAGTAGGAAGTGCAATAGATATAAATCCCAAAAATTATAATGAACAACCTATTGCAGAAATACATAAGATGACAGAAGAAATTGATAAATTAGATTTTACTTTAATAAAAAAATTCAATAATGTAAATAAACCTATTTTAGGTATATGCAGGGGAATACAAGCTATAAATGTTTGCTTTGGTGGTAGTTTATATCAAGATATTCCTAATCATAAATTAACTAGAGAAGAAAGACATATTGTGAAATTTGAGAAAAATTCTTTTTTAAATAATTGTTATAATACTGAACAAATGGAAACAAACTCACTACATCATCAAGCAATAAAAGAAGTAGCAAAAGGATTCAAAGTAGTTGCAAAAAGTGAAGATGGAATTATAGAAGCGATAGAAAATAAAAATATAGTTGCAGTACAATGGCATCCTGAATATATGATGGACATAAAATTTTTTGATTATTTTATAAATAAAATATGTAATAAAGACCATTAAAAGATGGTCTTTATTACATGAATAAGATAATCTTTCTAAATTCCACTCTAATTCTTTTTGCTTTTCTGCCATTGTGAGTATATTTCTAACACACTAGACAAACAAAGTTTATCTGTGGGACAAGGTTACAAACACCAAACCCCCAAAATCTAAAATTGTTTATCTCTTTTGAATATAAAAAACTACTTATAGCTTAAAAACTACAAATATTACAAAAATATTAAATTTTCATAACAAATATACTTTTGTTGTCATATTTATTGTAAAAAACAAAGAAATGTGGTATAAAGCATATAGTAATATATTATTGGGGGTATTATAATGGAAAAAGAATATCAAATAAAAGGAATTAATAAAATTTTAGAAACAGTATCAAAAGAAGACTTAGCTAGATATTTTAAAGTAGAACAAGATGCAGATTTTGAAACATTGATAACCGAAAGTTTAAAGGAAATGGGAGTTCCAAATGGTTTAGAAATTGCAGGCTATGAATCAATAAACTATGAAGGTATGTATATGAAAAAAGGATTAGATGGTTATTTGCAGGAATTATGCTCAAAATATATTAAAAATGGAAAAGCAGCGGTAGGTATAAATTATAATTTAACTAAAGACGATAGAACAGAGCTATATTTTTATATAGATGAACCTATAAAAAATGAGACATTGAATGAAATGTGGACAGCTCAAACTCATTTAGGTGGACTTATGACATTAGGTTATACTATGGGAAAAGGTTTTTATGAGGCACATAAAGACGAAATTAGTAAATTTCAAGAAGAATTTATGAAATATTATGATGACCAAAGAGCATTTGATGACTATGTAAGAGATTATTTTGATAGACTTTCAGGAAAAAAAGAAAAGGAAGATGAAGAAAAAGAATATTTATTTGATTGGGAACGTGAACGTGCACAAAAAGAAAAAGAACGTATGAATAGTGCTGAACAATTAATATCTACACTTACTGGTGGAAAATCTATCAAAGATGTTACGTTACAAGAATTAGAACAAATAAAGCAAGGATTAATTGCTAGACAAGAAAAAGTAGAAAAAGCATTTGCTGAAAGATTTGGTACAAAAGAAAATGAACAATCTAAAGAATAGAGGTTATAAGCATGTTAGAAAAAATTATTAACTTTTTTAAAAAAATATTTGGAAAAAAGGATGTTCTAAAAATAGAAGCCCCAAAGGAAAGTGTAAATAATCAAGTAAATACAAATGTATTTCAAGATAATTTAAAAGATGGTGCTAATGATAGAATGAGATTATTAAATATACAAGAAGAAATAAAAGCTGGAAATATATCGGAAAGAGATTTAAATATTGAAGATATAAATCTTCTTAAAAAATTATATTGTGAACAGATTTTGGAAATATCAAAATCGATTCAATATTATACTAAAAGAATAAATGCATAAGATAAGGGAGAACAATTAGTTCTCCTTTATCTTTTACTTATTATTTCTAAAATTCTACGCTAATTTAAATGTTTAACTTAATAAAGTTTATTAGCTAAAATATAAACAAAAAGGGAGTTACAAATTAATGAAAGAGATAAATTAGCATGGAAGATATTAAGAAAGATGAATGTTGATAAAATAATTTTAAGTTTTTGAGCATGATTCATCTAAATAAAAATTAGAAAATATATCTAATAAAATTAGAAAAAGAAAATATAAAATAAAACTAATGTAAGAATTCATTTTGTATAAACCGAAACAATAACAATTCATTAATTATAGAAAATTTTTAGAAACTATTTAACAAATTTATAAAAAGTCTTGACAAATGTATAAAAAAAGTAGTATAATAATCCATGTTACAAGAAGAAGCAAATATGCTTCCACCTTATCTAAAAATAGAAAAAGGTAATAATTTAATAAAATAAAATATCA
>CANQEA010000047.1 GCA_947594095.1 uncultured Clostridia bacterium | reverse complement strand
GAAACAGTTAATAAAAGAATAGATAAAGCAAAGAAAAACTTAAAAGCTGATAAAAAATATCAAGCAGAAATTGATTTGTTAGAGAAAATGAAAGAAAACTTAGAAAACGGTATTTCTTTAAGAGCTATGGATATTAATGAAGAAGAACAAATTTTAGTTAAAGATATGTTTTTATTAACAACAAAACCAATATTATATATTGCAAATGTCTCAGAAGAACAACTTGAAAATATAGGTAATGACTCTAATGTAAAAAAAGTAATAGAATATGCAAAAAAAGAAAAAGCAGAAGTTATTCCTTTATGTGTCAAAATGGAAGAAGAACTTTCAGGCTTAGATGATGCGGATAAAAAAGAGATGTTAGATGCTTTAGGACTAGAAGAATCAGGATTAGATAAAGTAATTAAAAAAAGCTATGATTTACTTCGGTTTAATGTCATTTTTAACAGCAGGTGAGCCAGAAGTTAGAGCTTGGACAATCAAGAAAGGAACAAAGGCGCCAGAAGCTGCAGGAAAAATTCATTCAGATATAGAAAGAGGTTTTATAAAAGCAGAAATTGTTTCATATGACGATTTAATAAAAGAAGGCTCTATGCTTTCTGCAAAAGAAAAAGGTTTAGTTCGTTCAGAAGGTAAAGAATATATTATGCAAGATGGAGATATTGTTTTATTTAAATTTAACGTGTAATATATTTGTAATATTTTCGTAACGGTAATGTAAAGAAAAAATATTAGAAAATATATTGACTTATATTAAATTTAAGTATAAAATAAAAATGTAAAGCAAATAATAATTTAATATGACATAAAAACAAAAGAAATTTATATTTCTTACATATTATTATTTTTTATAAAAATCACTTGCAATAAATTTTAAAAAATTGTATAATAAAAAGTGGTTGTTATAATACTAAAATTAGAATGTGTAAAAAAGGTGAGGAGAAAAGATGAAAAAAACAAGTTTAATGAAAGTTTTAGTTATTGGATTAATTTTAATGTTAACTATATCTATAGGTACATTTACAGGAAGTGTTTATGCTGCTACATCAGATGATGATTATGGAGATATAACTGATGATTATTTATTAGAACAAGATGAAGAAGAAAACACTAATAAGAATTCAAATAAAAATACTAATAATACAAATAAAAACACAAATAACGCAAATAAGAATACAAATAACTCAAATAAAAATTCAAATAATTCTAATAAAACTAATAATACAAATTTATATGGTAATGAAAATAATTTACCAGACACAGGAATTGAAGATTCAATGCCAACAGTATTATTAATTGTTGTATTTGGAATATCAGCAGTATATGCTTATAAGAAAATATCAGATTATAGAAACTTATAAAATAATTGTAAGAAATAAATGTTATTGTAAATTAAAAGAGAATATACAAAAATGTATATTCTCTTTTTGCATATTTTTATATTGATTAATAATTCATGTATTGTTTTGACTTTACAATAATTCTGTTATCACTCAAATTATTACAAGTAACTAAAGTAAGTTCATATGAATTTTCGTCATAATCATATACAGGAGATAAATCATCATATTTTACTTCATATACATCGACTACAAAATAAGAAAAAGAATTTCCTAAATTATCATATAATATTATTTCGTCATTTTGAGATAATAAATTTATATTACTAAAAAATAATGAATTATTATAATTGTGACCTGCAATACAAATGTTATCTGGGTTTTTCAAATTTTCTCCATGAAATTTACAAGGAGCAATTTTAAGCAATTCATCTGATATAGTAGAAAAAACTGGGTAGTATAAATTAATTTTTGGAATCTCAATTATTCCAAAAATATCATTTGAAATATCACTTTCTAAGTTATTCTCTTCAGGATTAGAATATAGTCTATATACATTATAATTACTAATTAAATTATCTGACATTTTTTCTTTTTCAATTAATGAGTTAACAGAGAAAATAGATATTATAATTATAATTGCAATTGCTATAATCGAAAAAGAAAATTGTAGCTTAAAAAATTTTTTTTTAGAATAATTTTTTTTTATTTTTGTACATAATATTTGATTCATTTTAAAATCTCCAAACGTTTATATCTTTTATTTTGTACATAAAATAATATATTATTCTTTTTTTAATCTAATAATTTTTCTAATTCACGAATTTTGTCACGTAATTCTGCAGCTTTTTCAAATTCCATATCTGCAGCATATTTAAGCATTTCATCTGTTAATTTACTAATTACTTGTTTTATATCATCTGTTTCTTCTAACTTGTATTCAACACCAATATCTTCAACAGCTGTAATACTAATAGAATCTCTAACAGATTTGTTAATTGTTTTTGGAGTAATTCCGTGTTTTTCATTATATTCTTGTTGAATTTTTCTTCTTCTATTTGTTTCTGAAATTGCCTTTTCCATACTTTCTGTTAGTTCATCTGCATACATAATAACTGTTCCATCTGTATTTCTAGCAGCACGGCCGATAGTTTGTATTAAAGACCTTTCTGAACGAAGGAATCCTTCTTTATCTGCATCTAGAATTGCAACAAGAGATACTTCAGGAATATCTAAACCTTCTCTAAGTAAGTTAATACCCACTAATACATCAAATTCTCCGAAGTCTTAATTTTCTAATTATTTCCATTCTTTCTAATGCTTTAGTATCTGAATGCATATAATTTACTTTAATATCTAAACCTTTTAAATATGCAGTTAAATCTTCTGCCATTTTTTTAGTTAATGTTGTTACTAAAACTCTTTCTTTACGTTCTGCACGTATTCGAATTTGTTCTAACAAATCATCAATTTGATTTGCAACTGGTTTTACTTCAATTTTAGGATCAAGTAATCCTGTTGGACGAATAATTTGTTCTACAACATTTGATCCACTATGTTCTTTTTCATAATCTGCAGGAGTTGCGCTTACAAATATAACTTGATTCATTCTTTGTTCAAATTCATTAAATTTAAGTGGTCTATTATCAAAAGCAGAAGGAAGACGAAAACCGTAATTAACTAATGACTCTTTTCTTGCTCTATCTCCATTATACATTGCTCTAACCTGTGGAATTGTTGCATGTGATTCATCAATTAAAAGCAGAAAGTCATCTGGAAAATAATCAAAAAGAGTATAAGGTGGGCTTCCTTCAGGTCTTCCGGCTAATATGTCTTGAATAATTTTCAATACCAGAGCAAAAACCAGTTTCTTTCATCATTTCTATATCAAAATTTGTTCTCTCTTCAATTCTTTGAGCTTCAATTAATTTATTTTGAGATTTAAAATATTTGACACGTTCTTCCATTTCTTCTTCAATTGTAATAATTGCTCTATCCATTTTTTCTTTTGTTGTAACATAGTGTGAGGCAGGGGAGATTAAAATATGTCTTCTTGTTCCAATAGGTTTACCAGTTAGAGGGTTTATTTGTGTTATTTTCTCAATTTCATCGCCCCAAAATTCAACTCTAACCGCTTCTTCAGACTTGTCTGATGGATAAATTTCTACAATATCTCCTTTAGCTCTAAATGTGCCTCTCTTGAAATCTATCTCATTTCTAGTATATTGCATTGTGATTAATTTTTTTAAAACTTCATTTCTAGGTTTAGTCATACCAGGGCGAAGTGATAACATCATTCCTTGATAATCAATTGGATCTCCTAAACCATAAATACAAGAAACAGAAGCAACTATTATAACATCTCTTGTTTCAAATAAAGAAAGTGTTGCAGAATGACGAAGTTTGTCTATTTCATCATTTATAGAAGAGTCTTTTTCAATATAAGTGTCAGAAGATGGTATATAGCTTTCTGGTTGATAATAGTCATAGTAACTTACAAAATATTCCACATTGTTTTCTGGAAAAAACTCTTTAAATTCTGAGTAAAGTTGTCCGAGCTAAAGTTTTATTATGTGCAAGTACTAGTGTTGGTTTTTGTACTTTTTCAATTATATTTGCCATCGTAAATGTTTTCCCAGAACCAGTAACGCCAAGTAATGTTTGAAATTTTTTCCCTTCTTTAATTCCGATTTGATAAATATTCTATTGCTTGTGGCTGGTCACCAGTTGGTTTATAATCTGATACTAATTTAAACATATATCCTCCAAATTTTATTATTATATTTACTGCAAAAATTTAAATAAACTATTGTTTGTATTTTATCATCATATTGTACTATTGTCAATAAATATGTAAATTTTTACTATTATCAAAATTTGACAAAGTATTTTTTATGTGTTAAAATAGATAAGTTAGCAAAAAACAGAAGAAGGAGGAAATATAAATTGGAAAAAGAAGAAAATATATTAGGAACAGAAAAAATAGGAAAATTAATCAGAAAATTTTCTATTCCTTGTATTATATCATTATTAGTAAATTCACTATATAATATGGTTGACCAAATCTTTATTGGATGGGGAGTAGGTTATTTAGGAAATGGAGCAACAAACATAGTGTTCCCATTAACAATGATTTGTCTAGCATTTTCTTTAATGTTTGGAGATGGAAGTTCAGCATATTTAAGTTTAAAACTAGGAGAAAAGAAAAAAGAAGAAGCTGCAAAAGGAGTTGTCTGTGGATTTTTATTATCTGCAATTGTATCAATTATCTTATGTGCTATTTCTCTAATTTTTATGCCAAATCTTTTAAATATGTTTGGATGTACTGATGCTTTAAGAGATTATGCTATGCAATATGGAATAGTAATTGCAATTGGATTTCCATTTATGATGATAGGAACAACTCTAAATTCTGTAATAAGAGCAGATGGTAGCCCTAAATATGCAATGACATCTATGGTATCAGGTGCAATATTAAATATTATTTTAGACCCAATTTTTATATTTGTATTTCATATGGGTGTAGCAGGTGCTGCAATTGCAACTGTAATTAGTCAGTTTCTTACTTTTATAGTAAATGTATTATATTTAAAGAAATTTAAATCTATATCAATAAATAAATCATTGTTTAAATTAAAATTCAACATTGTAAAAAAAGTATCTGCATTAGGTATTAGTAGTTTTATTACACAAATGAGCTTTGTAGTAGTTGTTGGAGTAGAAAATAATTTACTTGCAAAATATGGTTCTGATTCTAAATTTGGGCCTGAAATTCCAATTACAGTTTTAGGTATTGTTATGAAAATTAATCAAATTTTAAATAGCATCATAGTTGGAATATCAGCAGGATCTCAACCAATATTTGGATATAACTATGGAGCAAGAAAGTTTGATAGAGTAAAGAAAGCACTAAAAATGGTACTTGGAATAAGTGTTATAATTAGTACATTTGCATTTATATTATTCCAAACAATACCAGATAAGTTAATTTCTATATTTGGTAGTGGAGACGAGCTTTATATGGAATTTGCATGTATTGCATTTAGAACATACTTACTTTTATGTATATGCAATGGAATACAAATACCATCAGGAATATTTTTCCAAGCAATTGGAAAGAGTGGAAGAAGTGCACTATTATCTTTATCTAGACAAATTTTATTTTTAATACCTGCAATGACAATACTTAGCAGTATGTTTGGATTTATGGGTGTATTATACGGAGGACCTGTTGCAGATGGATTAGCATTCATGGTTGCTAGTATATTATTAATTATTGAAGTAAAACAATTAGGAAAGAAGACTATAAATAGCCAAGCATTAATTGATGATACAAGTACAGACAATAAATTAAATAAACAAATTGTAATTACAGTATCTAGAGAATATGGTTCAGGTGGAAGATATATTGGAAGATTAATTGCTGATAAATTAGGTATTAAACTTTATGATAAAGACTTTATAACAAAACTTGCTGAGGAAACAGGGCTTTCTGAAGAATATATTGAAAGTAATGAGCAAAAAAGAGATATTTTAGCAAGTTTAAATAATGGATATTACTTTGGCCTAAATAATTCAGATGAGTTATTTATTAAAGAATCAGAGTTAATTAAAGAAGTTGCTTCTAAAGAATCTTGTGTAATTATCGGTAGATGTTCAGATTTTATTTTAAATGGCAGAGAAAATGTTGTTAAAGTATTTATATACAGCGATATGGAAAATAAAATGAAAAGAGCAACTGAGATTTATGGGTTAACACCAGAAAAAGCAGAAAAAGAAATTAAAAGAATTGATAAATTAAGAGCAAACCATTATAAGTATTATACAGAAAAAGAATGGAATGACCACTCAAATTATGATATTTGTATAAATAGCGACACATTAGGTGTTGAAAAGGTTGCAGATTTAATTTGTGATGTGGTTAAAGAAAAAGAGACTCTATTAGTCTAGAAATGAAAAACAATTTTTATACTGTTATAAAATGTAATAAAGTTATAACAACAAAAATACGGTGTGTCCTTAACAAGAAAGGGTACACCGTATTTTCTTTTTCATTATTCAGATATTATTTGTTGTTGATTACTGTCAACTTCGTCAAGATTTTTTTCCTTAGACTGGTTGGCAAACTCATTAAGTTCTTGAAGTTGACTTATTGTTAAAATAAGTTCTTCGTACGGAGTTAACCTGTGGCACGGATATAACATGCTATTTCCTCCTCTCTGAATAATAATAGATAAAAAATTATCTATTATTATTTTAACATAAAATACGGTAAAAGCCAAGTAATCTTTCTGAATTTGCAATAATAAGAGGTTACAGTAAAAAATAAATTTAACGTACATATCATATTATAGTAGGGAGGATATGTATGTTATTTTTTAAAGAATTATATGAAGATGCCAAAAATATATTAAATAAAGATCCTGCTTGTAGAAATATTTTTGAAGTAATAATTCTATATCCGGGGTTTCATATATTAGTGTTTCATAGATTAGCCCATTTTTTATACAAACATAAATTGATGTTTTTAGCAAGGTTTGTTTCACAATTTGGAAGATTTTTTACAGGTATTGAAATACACCCAGGAGCAAAAATAGGAAGAAGATTATTTATTGACCATGGCATGGGAATTGTAATTGGAGAAACAGCAACTGTTGGAGATGATTGTACAATTTATCATAATAGTACATTGGGTGGCACTGGAAAAGACAAAAATAAAAGGCACCCAGACCTCGGAAATAATGTTTTAGTAGGTGCTGGCTCTAAAATACTTGGACCAATAAAAATAGGAAATAATGTTAAAATTGGAGCAAATGCAACAGTTTTAAAAAATATACCAGATAATGTTACTGTTGTAAAATATAATGAAATTATAGTAAAAGAAAATACGGGGCGTCCTTAACAGAAAGAATGCTCCGTATTTTTTTAATTATTCAGATATTGGTTCTTCGCATAACTTTGCACATTCTTTAACATACAAACTTTCAAAATCCTCATCGATGACGGAATCGATGCCTAAACCAGGAATTTTGTTCGCAATAAATTCCAAATCACTATGTTTTAATCTAAATCTAGCATCAAATCCACAATCCATATCAGAAAAATCCATTGCTCCATCTGTATGCAAAATGATTGATTCGTCAGAACGTGCAGATACATAATCTATTATCTTATATTTTGCATAAACTAATAGCATTTTGTTGCGAAGTTCTTGGATTTCTGAAACAAGTTGAAGTTGAAAGTCTTCTCTCTGCTGGTGAGCATCCCGTATGTTGTTGACCACGTCGTCGAAATTCAACATGTTATTTTTCCTCCTTTCTCTGAATAATAATAGATAAAAATTTATCTGTTATTAGTTTAACATAAAATCTGGTAATTGTCAAAAAAAGTGCTTGCCTTATATAAGACAAACACTCTAAATTTTTATAAATTATACAAGTTATTATCAATTAAAGTTTTAACTCTTTTTTTAGTTCTTTCATTATCAGATTTTGAAGCTTCTTCTAGAAATTCTGGGTGTTCTATCAAAAAGTTTCTCATAGTAGTATATGGGTCTTTGTAAAAACCAAGTAACATTTCTAATTGTGTTTCATTTATTATTTTCTGTTCATATGCTTTTTTGAAAAGTGAGTCATCAACAATAGCAAGTGAAATTGGTTTAATATTTTCTTTTTCTAATACTTCTGTACCACCTTGTTTTCTATCTACAACATAACAAGTCCAAGCTAAATTTCCATTTAAATTTCTAATTGATGGAATCCATGAGCGAACATAATTTGATGCAGCAGTTACCAAGTCAGATGCATTTAAAACTTTTTTACCAGATAAATCTGTAATTTTTTCTGTAGTAGAAAAGTCATAAGGGCTAACAAATGCTTCCATATCTTTAAATAGTGTAAGGTGTGGCTTTTTTAATAGATAAGCAATCATATTTGAAAAATACCAATCTCTTCTTTCACCACCAGAGATATAATCAATTTCATTTACATCTACATTATCACTTATAGCTTTAATCATAGTATCAATAGTGTATTTAAATATTTTGTTATTTTCATATTGTGTTTTTACTTTTTCAAATACTTTTTTAGGCAAATTAACTCTATCCTCTAGTAATGTGTCAATATAAGATAAAAACTCTGTTGCAGATTTCTCATCACCATATAAAAAATGAGTATTTACAAAATATGGTGAAATCATCCCTGATGTAAGAAAAAATGGTTTGTTCTCTTCACAAAATTTTATAGCTTTTGTTTCAAATAAATATGAAATAATATCAGACATTATTATTCCTCCTTTTCATTTATTAATCATGTAATATTCTATCTGAAATTTATTTTATATAAAAACAAAATATTTGTCAATTTTTTTGTTGTTTTTTAATGTAGAAACATGTAAATTATAAAAATATCAAAACGTACTATTAAAAGTGTATATTCTTGTAAAAAGTGACAAAATGTGGTAAAATAGAAGGGAGAGATAAATTACCTAAAAAAAGAGGTGAAATTTAATGTATAATTGGAATAGTATGATGAAATGGAGTAATAAAAAATTATCAAGAATTGCCGTTTATTCATTTCGTGACACAATTGAAAAGGTAATTTCTTATATTAAAGAAGAATATAAGAAACATCCACAATTTGATGAATTTCAATTAAAAGAATACATAATGAGAAAGAATCATGAAGAAGAAAAAGAATATATAAAAATGTATGATAACTTATCAAATGATTATATATATTATCTTTTATATTCATATTTAAAAAACAATCCAGAATATGCTCAAAATATATATGATAAGATAAAAGATAACGATTTAAGTGTTCCAGAAGGGACATTTAATTATAATTTAAAAACAGGATGTACAGCAGCAATGAAACAATTAGTAGAATACTTGAGAAACAATATTGATGAGTTAGGATCTCCTAAAATAAGTAAACAAAAAAAGCAAGAGGTAGAAAAGAAAATTTTACAAAAAACTTTAGACATTGAAGTTAATTTCATAGAACAAAATATATTAAAATTAAATATAGAAATGTTATCAAAGTTTTATGAAAATTTAATACAAAGATATAATTTAGAAGAAAAATATACCAATAACCATATCAGAGAACTTTTACAATTAGGATTAAAAAATATAGCTTCACCAAAAGAAAACATCATTCAGCAATTTAGAGATTTTTGGAGTGAAAATAACTTATCCAAAATGAATATTGATGAATTAAGTGTAATAAATATGTTTTGGCAAAATAAAAGAGCAAAAGAATTAATAGATATATACAAAGCTTTTTCTATTATAGATAATTTGAAAATATATGGCAAAATTGTTGAAGGTAAAAAAATTAATATAAGTGATGAACAAATATCAAATATTATGCAAAAACTTTTATTTTTAGACGAAATTGCGAAAAAACAATATGATGAAGTAAAGTTATTGCCATATGAAAACCAGAACATTACTTTAACAGATGAAACAGAAAATTTTATTAATGATTACGAAATTAAATATAAAATGCTATTTGATAAATTGATTCCAGAAAGTGAAAATGATATGGAAACAGATTTTATTAATGAATATCAATC
>CANQEA010000046.1 GCA_947594095.1 uncultured Clostridia bacterium | reverse complement strand
GAAGCAATTAGAAAATTACAAAAATCAGGTAAGTTTAATTCATTAGATGATAAGTTAAAAGAAATAGCTATTTTAAGAGTAGAAAATCCCGATATGCCACTATCTAATCTTGGGAAACTGCTTAAAAATCCAGTAGGAAAATCTGGTGTAAATTATAGATTGCAAAAGATTATAGAAATTTCGAAGGAGAAAAAATAATTGGAAAAAGAAATTGGAATTTATATTCATATACCTTTTTGTGTAAAGAAATGCTACTATTGTGATTTTATATCTTATTCAGGTTGTGAAGACAAAATAAATGAATATATAAATGCTGTAATTTGCGAAATAGATACGTATAATCTTAAAAATTTTAATGTAACTACAATATATATAGGTGGTGGAACACCATCTTGTATAGATAGTAAATATATAGTAAAAATTTTAGAACATTTAAAAAATAAGCTTTCTTATAATAAAACAAAATGGGATCAAGTTGAAATAACAATAGAAGCAAATCCAGGAACAATAACAAAAGAAAAATTAGAAGATTATAAAAATGTAGGTATTAATAGAATAAGCATAGGACTTCAAAGTACAAATAATGCAATTCTTAAACAAATAGGTAGGATACATACTTTTGAACAATTTTTAGAATCTTATAAATTAGTAAAAGATGTAGGATTTTCTAATATAAATATTGATTTAATGCTTGGTCTTCCAAACCAAACAATTGAGGATTTAAAAGAAAGCTTGCAAGAAGTAATTAAGTTAGAGCCTACACATATTAGTGTTTATTCTTTAATTATAGAAGAAGGAACTAAACTAGAGAGTATGATAGAGAAAAAAGAAGTTTCTTTACCTTTAGAAGATACAGAACGAAATATGTATTGGTATGTAAAAGATACATTAGAATTAAATGGATATTTGCATTATGAAATATCAAATTTTGCAAAAAGAGGAAAAGAATCTAAACATAATTTAAATTGCTGGGAGCAAAAAGAGTATATAGGAATTGGTTTAGCTGCACATTCATATTTAGATTGTGTTAGATATTCTAATGTTACTAATTTAAATGAATATATAGATAATATTAAAAACGATAATAAAGATAGATATATAATCCAAGAAAAACAAACTTTATCTGATAGAAAAAAAGAATATATGTTACTAGGTTTAAGAAAAATAGATGGTGTAAATATTTCATCATTTAAACAAAAATATGGAGAAAATCCAATTTATTTATTTAGAAACGAATTTAAAAAATTAATAAATGAAGATTTATTAGTTATAGATGGAGATAAAATAAAACTAACAAATAAGGGCTTAGATTTTGCAAATATAGTATGGGAAGAATTTGTATAAAAAATGTTCACAAAAAATTTACAAAAAAATTTAGCACTTGCTATTGACAAGTGCTAATTTTGGGTATAATATATATGTGTTAGCAATCAAATACAAAGAGTGCTAAAAGAGGTGAGAAATTTGTTAGATGATAGAAAAAAGAAAGTCTTACAAGCTATAGTAGAAGAATATATCAATACTGCAGAACCAGTAAGTTCAAATAGTTTGACAAACAGCTATGGATTAAACTATAGTAGTGCAACAATTAGAAATGAAATGGCAGACTTAGAAAAAAATGGATATCTAGATAAAACTCATACCTCAAGTGGAAGAATACCATCTGCAAAAGGATATAGATACTATGTGGATGAACTTTTAAATGAAAATGATATAAGTATAGAAGAAATTAAATATATTAGTGAAAAACTAGAAACAAAAGTAAATGAAATAGAAGATTTAACCAAAATTGCAGCAAATACAATTTCAGAAGTAACGCATTACACAACAGTTTCAATTGCACCAAAAGCAAATACACAAATTATTGAAGATATTAAATTTATTTTACTTGGTTCAAGAATGATGATGGCAGTTATATTAACAGATAATGGAATGATAAAAGAAACAGTTATTAAATTTGATGAAGATGTCAATCAAAAACAAATTGAAACAATGAATTATATGTTTAATAATAAGTTGAAAGGTGAGCCATTAGAAACGATAGATAGACCATTAGAAGAGTATTTATATGATGAAATGACATATAGTGTAAATGTTATAAAACCAGTAATTGAGCAAATTAAAAAAGTAATAGCAGAAGACCAAAGAATTTATTTAGAAGGAGCAAATAAATCTTTTGAACTTCCAGAGTTTAACAGCCTAGAAGTTGCTAAAAATTTTGTAAATGTTTTAGACACAAAAGAATTAATTGCAGATATGTTAGATACAGGTTTTGCGGAAGATATAAATGTATATATTGGAGAAGAGAATGAAAAAGAAGAACTAAAAGATTTTAGTGTTGTTACTTTTAAACACAAAGTAAATGGAAAAGATGTAGGAACAATTGGAATTATAGGACCTAAAAGAATGGATTATTCTAAAGTTATTTCTGTTATGAAATATATAAATAAAAAATTAAAAGAAATCAATAAAGATAATGAATAATAAAGGAGGAAAGATTTATGGAAAAAGAAGAAAACAAACAAGAAGAATTAGAAGAAAAGGAAACAAAGAAAAAAGAAAAAAAGGAAGAAAACAAAGATGTAAAAGACATGGTGCCTAAGCAAGATTATGATGAACTAGATGATAGGTATAAAAGAATTTTAGCTGAATTTGAAAACTTCAAAAAAAGGAGTGGAAAAGAAAGAGAATCATTATACAACATGGTACTTTCTGATATAATAGAAGTAATTTTACCAGTTGTTGATAATCTAGAAAATGCAGCTAAAGTTGAAACAGAAGATAGTAATTATAAACAAGGAGTTGAACTTGTTTTAAAACAATTTAAAGATGTTCTTAAATCTAAAGGTGTTGAAGAAATACCAGCAGTTGGAGAAACTTTTGATCCAAGCTTGCATGAAGCAGTAAGCAGTATTCAAGATGAAAACTTAGGAGAAAAAGAAATAGCACAAGAATATAGAAAAGGTTACAAAATAGGTAGTAAAGTAATTAGACATTCTATGGTTGTAGTTGCAAACTAACAAAATTTAACTCTTTTTTAGTAATTAAAGTTGTTATTAAATTTAAAATGATGATTTATTTGGACGGATTGTCATCATTAATATAAAAAAAATATAAAAAGTAAATGATGTTTTTTGAACCCGTCCCAAAAAACATAATAAGGAGGATTTTAAAATGGGAAAAATTATAGGAATCGATTTAGGTACAACAAACTCATGTGTAGCTGTTATGGAAGGTGGAGAAGCAGTTGTTATACCAAATGCAGAAGGAAATAGAACAACGCCATCTGTTGTTGCATTTTCTAAAAATGGTGAAAGATTAGTTGGACAAATTGCAAAACGTCAAGCAGTAACAAACCCAGATAATACAGTTATATCTATTAAAAGAAAAATGGGAACTGCTGAAAAAGTAAAAATTGAGGGCGATGATTTTACACCTCAAGAAATATCTGCAATGATATTACAAAAACTAAAAGCAGATGCTGAAAATTATTTAGGACAAAAAGTTACACAAGCCGTTATTACTGTTCCAGCATATTTTAATGATAGTCAAAGACAAGCAACAAAAGATGCAGGAAAAATTGCAGGATTAGAAGTTTTAAGAATTATAAATGAACCAACAGCAGCAGCACTTGCTTATGGAATGGACAAAGAACAAGACCAAAAAATATTAATTTATGACTTAGGTGGAGGAACTTTTGATGTATCTATTCTAGATATTGGTGATGGTGTATTTGAAGTTTTAGCAACAAGTGGTAATACTCACTTAGGCGGAGATGACTTTGATAATGTAATTATGGATTATCTAGTAGATGAATTCAAAAAATCAAATGGAATTGACTTAAAACAAGATAAAATGGCAATGCAACGTTTAAAAGAAGCTGCAGAAAAAGCCAAAATTGAATTATCTGGCGTACAACAAACACAAATTAACTTACCATTTATTACAGCAGATAGCAGTGGACCTAAACATTTAGATATTAACTTAACAAGAGCTAAATTTGAAGAATTAATTCATGATTTAGTAGAAGCAACATCTGGACCAGTTAACCAAGCATTAAAAGATGCAGGTCTAACACCAAATGATATTCATAAAGTATTATTAGTAGGTGGTTCTACAAGAGTTCCAGCTGTTCAAGAAGCTGTTAAAAGAATTACAGGAAAAGATGCTGATAAAGGTATAAACCCAGATGAATGTGTTGCAATTGGTGCAGCTATTCAAGGTGGTGTATTATCTGGAGATGTAAAAGATTTAGTATTATTAGATGTAACACCATTATCACTTGGAATTGAAACATATGGTGGAGTATTTACAAAATTAATTGAAAGAAATACAACTATACCAACTAAAAAATCTCAAATATTCTCAACAGCAGCAGATGGTCAAACATCAGTTGAAGTTCATGTTCTTCAAGGAGAAAGAGAGATGGCAGCATATAACAAAACACTAGGAAGATTCCAATTAACAGGAATTCCAGCAGCACCAAGAGGTGTACCTCAAATTGAAGTAACATTTGATATTGATGCAAATGGTATTGTTCATGTTTCAGCAAAAGATATGGCAACAGGAAATGAACAAAATGTATCTATCACAGCTTCTACTAACTTAACAGATGAAGATATTGATAAAGCTGTAAAAGATGCAGAAGCTCATGCTGAAGAAGATAGAAAGAAAAAAGAAGAAATTGAGGTTAAAAATAATGCAGAAAGCTTAATTTATAACAGTGAAAAAACTTTAACTGATTTAGGAGATAAAATAAGTGCAGAAGAAAAATCAAAAGTTGAAACAGAAATAGAAAATACTAAAAAAGCAGTTGAAACAAATGACACTGAAAAAATTAAAGAAGCTACTGAAAAATTAACAAAAGTATTCTATGAAATGAGTGAACAATTATATAAAAATGCTAATCCAAATGCAGGATCAGAAGGTGCAACAGATTCTAACGCAGGTGGAACAGAAGGTAATACCGATGCAAATGATGGAACAGTATATGATGCAGACTATAAAGTAGAAGATGACAACAATAAATAATAATTATAATAGTTGGGAAATAGTAAAATTTGATATTAACAATTTTAACTATTTTCCAACTAAGAAATTGTTAGAAGAAAGGAATGTAATAAATAATGGATAGAGCAGATGCTTTTTTTATTGATGGAGAAGGAAATAAAATTTCTATAAATAAAATATCATCTCACATTGGTTTGGCTCTTGAAATAATTGCAAAAAATAAGCAATTACAAAAAGACTTTAACGAAAGTGGAGAAAGAGATCCAGTTCAATTTTTGATAGCTAATAAAGGATATTTAAAAATAACAGATCAAAAATCTTATAAAAGATGTATATATTCATCTTTAAAACTTTCTGACATACAAAGAGAATTTGTTAATTATTATGAAGAACATGGATATGTGCTAGAAGATATAGATAAGTTAAAAATGATGGGAATAGGAAGAGAATAATATGAGGAGGAAAACATGGCAGAAAAAAGAGATTATTATGAAGTTTTAGGCGTAAGCAAAAATGCAACAGATGAAGAACTAAAAAAAGCTTATCGTAAACTTGCAAAAAAATATCATCCAGATGCTAATCCAGATAATAAAAAAGAAGCTGAAATAAAATTTAAAGAAGTAAATGAAGCTTATGAAAATTTATCTGATCCTCAAAAAAGAAGAATGTATGATCAGTTTGGACATAATGGACCACAAGGCTTTGGTGGAGGAGGCCCATTTGGTGGTCAAGGAGGCTATTATTCATATACATCTTCTGGATTTGATGGATTTAGTGATTTTGGAGATTTAGGAGATATCTTCTCATCTTTTTTCGGCGGTGGATTTGGCGGAAAGGGAAGTAGAAGGCAAGCAGGTCCTAGAAAAGGTACAGACTTAAATTTCAATATGGAAATAAGTTTTGAACAATCTTATTTAGGTGTTGAAAAAGAAATAGTTATAAACAGAAATGAAACATGTACCACATGCCATGGAACAGGTGCAAAACCAGGAACTTCTCCTATTAAATGTAGTGTATGTAATGGAACAGGGCAAGTAACAGCTGTTCAAAATACTATACTTCGGACAAATGCAAACAAGAAGAACTTGTAGCGCATGTCATGGTACAGGAGAAATTATTAAAGAAGTTTGTGAAACATGTGGTGGTAAAGGAAAAGTAAGAAAACAACCTAAAATAAAAGTAAAGATACCTGCAGGTATAGATAATGACCAAACTGTTGTATTAAGAGGGGAAGGAGAGCCTGGAGAAAAAGGTGCAGCAAATGGAGATTTATATATTACTGTTAGAGTTAAAAAACACAGTATATATAAAAGAAATGGTAATAATGTTTTATGTGACATACCAATTACTATAACTCAAGCAACATTAGGATCAGAATTAGAAATACCTATGGTAGACAATAGTAAAGAAAAATATAAAATTCCTGAAGGAACTCAAACTGGAACTAAATTTACTATAAGAAATAAAGGATTTAAATCTGTAAATGGTTCACAACAAGGAGATTTTGTTTTTACTGTAAATGTACAAACTCCAAAAAGACTTACAAAGGAGCAAAGAGATTTATTAGTAGAACTTGCTAAAACAATGAATGAACAACCACCAATTAAAAAACGTGGATTTTTCGGATAATATAAAAGAACATTTAAATTGTGATATTATCGCTATTTAAATGTTCTTTTTATATAAACGGAAGTTTAGATGATAATGTTTTACTCGAACAGATAGGACAGCTTTTGCAAATAGTAATTCTATCTTCAAAAATTAATTGTAATGTATTTATAAATTCGTCAATTATTGTATTTACAAGATGAATTTCAATTTCTTCTGGGAGTATTGATAACAGAGTATTTAATGTATAATCATTGTCAGAAAAACTAATATCACTCAAATATTTTGATTCAAAAATATCATTACAAATAGGAATGACATTCTTATTTTCATCAAGCAATATAGTTGAAGAATCAGAATATAGTAAATGTACTTTTTTACAAGTACAACTTTGACTTGATATATATAATTTCAAAAGTGATATAAACTCATTATATTCTTTTTCAACAACATAACAGTTAACAGCTTCACATACAATTTCATCTAAAATATCTAAATAAGGTTTTATCCTAAATTGAACAAAACCATTTATATAAATTGATTTATTTTCTTTAATCCAATCTTCAAAAGTATTATATAAAATATTCCATTTATTAATAAATGCTTTAGAAAAGTCTTCAGACATTAAATCTAATGTTGTATTATAAATGATATCCATTTCTTCTTTATCAAAATAAAAGTATTCCTTTAAGATTATATTTTTTATAAACTTTTCTTCTAATTCATCAATTACAAGAAAAGATAAGATAGAACTTAATTTACAAATAAAATCTTTTGTATTTTTTCCTTGATAGTGTATAATAATATTATTAAAATGTTTAAATTTTTTTTGGCAAAAACAAACATCATTTATGTCTAATAAATTTAATTCATTTAATAGATAATCTAGTAAGTTAGAGTCGTTTGTTTTTATACATAAAGATTTCATGACAAAATAAATCCCCCTTCACAAAACTAGTATCTACTAAATTTTTAAAACTTATACATTATCATATGCTTTTAATAAGGTAAAAGTGAAAAAGATAAATAATAGAATTATATTGCAAAAGTGTAAAAATTATGTTAATATAATTATACAAAACTTTTTAGGAGGCGATTTCCATGAGAAATTTTTTCAAACGGAAAAAGGAGTGTAAGGTTCAAATAATAACCAACAAAACGCTCACAGAGGAGCAAAAGGACAACATATGTTATTTGGCCAAAAATTTTGTTGAAAATGGCCATGATATGCATAGTTTAGCTATGCAAATTATGGTTGAAACAAACATTTTTGAACCAATTATTATCACGAAAATTCGTGGTGGCGTCCGAGTTTCACTCTAACTAAAAAAGCTTAATGAGTAAAATCATTAAGCTTTTTTTAAAATTTCTCCAAAAATATGGTATTTTTGTGTTAATTATGATAAAATGTATGAGAATTTAAAATTTAATGAAAATTGAAGGGAGCATAAAAAGCATGTTAGATAAAAAATATAATAGCGAAGAAAAAGAAAAAAAGTGGCTTGATTATTGGAAAGAAAACAAAATATATGAATTCAAAAGAAATAGAAAAGAAGTATTTTCAATAGACACACCGCCACCAACAGTTAATGGAAAAATACATATTGGACATATATTTTCATATACTCAAACTGAAATGTTAGCAAGATATAAAAGACTAAGAGGATACAATATTTTTTATCCATTTGGATTTGATGATAACGGGTTACCAAGTGAAAGATTAGTAGAAAAAGAGCAAGGGAAAAGAGCTCATGAAATAGGAAGAGAAAAGTTTTCAAAAATTTGTTATGAAACAACGAACAAATATGAGGCTGAATTTAAAGAGTTATTTAATAGAATGGGTGTAAGCACAGACTGGGGTATTCATTATAAAACTGTAGCACCTTCTACTATGAAAATAAGTCAAGCTTCATTTTTAGACTTAATAGAAAAAGGACATTGTTATCATAAAGAAAGTCCTGCATTATGGTGTAATGAATGTTTAACATCTATTGCACAAGCAGAACTTGAAACAAAAACAATAAAAACAACATTTAATTATATAAACTTTAAAACTGTAGAAGATGATGAAGAATTCACAATTGCAACAACAAGACCTGAATTATTACCAGCTATTGTATGTGTTTTTGTAAATCCAGAAGATGAAAAACATAAACATTTAATTGGAAAAACAGCTCATATTCCAGTAATAGATGTAGAAGTTCCTATAATGGCAGATGAAAAAGTTGACAAAGATAAAGGAACAGGTATTGTTATGTGTTGTACATTTGGAGATCAAACAGATATTGAATGGTGGAAAAAATACAATTTGCCTTTAAAAAATATATTTACAGATCAAGGAAGAATAATAGATGAAGTTCCAACTTATGGAGGACTTAAAATAAAAGAAGCAAGAAAGAAAATTATAGAAGATCTACAAGAAGGTGGATATGTAGTTAAAGTAGAAGAACTAGAACATGAAGTACAAACACATGAAAGATGTGGTAGAGAAGTAGAATATGCTATTATAAAACAATGGTTTATAGATATAATGAACCATAAAGAAGATTTCTTAAGAATAGGAAATGAAATAAAATGGCATCCTGCACATATGCATGTAAGATATGACGAATGGGTAAATAATATTGCATGGGATTGGTGTATTTCAAGACAAAGATACTTTGGTGTTCCATTCCCCGTGTGGTATTGTAAAGAATGTGGAGAGCCTGTATTTGCAAATAAAGAGGATTTACCAGTAAACCCATTAGTGGACTCACCTAAAATTACAAAATGTCCAAAATGTGGATGTGATGAATTTGTTCCAGATACAGATATAATGGATACATGGGCTACATCATCTGTTACACCTCTAATTAACATGAGGTATGGAGAAAAAGAAAACTTTGAAGATATTTTAAAACCAATGAGCCTAAGAACAAATGCAAGTGAAATTATCAGAACATGGGATTTTTATACAATTGTTAAAAGCTTTTATCATTTTGGACAAAAGCCATGGGATAATGTTATGATTTCTGGATTTGTTATGGCAAACAAGGGAGAAAAAATTAGTAAAAGTAAAGGAAATAGCAAACATGAGCCAATGGATTTAATTAAGCAATATTCAGCAGATGTTATAAGATATTGGGCAGGAACAGGAAGGCTTGGAACTGATATTGTATTTAGTGAAGAAACATTACTTCGTGGTAAAAAATTAGTTAATAAAATATGGAATGTATCTAAATTTATTGAAATGCATTTATCAGATTATGAAGATAAAGATTTTGATAACTTTGAATATGTTGATAAATGGATTCTTGGACGTTTTCAAGAAATGGAAAAACAATTTATCAATTATTTAGATGATTATGAAGTTGGATTAGCATTAAATATTTTAGAAAAATTCTTCTGGGAATTTTGTGATAATTATATAGAAATTGTAAAACATAGATTATATAGACCAGAAGAATTTGGAGATGTACCAAGATATAGTGGTCAAAAGACAGTTTATATTTTATTATATAAACTTTTACAAGACTTTAGTATATATTTCCCATTTATAACAGAAGAAATATTCCAAGAGCTATATCATAATAATCCTTCAATTCATACAACAGAAATAAAATCTCTAAATTATGATTTTAATGACGAAATTAAATATGGAGACCAAATGGTAGAAATTATAAGTATAGCAAGAGGTGAAAAAACAAATAATAATGTTTCTCTAAAAACACCTATAAAGAATTTATCACTAGGAGTTAGCAAAGAATTAAAAGATGCTATTGAAAAATCTATAAAAGATTTTAAAGCTACTTTATTTATTCAAAATATGGAATGTAAAGACATTGATAAAGATTATGAAGTATATAATATTGACTTAGAGTTAGA
>CANQEA010000045.1 GCA_947594095.1 uncultured Clostridia bacterium | reverse complement strand
TGTAATCCATTTAACTAAATCTAGATTTGCAGCATCAAGTAGCATTTCATGTTTTGGCATAACTCTAAAAGTATATCCATAATTTCCACCTGTAACTAATTCTATTTTTGTCATATATGTATATTTCTTTTCTTCTTCATCTTCAGATACTAAATTCATTGGGATAATTTTAACATTTTCTACAACTCCGTTGTCTAATATTTTTCCATAATAACATTCTACATTTATGTACTCTTTATCAATATTTGGAAGCTGTACTTCACATGATACTTCTATTTGATTTCCTGCATCAATTGTAATATTGTCTAAATTGTTTATTTGTGTTATTTTTATATCTTTCCAATTATTATATAAATCTTTTTTCCAAGAATTATACTCTGCGACATTATCAACATTTTCATAATATTTTTTAGTTAGATTACAAAGTGGAATATATAAATCATTTGTATAATCTACTAACATTCTTGACGTACTATATTTTCCACCAGTTGTTATAATAGAATTTTTCATAATTTCTATCCATTGTTTAGATAATCCATTTGCATCTTTATTATAATAAGTTGGAATAATTTTTTCTTCCAATGTACGATATAAACTTATACTATCTGCTGCATCTTGTTCTTCATAAGAACTATATTCACGGTTAGATCCAATAGTCCATCCATTATTTTGCGTATATCCTTCTGCCCACCAACCATCTAATACACTAAAGTTTATAACACCATTTACAGAAGCCTTTTGACCACTTGTACCAGATGCCTCCATTGGTCTTCTTGGATTATTAAGCCATACGTCTACACCACTAACTAAGTATCTGGACATAGCTATATTGTAATTTTCTAATACAAATATTTTGCCTTTGAATTGTGGCATCATAGCTATTTCATGTATATATTTTATTAGGTCTTGTCCTTCTTTATCTGCTGGGTGAGCTTTTCCTGCAAATATTAATTGAACTGGTCTTGATTCGTTATTTAATATTTGTGTCATTCTTTCAATGTCTTTAAATATTAATGTTGCCCTTTTATATGTTGCAAATCTTCTAGCAAATCCTATTGTTAGAGCATTTGGATTTAGTTTAGATGTAATTTCATTTATTTCTTCATATGTATAGCCTGCACGTCTAAATCTTTCTGTTGTATTGTCTTTTACTAATTTTAATAATTTTTCTTTTCTATCTTGATGCACTGTCCATAATTCTTTATCTGGTATATTTTTTACTTTTTCCCAAATATAGTCTTGGTGAATGTTATCTTGCCAAAATGGAATTAAATATTTGTTATATAATTCTTTCATTTTAGGCGCTAGCCATGAACATGTGTGAATTCCATTTGTTACATGTCCAATTGGTGATTCGCTTGCTGCAATGTTTGGCCAAACTTCTCCAAATAATTCTCTTGAGACTGCTCCATGAAGTTTACTAACTCCATTTTTCTTACCTGCAATTTTTAGAGCAAGTATTCCCATATTAAATCCTGGTTCTAAATCAACACCTGGCTTCATTCCTAGTCTTAAGAAATCTTCCCTAGATAAACCAAGTCTTGGCCAAAAGTCTTTAAAGTATTTTTCAACTAAATCTATTGGGAATATATCATTTCCAGCTGGAACTGGTGTATGTGTTGTAAATACTGTTTTAGAACTAGCTATATCTTTTGCAACATCAAAAGATACTTGTTTTTCTTTAATTATATTTTTTATTATTTCTAATGTTAAAAATGCGGAATGCCCTTCATTCATGTGGAATACTGTTGGCTTTAGGTTTAAATAATTTGTTAGTAAATTAACACCTGCCATACCTAAAACTATTTCTTGTCTTATTCTCATTTCTTGATCTCCGCCATAAAGTCTTAAAGTAACATCCCTATCTTCTTCATGGTTTTTATCAATATCTGAGTCTAATAAGTATAGTTTAACTCTTCCTACATTTATTTGCCATACTTTTAAATATAATCTTCTTTTAGGGAATTTAACATATATTGTTAAATCTTCTCCTTTTTCATCTTTTACTGGATTGATTGGTAAATCATATAAATCTATATTGTGATATTCTGTTTCTTGATTACCATATTCATTTATTTTTTGATGGAAATATCCATTTTTGTATAATAAACCTACTGCTACTAGCGGAATTCCTAAATCACTTGCTGATTTTAAATGGTCTCCAGATAAAATTCCGAAGTCCACCAGAATATATTGGGATTGTTTCATCTAATCCATATTCTGCTGAAAAATATGCAATTAGGTCTTTCTTATTTTCTGGATATTTATTATTAAACCATGTATTTGTACTGTTCATGTATCCTTCAAAATTTTCTACTATTTTGTCATATTCTTTTAATAATGATACATTTTTAGTTGCATTTTCTAGTTTTTCTTGTGATACACTTTTTAAGAATTTTACTGGGTTTTTCCCACATTCTTCCCACAAGTCTCTATCTATTTGTTGGAATAGTCTTAAAAACTCAGTATTCCATGACCACCATAAATTGTTTGCAATTTCTGATAATTTTTCTATTCTCTTTGGTAATTGTGAATTTACTGTAATCCTATTAAATACGTACATTTATAAATTCCTCCTTAGTATTTTTTATATCATTTTCTTTTTGTAATTTGTTATTTATATTATCTATTAAAAATATTAAAATGTCAAATGTTTTTTATGAAATATTTTAATCTAAAAAATTCTTATTATATCATGGTAAGTTACATATAGTGATAATGCAATTAAAATTGAAAATCCAATTAACTGGATATTTATTTCTGTTTCTTGTTTTAGTGGTTTTCTGCGGATTGCCTCTATTAATAAAATTAATATTTTTCCTCCGTCTAATGCTGGTATTGGTAAAAGGTTTGTAACTCCAAGTGATAGAGAAATTAAAGCAAGCATATAGATAAATTCGTACCAGCCCTGTGTTTTAGAAACTACTTGTGATATTCCAACAGGACCCATCATTTGGTCTACGCCTACATTTCCTGTGAATAATTGTTTTAAATTATCTACTATTGAAAATACAAATTCCTTTGTTTCTACTCCTCCATATATACATCTATTTATAAATGTGTCTTCTGCTTTTTTGAAGTTAACCCCTATATAATAAACAGGTACTGTGTCTGGGATAAGTTCAATATCTATCTCTTGATTACCTCTTTTTACTTTTAGCAAAATTGTTCCTAGTCCCGGCTCATTTATTAATTCTTTTACTTTATTTACATCTCCATTTAATTGTACATGATTTATTTCAAGTAATACATCATTTGGCTTTATTCCCTGTTTTTCTGCACTACTATTTTTTTCTAATGTTATTATTTTACAGTTGTCATCAAGGTAAATCCCTGTTGCTTTATATTCTACTTTTGTAGGTTTTATTTCATATTCTATTATTTCATTTTGTCTATCTATTTTTAGTTTTAAGTTTTTTCCTTCATTTTCATTCATGATTTCATCAACATCATATTTAGAGCTGATTTTTTTTCCATCTATTTCTACTATTTTATCTCCGCCTTGAATTCCTACCTGCTCTGCAGCATATCCATTTATTGTGCTATCTATTTCGTTAGATACATATACATCTGAAGATGCCATTAGAATAAAGAATACTACTAATGCAAATAATATGTTTACAGTTGCTCCTGCCATACATATTGCTATTCTTTTAGGAATACTTGCATTTGAAAAAGAACGACTGTCTTCTGACTTTTCGTCCTCTCCTTCCATACTAACAAATCCACCTAATGGAATTAGCCTTAAAGCATACTTTGTTTCTTTTCCTTGTTTTTTCCATATAGTTGGGCCAAATCCAATTGCAAATTCGTTTACTTTTACTTTACATAGCTTAGCAACTGTAAAGTGACCTAATTCATGTATTGTAATTAAAAATCCTAATAAGAATATTATTTTTATTGCAGATACTATAAATCCTAACAAAATTGCCTCCTCTTAATTTATATATACATATATCCACACCTTAAACAAATCATATTTTATAGCATTGTGAAGAATGCATATGCAAATGGTGCTACAAAAATCAAACTATCAATTCTATCTAGCATTCCTCCATGACCTGGAATTAAATTACTATAATCTTTAATATCAACATATCTTTTTATAGATGATGCAGCGAAATCCCCTATTTGGCTAATTAGGCTAAGTACAATTGACATTCCTGCTATGTATAAATAAGAATAACCCATTTGCCATACTTGATTTACAACAAATGTATAAATAAGCATAACTATAACTGCACCAATCGTTCCTGCAACACAACCTTCAATTGATTTTTTAGGGCTTACTTTACTAAATTTATGTTTTCCAAATTTTATTCCAACAAAGAATGCAAAAATATCTGTGGCCCATGCTGCAAATAATACATACCAAATCAAAATATTACCATTTTTCATTCCATCTATAAATGCTACAAACATAATGAAAAATACTACATAGAATATACCAATAAAAGTATATGCAATATCTTTAAAATTAGTCTTCATGTCTGTTGCAATTACTTGTAAAAATAATGCCATTAAAATTAAAGGAATTGATACAGTAATTGTTATTGGCAAATATTCTACTGGAATTATATGAATTAGTGCAATACTTAAACAACTTAAATATCCTACCCATTTTACAGGGTTACACACTTTGGATATCGCATTTAAATATTCACTCATAGCTAAAATTGCAATCCCTGCTAAAGCTATATCTACAATGTATTTATTCCCAATTAATAATACAATTAAAACTATTGCAAAGCCTAATATGCCTGAGGTTATTCTTTTTATATCCATGTTTTTTCTCCCTTTGGTTGAAAAATAATTACAATTTTGGCTGTGTCAAATTTCATTCACAACGCAGTCACATACAACACGTATGCTCCTTTGCCTTGTAAATAAAATTTTCCTTGCCAAAATTTAATTCTTTTCCAACAATTTTTCAACTACTAGTTTGCGCCGAATTTTCTAGTTCTTTTTAAGTACTCTGTAATTGCTTCATCTAAATCTTCTTCAGTAAAATCTGGCCAGTTTTTATCTACAAAAACAAATTCAGAATAAACTAATTGCCAAGGTAAAAAGTTACTTAGCCTTAATTCTCCACTTGTTCTAATTAATAAGTCTGGGTCTGGTTGATCTTTTGTATATAGTTTATCTGAAAGAAGTTCTTCTGTTATGTCATTTGCTGTTAGCTTGTTTTCTTTTACTTCATTTGCTATTTCTTTTACTGCATTTAAAATTTCATCTCTTCCACCATAATTTAATGCAATATTAAAAGTAATACCTGTATTGTCTTTTGTCCTTTCCATACACTTATGAATACTTTTTTGCATTCTTTCTGGAAGACCTGATAAATTTCCTATTATTTTAACTTTTATATTTTCTGTATCTGCTCTTTTGCTATAATCATCTAAGTAACTTTGAAATAACATCATAAGGCTTGATACTTCGTCTTTTGCTCTTTTCCAATTTTCTGTAGAAAACGCGTAAACTGTTATATGTTTAATACCTATTTTGTTGGCATATCTTACTATTTTTTCTAAAGTTTTTGCGCCTTCTTTGTGTCCGAAACTTGCTGGCATTCCCTTATTTTTTGCCCATCTTCTATTTCCATCCATTATAATTGCAATGTGTTTGGGCAAACTTTCTTTATTAAAATCCATGTTATTTGTCCTTTCTCTTGATGTTTTTTTGCTTTTTTTGACCCCGTCCCAAAAAACATCATTTATTTCGAGTCTTAATATAAAGAGCTAATTCTTTTAAGAATTCTGCTTTTTCTCCATACTTTGATAATCTATCAATTGCGTCTTTTGTTATTTTTTCTAATATTTCTTTTGCACCTTCTAACCCATATTGTGAAACATAAGTGCATTTTCCAAGATACTTATCATTTCCAACAGGCTTTCCAAGTGTTTTTTCGTCCCCTTCTTCTGATAATATATCATCTTTTATTTGGAATGCAAGACCTATATTATCCGCATAAACAGATAAATTGTTGATATCTTCTTCTGAGGCATTTGCTAAAATTGCTCCCATTCTAACACATAATTTTAATAGTGCCCCTGTTTTATTTCTATGTATATATTCTAAGTCTTCTTTAGTTATTTGTTTCCCTTCATATTCTGTATCAACATATTCGCCTGCTATCATTCTATCTACTGCAAAAGAAAATTCATTAAATACTTTTATCTTTCTTTCTAAACTTTCTGCTGTTGAATTTTTTAAATCATTTGCTATAACCATATAACTTTGGTTTAATAGTGAATCTCCTGCAAGTATAGCAGTTGCTTCATTAAATTTTTTATGGTTTGTAAGTTTTCCATGTCTTAAGTCATCATTATCTATTCCTGGTAGATCATCATGAATTAAAGAAAAATTATGTACCATTTCTATTGCTACAGCATATGGCATACAGATATTTACATCTTCTTTAAACAAAGAGTATGTTGCTAAAACTAGGATTGGTCTTAATCTTTTGCCTCCTGCCATTAAACTATATTCTTTAGACTGATTTAATACTTCTTCTAAACATTTTTTATTTTCTACATATTTTTGTAATTCGCTATTTACTTGTATCTGGTATTTTTTTAATTCTTCTTTAAAATCCATTAGATCATCCCCCTATGCCTTCGGTATGATGCGTTTTTACAATGCATTATACAGACATTACTTCTTTTTCTTTGTTTGCCAAAATTGAATCTATTTCTTCAATATTTTTATCTGTAATCTTTTGGATTTCATTTTCTGCTTGTTTTAATTCGTCTTCAGTAATTTCTCCATCTTTTTGTTTAGCTTTTGCTTCATCTATTCCATCTCTTCTAACACTTCTTATCGCTACTTTTGCTTCTTCTGCCATTTTCTTAATATCTTTTACTATTTCTTTTCTTCTCTCTTCATTTAATTCAGGGAAAGCTAGTCTAATTACTTTTCCATCATTATTTGGGTTTATTCCTATATCTGCTGCTAAAATTGCTTTTTCAATTTCTTTTAAAATGCTAGCATCCCATGGTTGAATAACAATTAATCTTGCTTCTGGAACTGATACTCCTGCTACTTGATTGATTGGTGTTGGTGTTCCATAATAATCTATTTTTACTTTATTTAAAATTGCAGGATTTGCTCTACCTGCTCTTACTTCTGCTAATCTTGCAGAAAAATTTTCTATTGTTTTATCCATTTTTTCTTTAATATTTGTATAATCCATAATTAATCCTTCTTTCTAAAAAATATATTTATTTGACTCAGTCAAAATAATTATTTTGTGGCGTTATTTTACAATTGTTCCTATTTTCTCACCCTTAACAGCTCTTACAATATTTTCTGGGTCTGATATTCCAAAAACCAATAATGGCATGTGATTATCTCTACAAAGAGCTGTTGCAGTAGAATCCATTACTTTTAAATCCTTTTCAAGGACTTCCATATATGAAATTTCTTCATATTTTTTTGCATTTGGATCTAATTTAGGGTCTGCTGAATATACAGCATCAATTGATTTTCCAAGTAATATTATTTCTGCTTTAATTTCTGTGGCTCTTAATACTGCTGCTGTATCTGTTGTAAAATATGGGTGTCCTGTACCACATGCAAATATTACTACTCTACCCCTATTTAAATGTTTTTCCGCTTTTCTTTGAATAAAAGGCTCCGCAATTTCTCTCATTTCAATTGCTGTTTGCACTCTTGAATATACTCCTCTTGCTTCTAACGCATCTTGAAGTGCTAATCCATTCATTGCTGTTGCAAGCATTCCCATATAGTCTGCTGTTGTTCTTTCCATTTGATGTCCATTTCTACCTCTCCAAAAGTTTCCACCTCCTACTACAATTGCTACTTGTACACCAAGGTCTACAATTGTTTTTATTTTGTCACATATTTTTCCGACTGTTTCTACATCTACTCCTGTCTTGTTTTCTCCTGCTAAAACTTCTCCACTTAACTTTAGTAAGACTCTTTTATACTTTAACTCTGACAAATTTTTCACTCCCATCTTTTATTACTTGTGTCAATTCTATCATAAATATAAAAAAAATGATAGGGGTTTTTTGAAGATTTTATATTAATTTACAAAACACTCGCAAAAATCAAATGACTTTTATGAGTGTTTTTAAATATATTTTAAAAATTCTTCAAAAGAAATTATTTCAGATTGTAACTCTGATAAACTTTTAGCATTTTCTATTTTTTCTAGAATATATGTTGAATACAAATTAGAAAGTTCCATTAGGTTTTCTTTATCTATCTTCCCTTTTAGATTTAATTTCTTAGTGTATTTTTTCACTTCTCTTTTTGTGTTTTTTTCTTTTAAATTCATTACTTCTAACTCTAAATTAGATAATTCTTTCACTGAATAATAATCTCCATGGCTAACACATGCTTCCATCATTTTTAATATTTTCTTATATTCTTCATTTTTTATCATTTTTAAAAATTCCTTTTCTTTTTATATTTAGTATTTTTTTAAAAGTTCTTGGGTATAACTAATTGTGATACATACTTTTTTGTTTTAGAATATCATGTTTTATTTACACTTTCAAGCATTTTTTTACATTTTACGTCATTTTTTTCATAAAAATAATCTTACTGTTAATATGTTTTAGAATGCTAAAATGCTTGATATACTTATATTACAAGTTAATTTTTGGAGGTTTTGATAATGGATTCAATTTCAAAATCAGATATTGATAAAACGTTTGGTAAAATATTAAAGGAGTTTCGTATAAAAAATCATTTAACTCAAGATGCTTTATCTGAAAAATTAGGAATTTCTTTAAAATATATTTCAAGAATTGAAAATGGATATAGTGGAATTAAAACGCAAACTATAATTAAATGTATGAATTTACTTGGAATTCAACCAAATATATTATTTTCAGATTTTATACAAAATGAGGATGTGCAAGAACAAATTGATCTTTCTTCTAAAATTAGTAAGTTAGATAAAAAAAATATAGCATTTTTAACAGCAGTTGTTGAATTATTATTAGAAAGACAGTAATTCTAAAATTATATTTTTACTTTTCCTAAAGGGACGAACGTTTTAAATTAAAAACGTAAGTTCCTTTTACTTTTTTATTATTTGCCAAACAAATAAAGTGAATTTGATAATGTGTTGACATTGCTAGTAGTACGACAAAAATGTCGTTCATTTTTTAATATGTATATTGTATAATTATTTAAAATTACTCTATAGGTTAATTAAATCTTTAACCACTTAGAAGGGGTTGATTTTATAAATGATTAAAAAATATAGATTATTAAATAAATTATCACAAGAAGAACTTGCGGAAGAAGTGGGTCTTAGTTGGAGGCAAATGCAAAGGATAGAGCATCATGAAGAAAATACTAGAATTTCTACTTTTAAAAAGATTGTTAAATCATTGGATATACCTGATGATGAAATTGTAAAATTCATAAAGAAATAAAACGAATTAAATTGCTTCAATAACTTGAAACAATTTAATTCGTTTTTTTAATATATCTCTACTTAAAGATGAAGTATATATATTATTTTTTCGTTATTTATTATTCAATTCCTAAATACTCATTATATGTTACTTCTCTATCCACAATTTCTCCATTTTCTTTAATATCTATAATTCTGTTTGCTACTGTTTGTGTTAATTCGTGGTCATGTGAAGTAAATAAAATATTACCTATAAACTTTTTCATGCCTTCATTAACAGAAGTAATACTTTCCATGTCTAAATGGTTTGTTGGTTCATCAAAAATCAAGAAATTTGCACCAGATAACATCATTTTAGACAATACACATCTTACCTTTTCTCCACCAGATAATACATTTGCTTTTTTTAATGCTTCATCTCCAGAGAATAACATTCTACCTAAAAAGCTTCTTACATATGTTTCATCTGGATCTTTTGAATATTTTCTTAGCCATTCTGTAACATTTTCGTCGGTTTCAAATAAATAATTATTATCTTTTGGAAAATAACTCTTAGTTATTGTTGTTCCCCAAGTAAGAGTTCCCTCATCTGGTTCAATTTCTCCTTCTATTATTTGAAATAGAACAGTTTTAGCTAACTCATTATCTGCTAAAAATGCAATTTTATTTCCTTCTTTTACATCAAAAGATACATTGTTTAATAACTTTACTCCATCTACTGTTTTAGATATATTTCTTACTTGTAAAATTTCTTTTCCTGGTTCTCTATCTGGTTTAAAATCTACATATGGATATTTTCTGTTTGATGGTTTGATTTCGTCTAATTCTATTTTTTCCAATGTTTTCTTTCTTGATGTTGCTTGCTTAGACTTAGAAGCATTTGCACTAAATCTTGCAATAAATTCTTGTAATTCTTTGATTTTTTCTTCTTTCTTTTTGTTCTGTTCCCTTGCCTGTTTTAGAGCTAACTGGCTTGATTCATACCAGAAATCATAATTTCCCGGATATACTTTTATTTTTCCGAAATCTACATCTGCAATGTGTGTACATACTTTATTTAAGAAATATCTGTCATGTGATACTACTATAACTGTGTTTTCAAAATCAATTAAAAAGTCTTGCAACCAGTCAATACTTTTTACATCTAAGTCGTTTGTTGGCTCGTCTAATAATAAAACATCAGGATTTCCAAATAGTGCTTGTGCTAAAAGAATCTTTACCTTTTCTCTTGCTTCTAATTCTTTCATTAATTTATAATGGTTTTCTGGCACAATTCCCAAATCATTTAAAAGCATTGCTGCATCAGATTCCGCATTCCAACCGTCTAATTCGCTGAACCTTTCTTCTAATTTTGCTGCTTTCATTCCATCTTCTTCTGAAAAATCAAGTTTACTATATATTGCATCTTTTTCTTTCATAATGTCATATAATTCTTTATTCCCCATAATTACTGTGTCTATTACAGTAAAGTCTTCATATGCAAAGTGGTCTTGTTTTAAAATTGAAAGCCTTTCGCCTTTATCTATACTTACATCTCCCTTGCTAGGCTCAATTTCTCCAGATAGCACTTTTAGAAATGTTGATTTACCAGCACCATTTGCACCAATAATTCCATAACAGTTTCCTTTTCCAAACCTAATATTTACGTCTTC
>CANQEA010000044.1 GCA_947594095.1 uncultured Clostridia bacterium | reverse complement strand
CCAAATTTTCCAAATCCATCTGCTGAAAATAATATTTTTTCACTTTGTTCATAAGTAACCATGACTTCTGGCCAATGAACCATTGGTGCCATAAAAAATTGAAGAGTATGTTTACCAATATTTATTGTGTCTCCTTCTTTTACAACTACTTTTCTTGCTTCTAAATTGTCTATTTCGAAAAAGTTAGGTAACATATTAAATGTAATTGCATTTCCAATAATTTTCATATCAGGAAATTTTTCAGCTAAAATCCCAATATTATATGCGTGGTCTGGTTCTAAGTGAGATACAACTAAATAGTCTATTTGTTCTCCTGCTAATTCTTTCTCTAAATTTTTAAGCCATTCCCCTGTTGCTCTTTTGTCTACTGTATCTAATACTACATTTTTATCATCTTTTATTAAATATGAGTTATAACTCATTCCATTTGGCACATGATATTGCCCTTCAAATAATCTAATTTCTTTGTCATTTACTCCAATAAATTTAATATTTTCTGCAATATATGTATCTTGCATTTAAATCACCCTTTCTTTTGCCTTTTTATTTTACTATAACTTACTAAAAAAATCAATAACTTTTTTCAAGTTATTAGGGATGTTTAAAGGCGAGCATATGCTCGCCTTTATATCGTTTTGTCAGAGTTATAATATTATGAAAATTTTCTATAAACCCCGACAAGGTCGGTATTTACTGTTTCATTTGTAATTGATAAGGATTTTCTACTTTTCCAGTTCCACCTGTAATTTCGGTTTCTTCTTTTAATTGAAAACATAGGCGAAGACTACTAGAAGCAGTACTATCTGCTCCACTATAATCCCCATCCGAAAAACCTGGGAAATCTACTAATCCTGCACATATTAAGTAACCATTAGAAATCACCTCTAACAAGTCTGGTTCGGAATTAGTGTCGGCATGTGCGTACCATTTCCAACCCAACCAGAAATTGTTGTCCGAATTAAGTACTTTTAAATTCTCAAGTTCTTCTAAATCAGGGTTCATATCAATTTCAGGGTCATATGGATCATCGAAAACCGAGTAAGGTTCTTCATACCCAAAACATGCAAGGGTGCCATCACTAGGTACAGAGCCTACCAATCTAGCTAACGTACAAATTGAATTATTTTTGTAGTATTGTGCTTTGCTATTTAGTGTATCAAATGCTCCATTAAAACCAGTTAGGGAAACATTATCTTCTACACAATTTTCTGTAACTATTTGTACTCCATATGATGTTCCATCTTCTGTAGTGTAATCTTTATCATATAATACTATACTTTTATATGTTTGTCCATTTACTACATAATCTACATAGTCTCCTACTTTTAAATCTGCTACTGTTTTTACTGTTGGTACAGTTGGGTTGCCCCTATCATCATCTTCTAATGATACTGTTGAGGTAAGATTTAATAATGTTTTAACATCTGAAGATGTTTTGTAATATCTAAGTACCCAATCTTCACTTTCCATACTTTCATCAGCTACTTTTGTAATTTGTTTTACATCACTTTCTTGCACTGTTGCTAATTTTGTTATATTTCCTGTAGTTGAATTTTCTTTTTCTATTACATATACGTCTCCTGTTGTTCTATCTGTTCCTTTCCCTAATGCTGGATTACCTACTTTATCAACTTGTACTACGTAATAGTCATCTACACCTTTTATAAATCCTGCATTTTTTAAATGTTCAATTAATGTTAGATTTGCGTTTTTAGTTCTTTTTTCAATTTCGTAATTGTGCATTTCTAGTTGTAATTCATCTTTTACTTGTGCATGAGAGTTTGCTTCTCTTGCTTCTTCTGCCTTTGTTAGCATTCCATTATCTCCAAATAGTGTGTTAATACTTACTCCGTGCTAAAATTAAGATTACTATAATTGTAATTACTAACGCAATTAATGTAATACCTTCGATTTTTCTTTGTGCATTTTTGTACTTTATTTTTTTGTTCATTTGTTCATTTTTTAACATCTTTTTCACTCCTTCATTTGTTATTTTTACCAAACATTGTTTTATTATTCAATAGAACAAAAACAACGTTAGAAACTATTTTTACTATGTGTTAAACTTTATTATATGAATAGTTGGTGTTATTGTTAATGTTTTTTGTCATTCTTTATCGATTATTATCTTTAAGTATATTACTTAAAGACATAAAATTTCTTATTTTTTCGTATTTTCATTTTATTTGCATTTTCTTATTTTACCTTTATTTTAAGCATAATTTTTTTCTTTGTCAATAACTTTTTTTGATTTTTTGTTTCAATTTTAAAAATTAGTGGTATAATTATGAATATGGAGATGATTTTATATGGTAAATACTAAAGAAGATGTTAATGTTTCTAAAATGTATGGACAAGAATGTATTCTTCTAAAAGAGGAATTTTTGCAAAAATATAATGTGAAAGAGACTCGGTCTCTCTAGTGAAGAAGCTTCAGAGAACTTACATAAATATGGTCTTAATGAAATACGTGGTGCTAAACCAAAAAAATGGTATCATTATTTAAAAGAAAGCTTATTTACTCCATTTAATTGTATTCTACTAGGGGTAGTTCTTATCTTATTTTATACAGATGTATATTTAGCAGAAGTTCCAAGTTATGCAAATATAATTGTTATTTTGGTACTTGTTACTGCAAGTACTCTTCTTGAATTTTTTGAAGAGTTCCGCTCAAATAAAGCGGCTGAAAAGCTAAAAGAACTAGTTGCAACAAGTGTCTCAGTAATTAGAGATGGAAAAGAAATACAGATTCCTATTAAAGAAATTGTATTAGGTGATGTAGTGGTATTATCTGCTGGTAGTATGATTCCAGCTGACTTAAGAATTATTGAAGCTAAAGACCTTTATGTTGGTCAGTCTTCTTTAACCGGTGAATCTGATGCTGTTAGAAAAAATGTTAATTCTGAGATTTCTATAGATGAATTAGATAATATTTCAGATTTGGATACAATTTGTTTTATGGGAACAAATGTTATTAGTGGTTCTGCAAAAGGTGTTGTAATTAAAACTGCTGATAGTACTTATTTTGGTAAAGTTGCAAATATTATCACAACAGGAAAACCAAAATCATCTTTTACACAAGGTGTTGAAAATATTAGTAAGCTTCTAATTCGTTTCATGTTAGTACTAACACCTATTGTATTTATTTTAAATGCATGGAAACATTCTGCTGTTACTGCATTTACATTTGCAGTTGCGATTGCAATTTGTATTACACCACTTTTGCTTCCTGTTATTTTGTCTTCTAGTTTATCTAAAGGTGCTGTTAGAATGTCAAAGAAGAAGACTATAGTAAAAAAATTAGATTCGATTCAAAATTTTGGTGCAATGAATATTTTGTGTACAGACAAAACAGGAACATTAACTGAAGATAAAATTGTACTTGAAAAGTATTTGGATATACATGGTCAAGAAGATCTTAGAGTTTTAAAACATGCATTTTTAAATTCTTATTTTCAAACTGGCCTTCGTGGGAATATTGATGAGGCAGTTGTAAACAGAGCTTTTAAAAATGGTATGGAAGAACTTACAACTAAATATAAATTAGTTGATGAAATTCCTTTTGATTTTACTCGTAGACGTTTGTCTGTTGTGGTAACTGATGGAACAAAAAAACAGTTAATTACAAAAGGTGCTGTTGAAGAAATTTTACAAATATGTTCTATGGTGGATTACCAAGGAAATGTTTCTCCAATAACAAAAGAAATTAAAGAGAATATTAAACAGATTTCTAAAAATATGAATAAAGATGGTTTAAGAGTTATTGCAGTTTGTCAGAAAAATGATATTCAAGATATAGAACATTTTCACGTTGAGCATGAGAAAAATATGATTCTTCTTGGGTTTATTGGATTTTTAGATCCACCTAAAGAAAGTGCAAAGTCTTCTATTGAAAAGTTAAATAAAGCTGGTATAAGGGTTGTTGTTTTAACTGGTGACAACTTAGAAGTTACAAAATGTATTTGTAAAAAAGTAGGAATTAATTCAAAAAGAATTATAGAAGGAAATGAGCTTGAAAAGCTTTCAGATACTGCAATTTTAAGACTTTTAAGAAATACAAATATATTTGTTAAACTTTCTCCAATTCAAAAAGCAAGAATAGTAAGACTTCTTAAGGAAAATGGCAATGTTGTGGGGTATATGGGTGATGGAATAAATGATGCCCCTTCTCTTACAAATTCAGATGTTGGTATTTCAGTAGATACAGCCGTCGATATTGCGAAAGAATCTGCAGATATTATTTTATTAGAAAAAGATTTACATGTTCTATTAGATGGTGTAACAGAAGGCAGAAAAACCTTTGGCAACTTAATGAAATATATTAAGATGGCAACAAGCTTTAACTTTGGAGAGGTTATGTCTGTTATTATTGCAAGTGTTGCTTTACCATTTTTACCAGAAACACCTATTCAATTGCTTGTTGAAGGATTATTGTATGATTTTGGTCAATTAACACTACCATTTGATAACGTAGATAAAGAATATTTAGCAAAACCTAGAAAGTTTAATATTAAGAGTTTAAAACAGTTTATGCTATTTATGGGACCTCTTAGTTCTATATTTGATATGATTGTATTTATATTTTTATGGTTTGTGTTTAATTTAAGAGATGCTGCACTTTTCCAGACAGTATGGTTTACTTATAGCATTGTTTCTAACTTGCTTGGAATGCATATTATAAGAACAGCTAAAATTCCATTTATACAAAGTAACGCTCACAAGATGGTATATTTGTCGTCAATATTACTAAGCATAATTGGTATTGTAGTTCCATTTACATGGCTAGGTAATGCAATTGGACTTGTTCCTATTCCTATTCCATATATGTCAATCATTTTGGGAGTTCCTGTTTTATATTGCTTTGTTGCAATGTTTGCTAAAAAAATCTATATTAAAAGATATGGAGAATGGATATAATACTTTAAATATAAAATTTGCGAACTTATGATTTTCTTAAAATTACTTTTTAGAAAATTGTAAGTTCGCCTTTTTTTGAGTAATTTAGAAATTTCTTTATGCTTTTAATTTTAAATAGTATAATTCATTGTCATGTTGATCTAATTTGTTTTTACAAAAATTAATTTCTTTTTCATGATTTTCAAATTTCTCTGAAGTAACTGTATATGCATCAAATAAGATTGATAACTTTTCTCCATGTTCTACTTGAATTACAGCAACACTTTGACTTATCTTTCTTAATTCGTCTTTTATATACATTTGTTCCTTTTGAATAAAATCTGTACGTTCATGCATTTCTTTACGTAATTGCTCAATGTCTTTTGTCATCTTATCTTGATTTTTATACAACTGTTTAATATCTTTTGCCATTTCGTCTTGTCTTTTATATAATTGCTTAATATCCACTGCCATTTCGTCTTGTCTTTTGGCTACTTGATGTAACAATTCAAATTCTTTTGCCATCTCGTCTTGCTTTTTGGCTACTTGATGTAACAGTTCAAATTCTTTTGCCATCTCGTCCTGCTTTTTGACTACTTGATGTAACAGTTCAAATTCTTTCGCCATCTCGTCTTGTTTTTTGACTACTTGATGTAACAGTTCAAATTCTTTTGCCATCTCGTCTTGCTTTTTGACTACTTGATGTAACAGTTCAAATTCTTTTGCCATCTCGTCTTGTTTTTTGACTACTTGATGTAACAGTTCAAATTCTTTTGTATATCCATCTTGTTTTTTTATCACTTGTTGTAACAAATTAATTATTTGTTGTTCCATAGTTTTCCTCCTTTCTTAAATATCTTTAAACTATTATATAGTTTAACTTCGCTAGAATATATTGTTCATATGTTTTTATTCTTGTGATGTATTTCTATTATATGGTATTTGTTTTCCATTGTCAAGAATAAATTATAACAAAAATTTAAAATTGTAATATAAATGTAATGAAATTTTAATGTTTTCGACATAAATAATGTCGATTTTTATTATATAATAGAATAAGAAAAATAGTATAAGATGAGGAGGGTGTTTTTATGAATATTGAATCAGAATTAAAGAAAAATGGCATTCAAATAGTAGAAAAACTAGACACAATGTTTATTAATTCTGTCGCCAGTAGCATTTCCGTTAAAATATGCAACACTTTTCCTCAATTTAATTTAGATAAAAAAACTCTTTTTTCAAAATTATCTAGATTAAATATGTACAGAGCTAAAATGCCAGAAGGAGTGGCAGAGGCTAATTATTTTTACAAAAATAGTTCAATTTATTTTAATGAACATATACCTAAAGACGAAATAGAAGAATTTGCAATTCATGAGTGTATTCATTGCCTTCAAGAAGTTAAAGACAACAGTAATGATTTAATACGTATGGGGCTTTGTGATTACACACAATTTAAAACTTATGGCTTAGGTTTAAATGAAGCAGCCGTACAACTGATATCTTCTAAAATTGTGGGTGTACCAAAAGAAGATGTAAAATATTTTGGCATAAATTTTCAAACAACTAGCCCATCTTATTATCCATTGGAATGTTGTTTAGTTAATCAACTTGCCTACTTAGTTGGAGAAGACGTTTTGTTTGAAAGTACTTTAATGAGCACAAATAGCTTTTTTAATGCAGTATCTAGTTACATCTCACCTAAAACATTTCTTAAAATACAATCTGGAATTGATAATATCTTGAATATAGAAGAAAAAATAATAAAATTAAATAATAAAATTTATAACATTGAAGATAGAAATAATAAAGTTGATTCCATAGTTAAGAAAATTGATGAATTAAAAAATGAAATAAGAATAAATTTCTTTAAAACACAAAATTTAATTGTTTCTAGTTATTTTAATACTGCTTTAAATTATGTTGTAACTACCGAACAAGTTGAGTTTTATAGAAGAAAGCTTTATAAAATTCAAGATGTTCTTGGTAATACTGAGAACTATACATTTTTTAATAATTACTATCTAGAAAAAATGGCAGAATTAGAACATAAATATAATGTTATTGAAAATGGCGGAATTGAAACATCTTTATATGTAAAAACTAAAAAACAAAGTAAGTTTATAAGAATATTAAAAGCTATTAAAAAGATTATACTTGAAAAACCAGATAGCATTACAAATTTAGATAATAATTTTTAACTAATATTTATTACAATTTTCGTCAACTTTTACCATATTTTTCATACTATATAATAAAGCAACTTTGTTGTTATTAAAAGAAAGGATGATTTATATGGAAATAGATGATAGAAAACCATATTGCCCAGTTTTAGATGTAGACGGCGTTATTTCTGGTGGCAAACAATTTGATTTAGACATCACTCTTCCAGAAGACAATAGAGATGTAATTTATGGAGTTGTAAAAAACTGCTTTAAAGATCCTGTATGTGATACTGTTGTTAAATTAGTTGAAATTGTTTATGAACATGGAAAAGAAGAAAGAAGACCTGTTGGTCATACTTTCACAGATAAAGAAGGAGAATTTGTTTTTGGTCCTCTTTGCCCTGGTAAACAATATGCAATTCAAATTTGGGTAAATGATACAAAACAAATTAAAATTTGTGCAAAATGTCATCATGAAGGTAAATGCTTAAAAGGCGAAAAGCTTGATAAATGTGATTGTTATTTAGATGATAAAAAAGATGACTGCGACAAATGTGACAAAAAAGATGATTGTAAAGAATGCAAATAATATTTTTTATTGCATGAAAAAAGATTTTTCTTATAAAGTCGAAAGCTCTCTAGAAATAGCCTAGAGAGCTTTTAATTACATTATTCCCATTTTCTTCATAAATTGTTTTCCTTTTCTCATCATTTTTCTCTTGTTAAACATATCTGTATCTTTATACATCATAACAAGTCCTGTTGTTAATAATCCACCAATCAATACACCTTTAGCAAATTTCATATATTTCACTACCTTTCTTCTTTTTTCTTTATTATCCCTTATTTGTGAATATTTTATACTCTTTTACTATGGAATATATTTCATGTATTGCAATTGCAATTAAAAAATATCCAAAGTATTTCCTTAAGCTATGCACATCCATGTTAATAGAAATATTTGCCCCAATGATTGCTCCTAAAATTCCAAAAATTGAAATAATTATTGCAAGTTTTGTATCAATATTTTTATTTTTCATGTTTACAATAATTGCAACAATTGATGTTGGTATAAAAAATATTAAATTAGTTGCTTGTGCTACATGCTGATCTATTCCTAACAAAAATGTTAGAAGAAAAATAAGTATTGTTCCTCCACCCATTCCTGTTCCACTAACTGTACCAGAAATTATGCCAATTAATGTTTCTATCATAATCAAAATCGTCTCCTAATTTATATTATCATTCTGTAAGCAATATATATTAGTAATATAGTAAATGCTATTTTCATAAATTTTTCTGGAATTTTTTTTAATAATTTTGCTCCTATATAACCACCAACAGCTCCACCTATTGCACAAAATATTGCGATTTTCCAGTCTATAAAATTCCCTTGATAGTAAAAAAAACTACTAGTTATAACCATTGGCAATATGCAAAACACAGATGTTCCCCTTGCTTTAGTTGCATCTAAGTGCAACATGTAAATAAATGCAGGGACTAATATCATTCCACCTCCTGTGGAAAAGAGACCACTAATGATTCCAGCTGCAAATCCAATTAATACTTTTTTAATTAAATCTAACATAAAAAAACCTACTTTATAGTAGGTTTCCCAATTTTTACAAATTTTATGTAGCTTGCTATTATCTTTTTAATATTTTGTTTAATTCATTTTCAGCTTTTTTTATAAAATAATTATCTTTCTCTATTGGCAAATTAATTTTTTCTATGATTTTCTTTATTTTATCTATTGTATCCCATTCTGTATTTTCTTCTGTTTCTATCTCAATTAAAATATCACTATTCTCAACAAATTTTAATGCCAATTCAAAATCACCTATATAATAGATGGTATCATACTCTTTTATGTTCATTATTTGTGAATATCCAATAGCAATAAATAATTTTTTTGCATCTTCAATATTTAATATATCACAATTTATAGAGTCTTGACTTAATATATTTCCATCTTCATCTATATTTTTTCTTTTAAAAGTAATTTTTTGACTTATTTTATCTTCATCAATAATATATCTGATAATAATAGCTTTTGATAAAATTTCCCTTGTTGACAATTTATCTATATTAAGATTATTTGGAATAAAATAATAATCATCTAATGAAAACTCTCTACCTTTTTTAAACCCCTTATCTGTTAATATTTTTATTAGCTCCTCTTTGGTACTTATTACTTTTATTGTTATTTCATTATTTTCTTTGCTTGGCACCTTTCTCCCCCTTTTTATTTAATATACAATAATAACCTGATACATCAAAAATCATAATTATCTTTTAATTTATTTTATATTATCATCTTTAATATAGTATCTAGTTCCAAGCATTTTATCTGGTAGATACTGTTGCTCTACATAGTGTCCTGGGAAGTCATGTGGGTACAAATATCCATTGCTATATCCTAAATCTTTCATACCTTCTACTGGTGCATTTCTAAGATGCATTGGGACTTCTCCTGTTTCTTTAGTTTTAACATCATCTAATGCTTTATTAATAGCCAAATAAGAAGCATTTGATTTCTTAGATGTTGCAACATAAACCGCTGCTTCTGAAAGTATAATTTTTGCTTCTGGCATACCTACCATATGTACTGCTTGCATAGCGCTATTTGCAACTACTAATGCATTTGGATTTGCCATTCCTACATCTTCTGATGCACACATTACAATTCTTCTTGCTAAAAACATTGGGTCTTCTCCACCATGTAAGGCCCTTGCCAAATAAAAAACTGCCGCATCTGGATCAGAACCTCTCATTGATTTAATAAATGCACTAATATTATCATAATGTGCTTCTCCATTTTTGTCAAAAATAGCTTTTTTGCTTTGTACACTGTTTTTTATTATTTCATCTGTGATATGTATAAACCCGTCTTTTTCCATATTTGTTGTAAGTACAGCTACCTCTAATCCATTTAGTGCTGTTCTTACATCTCCATTACTAATTATTGCAAGTTTTCTTAATGTTTCGTCTTCTATTTTAATTTGATATTCTCCTAAACCATCTTTTCTTTCTAATGCATTTTTTAAAATTTGAAAAATATTTTCTTGTGTTAATGGTTCTAATTTAATCACCATAGATCTTGATATTAAAGCTTTGTTTACTTCAAAATATGGATTCTCAGTTGTAGCCCCAATTAAAATTATTGTTCCATTTTCTACAAATGGTAAAAGTGCATCTTGTTGTAGCTTGTTAAAACGATGAATTTCATCTATAAATAATATACTTTTACCTGCTGGATTTAACATATAATTTTGTGTTTCTTCTATAACCTTTTTTATATCAGCAACACCAGCTGTAACAGCATTTATTTTATAAAATTTATATTTAGTTGTTTCACTAATTACTTTAGCAAGTGAAGTTTTTCCGCATCCAGGAGGGCCAAATAAAATAATGCTAGATAATCTGTCTGCTTTTATTGTACGATATAAAATTTTGTCTTTCCCGAATAACATGCTCCTGACCTACATATTCTTCTAAAGTTCTAGGTCTTATTCTATAAGCTAATGGTTCATTACTGTTCATTTTTTCTCCTTTTTATTTTAATTTCTGCTTAATTGTGATAATGACTTTCTAATTAATTCTTCTGTTCCTATATCTGTTTTATCAATTTTTTCAAAAGCTTTCTCAATTTCTTTTTTGTTATATCCAAGCACTTGAAGAGCTGCCATTGCTTCTTCAACTTTCTGGCTATTTTCCATTGCTTTATGCAATTTTCCTTCTACTTTTCCCTTGCTTACTTCGTTTAATTCTGTTATTTGTTGTTCTTTTTTGATTTTGTCTTTTAATTCTAGAATAATTCTTTGTGCTGATTTTGCACCTATTCCTGGTATTCCAGTTAAAGTTTTAACATCATCAGTTATTACTGCATAAGCAAATTCAGAAGGTTCACATGCAGCTAGCATTGCTAAAGCAGTCTTTGCCCCTACTCCACTTACACTAATTAATAGTTCAAACATTTTTAGTTCTTCTAAAGTATTAAACCCAAATATGCTTATATCGTCTTCTCTTACTTTATAGTAAGTATGTACTTTTACAGTATCTCCTATGTTTCCTATTTTTTCTATTCCAACGTCTGACATATATACTTTGTATCCTAATCCTCCTACATCTATTACGATATAGCCTGTCATTTTCATTTCTAATTTTCCTTTAATATATGCTAACATAACAATTTC
>CANQEA010000043.1 GCA_947594095.1 uncultured Clostridia bacterium | reverse complement strand
CTTATTATATGAATTCATGCTATGTTCCATAATTAATTCATTATAAACATCATTTAAATCTTCCATGTGACCTCCAAATTTTTATTATTGACAATTTATTATTTATATGATAATATAATAATATAAAAAGATAAGAGCTTTGCCCTTATCTTAGTGATTGGGTATGAGATTTATCTGTGGGATAAATCTCAATTTTTCTTTTTTTAGAACAGTATCTTAATACGTAATTGTTTTTTGAACAAATATGTATTAAAAATGCCATTACTAAAAAGATTGCTACTAATACTAATAATATAATTATTAATTTCATAGCTACGCCTCCCTCTTTCGTAATTTACATTTAAGCTAGATTAGCATAAATGCATAGATTCGTAAGCATAAAATACATAGCTTACAAGTCTATGCACTTATGCTTGAAGGAGGCTACCAACCGTAAGATAATATAATATGTTTTTAACTTTATGCAAATATGCCGATAGCAGTTTTATTTTACGAACTAATAGATTACTTTCGCATGTATTTGCTGAACATATCGTATGCTTTGTTTAATGCTTGTACTAACCTGTCTACATCTTCTTTTGTATTATAAAAATAAAAACTTGCTCTACAAGTAGAATCTATCCCTAAAAATCTCATAAGTGGTTGTGCACAGTGATTTCCAGACCTAACACATACATTTTGTGAGTCTAATATACTTGCAACATCATGTGGATGTACACCTTTTATATTAAAAGAAATTACTGAACAATGATTTTCTTGATTTGGAGTTAAATATAATTCTAAAAAGTCCAATTTTTTTAGTTCTTCTATTGCATAATTAGTTACTTCTTGTTCTATTTTTTGAATATTATCATATCCAACTTTTTCTATATAATCTATTGCTGCTCCTAGCCCAATTACCCCTTCAACATTTTGTGTACCTGCTTCAAATTTATTAGGAAGTGGAGCAAAAGTTGTTTCTTGTTCATGTACATATTCTATCATATCACCACCCATTAAAAATGGACTCATTTCATTTAGTATTTCTTTTTTTCCATATAGCACACCTATTCCAAGTGGTGCAAGCATTTTATGTCCGAGAAAATGCCATAAAATCACAGTTTAGTTCTTGCACATCAATTTTCATATGAGGGATACTTTGGGCTGCATCTAAAATAACAATTGCACCTTTTTTATGGGCATAATCAATAATTTCTTTTATATTGTTTATTGTTCCTAAAACATTTGATACATGTGTAATTGAAACTATTTTTGTTTTGTCTGTAATTTTTGCTTTTATTTCTTCTTCTGGTATTTCGAAATTATCATTTATATACATATATTTTAGTTTACATCCAGTTTTTTTGCTAACTTTCTGCCAAGGCACTAAATTAGAATGATGCTCCATAATAGATATTACTATTTCATCTTCTTTCTTTAATTTTTCCATTCCATATGAATATGCTATTAAATTGAATGCTTCTGTTGCATTTTTAGTAAAGATAATTTCTTCTGAATGTCTACTATTTATAAAATTCGCTATCTTTTTTCTAGTTTCTTCATATTTTTGAGTTGCTTCAATGCTTAATGAATATGCTCCTCTATGTGGATTTGCATTATACATTTCATAAAACTCTTTCACAGCTTCTAATACTTGTGTTGGCTTTTGAGTTGTCGCACCACTATCTAAATATGAAATTTTTCTATTCCTTAAAATCGGAAAATCATTTATTATCTCTTCTTGATTCATCACTATCTCCTTATATTATTAAACTATCTTAGTTGTATTAGTCTTTAAACTTCCTTAATTAGTCCAATCTCCTATCTATTTCTTCTAATATTTCTTCTTTTAGACTTTCATTTTTGATATTTTCTAAAATCTTGTTAAATCTTGCTCTAACCATAAGTTTCATAGCTTCTTTTAGTTCAAAACCTCTACTCATAATGTAAAACAATTCTTTTTCTCCAATTTTACCTGCAGAACTACTATGATTTCCTTCGACTTCTTCTTCAGAACATAAAAGCATTGGAAGCGCAATTGATTTTGCAGTATCTGATAATAACATACAAGCTTCATTTTCATTTCCACTTGATCCTTTACACCCCTTTTTGAAATCTATTGTTCCTTTAAAATGTTTTTTTGCTTTATCCTTTAAAGCCCCTTGTACTTCTATTTCAATATCAGATTTTTTTCCTCTTAATTCACCAATATAGTTAATGTCTAAAACTTGATTTTCTTTTCCTAAATAAATTGTGTTTATTTTATTTTGAGCTTCATCTCCGATTAAATTAGAATAATAATTAATAACGCTATTTTTACCACCAAAATCAACCATGCAATAATTTAGTTTAGCATTTTCTTCTAATTTATTTTCTATACTTATAAAATGATTTGATTTATCATTTAGTAAATTAACAATTATAACGTTAATATCAGCATCTTTGGAAGCAGATACTCTAATTATTCCATTATGAAATCCTTCAACATTTCCTTTAGTTTCATATTTTATTATAATAGTTCCTTTACTTCCTTCTTTTGCAATTATTTCAATATCATCTACTAAGATAGGATTTTTATCGTCTAACTTGAATATAACTTCAGTTTCTTTGTCTTGCTTATTTTCAATTGTAAAACTCATTTTTTTATTTGCATTTTCTTTTACTTGTTTTGTTAAAACTTCCCCTAACCCATAACTTAAGTTATAGTCCTTTTCAATTGATTCTTTTATATTAACTTTATTATTTGCTTTAATTTCAACATTATTAAAAGGCTTTACTTCATCTATGTTTATATCTTTAATAGTAATGTTGTTTATATTAAAATTTTTAGCCGTTCTTACAGGTGTTTCATTTAATTTTAAAGTTTGCATTGTTTCATCTCCTATCCTATTGCGCCTTCCAATTCTAGGTTAATCAAATTATTCATTTCAACAGCATATTCTACTGGCAACTCTTTAGAAATTGGATAAGCAAAACCTCTTACTATCATAGCTTTTGCATCTTCTTCTGATAGCCCTCTACTCATTAAATAGAATATCGTTTTATCGCTAATCTTTCCAATTTTAGCTTCATGAGAAAATTCTACTTCATCTGTTTGTATATCATTTACTGGGATTGTATCTGAAATAGAAATATCATCTAGCATTAAAGATTCACAAGATACTGATGATTTTGAGTTTTTAGCATTTTCGCTAATTCTAACTAAAGACCTATAAGTACATTTTCCACCATTTTTAGAAATTGATTTTGCATTAACTAAACTTGATGTATTTGGGCTATTGTGAATTACTTTGAATCCATTATCTAAGTTTTGTCCTTTTCCCGCAAAAGAAATTCCTGTGTATTCAGTTTTTGCTCCTTCTCCATTTAATATACTCATAGGGTATAACATAGATATCTTAGATCCAAATGAACCAGATACCCATTCCATTTTTGCATTTTTACCTACAATTGCTTTTTTAGTATTTAAATTAAGCATATTTTTAGACCAATTTTCAATTGTAGAATATCTTAGATATGCATTATCTTTTACATATAATTCAACACACCCTGCATGTAAATTAACTTTGTTGTATTTTGGTGCACTACATCCTTCAATAAAATGCAAACTTGCATTTTCTTCTACTATAATTAAAGTATGCTCAAATTGACCTGATTCTGGTGAATTCAATCTAAAATATGATTGTAAAGGGATATCTACTTTTACACCTTTTGGAACATATACAAAAGAGCCACCTGACCAAACTGCACCATGTAAAGCTACAAATTTATGGTCATTAACTGGAACACACTTCATAAAATGTTCTTTTACAAGTTCAGGATATTCTCTTACTGCTGTTTCCATGTCAGTATAAATAACTCCTTGTTTCATTAAGTCTTCTTTCATACTATGATAAACGACTTCTGAATCGTACTGTGCGCCAACTCCTGCTAGCGATGTTTTTTCTGCTTCTGGAATTCCTAATCTATCAAAAGTATCTTTTATATCTTCAGGCACATCTTCCCAAGAGTTATTTAATTTAGTTTTAGGTCTTACATATGTTGCAATTTCATCCATATTCAGTTCAGAAATATCTGGTCCCCATGTTGGAAGGTCTAGACTATTGTATACGTCTAATGCTTTTAATCTAAATTCTTTCATCCATTCAGGATCATTTTTTTGTTTAGATATTTCTTCTATTATTTCTTTTGTTAGACCTTTTTTTATTTTAAATTCATATTCGTCTTTATTTTTTATGTCATAAATATTTCTGTTCATTTCTTCTAAATTAGTTTTACTCATTGTTTTAATTCCTTTCATAAAACTCACATAAGTCAGCCAGAGCTCTTTGGCTAGATTTCCACTATTTTTTGTAATTAGAATATCCATTATTTTCAATTTCTATTGCTAGTTCTTGAGTCCCTGTTTTTACAATTTTACCATCAACTAAAACATGCACATAGTCAACATCTAAACTATGTAAAATTTTAGTGTTGTGAGTAATAATTAAAACTGCATTTTCATCATTTTTGAACATTTCTATACCTTTTGATACAGTTCTAATGCTGTCTACATCAAGCCCAGAATCTGTTTCATCTAAAATAGCAAGTTTTGGATTTAAAACTAACATTTGCAATATTTCGTTTTTCTTTTTTTCTCCACCAGAAAATCCTACATTTAAGCTTCTTTCCATGTTTTTAGCATTCATGTTTAACTCTTCCATGTGTTTTTTTAATTCTTCCTTAAAGCTAAATATTTTTACAGGCTCTCCTGTTATTTTATTTTTAGCATATTTTAAGAAATTTGTAACAGACACTCCTGGTATTTCTTCTGGTAGTTGGAAAGACATAAAAACTCCTTTTCTTGCTATTTCATCTGTTGAACAATTTGTAATGTCTTGTCCTTCAAAAGAAATTTTTCCATTTGTCTTTTTATATGCAGGATTATTTAAAATTGCATTTGCTGTTGTTGTTTTTCCAGAACCATTAGGTCCCATAATGACATGAATCTCACCTTTGTTTATTTTTAAGTTTATTCCTTTTAAAATCTCCTTTTCTTCTGCATTTACATATAAATCTTTTATTTCTAATAACTCTTTACTCACAGTAAATCTCATTCCTTTCGTTCTATTAATTATTTTTTGTTTTTCTTTCGTTTGGTGCAAGTTCTGCACCTCTCTTGATTAATATCGTAATTACAATCCAAATTACTTAAGTCCAGTACCTTATGAACATATTTTGCTAGTTTGTTAATTGTTTCATCTTTAATAGCAAGTTTTATTTTTTCCGCTTCTTGTGCTGCTTCTTCTTCATCTATGTTTAATACATCTTTTAAAAACAAATAAACAATATCATAAGCTTCTAAAATTTTTTTGGCAAGATTCTCTCCCTCTTTAGTAAGCTCAATTGTGCCATATGATTCGTAGTCAAGTAATTTGTTGTCTTTTAAATTATGTATTGCTTTATTAACACTTGCCTTTGTACAATTCATTTTATTTGCTATATCTGTAACTCTTACATTTCCATTTTGTTTTTTTAATACATACATTGTTTTTAAATATTCTTCTAGTGATTTTGATACCATATTTATTATATCCTTTCAAAAACAATTTAAATAATTATTTTAAATAAATGTTAACTACGGTTAACATTATACTATGTTATATACAATTTGTCAAGAAAATTTACAAAAGTCATTGCTGTTTATGGAAAAATATGGTAAAATATACAGGCCTACTTTCTCAGTGGCAGAAAGGAGGGACACATCATTGAAAGATATTGCAGAGTTGCTGAAACTTATATTGATTTATTACATAATAAAACAATTGAGTAAATAGCAACAAAGAAAAAGACTAGGAAAAGTTTAACGGACTTCCTAGTCTTTTTAACACATCATTGAATTGATATTGCATGCAATTGCTATAATTATAATAACACATATTCCATATTTTGTCAATGAAATTTAAAGAAAAATCTATCTTTTCTTCTTCTAGCCTTGACAGAACTTTTGGTAACGCTTTCTTACTAAAACCTGTCTTTGGTATATCATTATTTCCCTTTTGTTTTACTTGATACCCAAATAAATATGACAATATATATGAATCTCTTCCATATGCTTCACAAAATGCCCCAACTTTTAACAGTATTACTGCCCTCGGGTGTATCTCTTTTATATTTCTTACCATGTTAACTTTTCCCATATTTCCACCTTCAAATATCGCGGGGCCACCTACAGACCTGGAAGCCTGCCAGTGCCATTTATCTATTTTTTTCTAATCTGCGTGTAAATTTACATAATAGTTTATTTTTCTAAAATTTATATAATTCTTTGAATACAGATGTTTGGAAACAAACCAAAGGGCGAACCGAAATATCGACGGTGATCTTGGTGAAGAGTAAACAGCCGGGCGGAATCGTTTACAAACCACAAGTAGTAGCCGCACGGAGGCGTTAGGCGAAGCCAGCCACCAATATCCCGAATCTCCTTTCCTATAAATACCGTTACACCATTCACTTTCTAACGAAATACTCGAGCTGCTGTACCCATTATTCCCAATTGTAAATTTTGATATTTCTGTTGCATTCTCCATTCCAGTAGCACTCGCCTTTTTGGCACCATTAAATGATGCTCTAAATAATTCTATCGTCGGACCTCCTATTGCAAATAATGCTCCATCTATTCCATTTGAGTATTCTTTCCAGTTATCTGGATCTGTTAGGTAAGCTACTCCTTTCAAATTTGCATTTTTATTGCTTGTCAAATCAAAGAACTCTCTAGCTTGGTCTTCAGTCTTTTTTAACATTGGATTCAATATTTGTCCTATTGATCCAACTGTTCTATTATCGTATTTAGTTCCGTATAGTGACGATAGTGATGATTGAGATATTAATTCATCATGTATTATATATGTGTAATCATTATCTTGATAAAATAATCTCCATGTTCCTCCTGCTAGTTGTGCTCCACTTTCTGGTTTTGCCGTTACTTCGTTTCCATAATATTTTGCGTTTGGTTGTTCAGCATCTGGATCAAATGTTAAATCTTCTGGTTTAAATGTTTCTTCTGCAATTTCTTTTGTATCGCCTTTTATTTCTATTTCATATCCGTCTACCACTACTGTTGCTGGCAATCCTGTTATTGGGTTATCATCTAAAGATTTTCCATCATGCGTTATACCAGAAATACGTGCTTTTAAATTGCTATTTAATTGTTTAAAATCGATTTTTCCATCTGTTCCATAGCTTGCCAGTACTTCTGTTTCTATTCTGTCTTGTATTCCTGCTTTTTCGTTTGTTACTCTTGCCTGGTCTGCTTTTGTAAGTAACCCATTATCTCCAAATAGTGTGTTAATACTTACTCCGAGCAAGAATTAGGATTACTATAATGGTTATCACCAATGCAATTAAAGTAATACCTTTGTTTTTTGTCTTTACATTTTTGTACTTCTTTTTTTTGTTCGTTTTTTCTTTTTTTAACATGTTTTTCTCCTTTCCTTCTTTTGTTATTGTTACCTTATTTGGCATTATTATTCTAAGGAATAATAATTATATAATTTAATATAGAAATATTATTTTTTCTATACAATATTAAGAACTATTTTTACTATGTATCAATTTTATTATATGAATAGTTAGTTTTATTGTCAATATTTTTTGTCGATTTTTATCTTTAAGTATAGCACTTAAAGATAATAAAAAATACTTATAACTATTGATTTATCAATAATTATAAGCATTTTATGTATAAATATTAAAAAAATGTTTTATTAAATATGTAGAGAGAATTTCTATGAAAATACTAGTTTTTAATGTTATAATTTAATTATAATTAATATACAAAAAAATCTTTAAGTGCTATACTTAAAGATTTAACATTCCTTATTTTTTCGCATTTTTATCTTATTTGCATTTTTCTTATTTTTACTTCACCTTTATTTTAAGCATAATCTTTTTCTTTGTCAATAAGTTTTAAAGATTTTCATTGAAACTTTTTTAACTTTATATTAAACTTTTTTATTCTGATGTTTTTTGACCCCATCCCAAAAAACATCAAAAAATGTTTACTTTTTATAAGATTAGTGATAAAATACCAATATAAACTATAGAAAAGAAGGGATATTTATGTTAGAAAAGTTTTTAAAAAAATCAACTTGGACAGATATTATTTTGTCTTTAATCTTTATTTTGTTAGGAGCTATGTTTATTGCAAATCCTGAGCTAATAACATCTATGATAGCAGTAGTTTTAGGTTTAATATTCATTATAATAGGTGGTTTAAAACTAATTGATTACTTTACAGTAGATAAAGGAAACAACTATTTATTAGCTATATCAATAGTTGCAATTATTGTAGGAATTATCATTATGTTTTGTGCTTCTACTATACTTTCATTTTTTAGGATTTTAATTGCAATTTGGATTTTATATAGTGGTATTGTTAATTTACAAACAACTATTGTATGGAAAGATTATAAATCTAAGTTATGGGTTGTATCTTTACTTTTATCAATTGCATTGATTATTGCAAGTATTTATATTTTAGTAAATACTGGTGCAGTTCTTCAAACAATTGGAATAGTAATTGTAGCTTATGGTATTATAAATATAATAGAAAATGTAATATTTATCAAAAAAGTTGATAATTTTATAGACGGTAAATAAATTTAGAATTTTCCTATAAAATCACAAAATAATATTTTAAATCACTAAGATTTCATTTAGAAATTATTGACAAAATAACTGAAAATGTGTATAATATAAATAGGAAATAAACATACAGAAATGTACGTTACCAATATTAATTGATAAACACTACATTGCCGTGCAAAGCATAATGTAGTGTTTTTATTTATTCCTTATTAGTCCAATTTATGTATAAAACTGTCAATAAGGCTACGTTTATGGTTAATGAAAACATTAATGTATATATTAAAAATAATATAAATCTCATAAACACCACCTCACTTTCTCATAGCCAAGCTATGTAGTAAAGTGATAACACACACATCTGCTTTTTTGTTTATCTCCTATGTTTAATAATATACAATATTTTTAATTAAAAAAATATTTTTGTACTAAGTACTTGCAATAATTTTAAAATTATGTTAAATTATAACAAAAATTTTTATATAAAAAATCTATAAGGAAAGAGGACTTATTATATGGCATATGATGGCATTGTTACAAAATCAATTGCACAAGAATTAGAGGAACTTTCGGGGGCTAGAATCGATAAGATTTTCCAGCCCTCTAAAAATGATGTCTTACTTGGTTTTTATAAAGATGGTTCAAACTATTTACTAGCCATTTGTACTGATAGTCAAAATTATAGAATGCATCTAACAACACACCCAAAATCTAATCCACAAGTTGCGCCTAATTTTTGTATGGTTCTTCGCAAACATTTGCTAGGATTACGTATCAAACACTTTACAACAAATAATCTAGAAAGAATTGTAATTATTGATTTTGAAGGGTTTGATGAAGTTGATGATATTATTAATAAAAGATTAATAATTGAACTTATGGGTAAGCACTGTAATATAATTTTGTTAGATACAGATTCAAAAATTATTGATAGTTTACGCCATACATCAACAGTCGCTCCACATTTAAGATATGAGTTTCCTGAAATATCAAAAGAGAATTTTTTAGAAGTATCAAATTTTGAAGAATTTGAGAATACTTTAAAAGAATCAGAAAATAATAAAGATTTACCATCCTTAATTAGTAACACATATAACGGAATTAGCAAATCTTTTGTATATGAAAACTTAAATAATTTAGATGATAAATCTCTTTTATCTATCTATAATAAAATATCTCATATTGCAAAATGTACAAATTTAGATAATCTAACATTTGAAAAAATACAGAATGCAAATAAGAAAGATTATTTTTTAACAGTTGGTGACGAAAACAAAGATAGATTCCACCTTAATTTCTGGTTAGATGACTATTACTATGAAAAAGAAAGCTCGGAAGATTTTAAAACATATAGAGATAGTATATTAAAACTAATTTTACAGACATTAAAAAAATATAGTAAAAGATTAAGTAATATTAATCAAAAACTAAAAGATTGCGATAATATGGAAATTTATAAATTATATGGTGAATTAATTACTGCTAATTTATATAAAATTCCTAATAAAAATTTATCTGAAATCACACTTGAAAATTACTATGATAATAATAAAGAAATTACAATTACACTAGATAAGCGTTACTTTCCAAGTATAAATGCTAAAATGTTTTTTAAAAAATATAATAAGTTAAAAAATGCTTTAGAAATAGTGTCTACTCAAAAAGAAGAAACACAAAATGAGTTGAATTATATAGAGAGTGTTATCTATGAATTAGAGAATTGCTCTTCAATAGAAGAAATTGAAACCATCTTTGAAGAAATTTGTGAGAGTTCTATTTTTAAGGATAGTTTGGGTAAATATCAAAAAAAGCAAAATAAGAGTGTTAAAAAATCAAAATTTACAAAAAATAAACAAGTTTCTTTTAACCCTATTAAATATCAAATAGACGGATATACTTTGTTAGTTGGAAGAAACAATAAAGAAAATGATACATTAACTTTAAAATATGCTAAGAAAACAGATTTATGGTTTCACACAAAAGATTTTCATGGAAGTCATGCTGTACTGCTCCTTCAAAATAAAGCTACTCCTGATGAATCTGTTTTAACAAAATGTGCAGAAATTTGTGCAAAACATAGTAAAGCTAGAAATTCTTCTAATGTGGCAGTAGATATGTGTGAAATAAAATATGTTAAAAAACCAGCTGGTGCAAAACCGGGAATGGTAATATACAGAAATAATAAGACTTTTTATGTTAATCCGATTGACATATTGAAGGAAATAGGCTAGAAAAAAAGTCCCAGAGAAGCCAAGATTCTGGGGCTTTTTTTGTTCATGCGTTCATGAATACTAATCATTGCGTGAATAGAAGTTATCTAAAAATAATTCTTCCTCTATCTATTTTATACTAATTTTAGCACAATATGTTACATTTGTCAATAAAATTCAAGTGCAAAATTGGATTATTTTACCAAAACATTATAAATGTTAGAAAAGTTGCAACTAAAATTTCTTGTTTTGTTAAATCTTTGGGTATTAGTTCTATTTCAGTTTCTGGGTCTTTTTCATCTACAATTGACACATTATATGTTGCTACATCTTTTAATTTAAAAAATATTTCAAATGGTGCAGTTTCTTTTTCTTTTAGGCTAATTACTTCTATGTATTTATTACCTAAAGATACATTTCGTTTAGAGAAAAATTCAATTTTTACATATTTTCCATTTAATTCTTCAGGTTCAGAATTTGTAATAGTTCCACGTATTCTTCCATTAACTTTTGTTGCTTCTGCTTGATAGATTCCAACTTGTGTTAAATTATCTGTTCTTTGGATATCTTTATATCTAGAGTTTAGGCCTACTTCAATTAGAAGGTTTGAAAACAGATAAAACCCAACTATAATTAAAGCATATATGAAGAATGTTTTCATTCTATCCATATTATTTCCTCA
>CANQEA010000042.1 GCA_947594095.1 uncultured Clostridia bacterium | reverse complement strand
GACTTGAACCCACACGCCACAAGGACAATGGTTTTTGAGACCATCCTGTCTGCCAGTTCCAGCATACCTGCATATTTAATTATAATTTATGCAAATATAAAATATAGACATCACTTAATATATTAACATATATTTTCGTGATTGTCTATATTTTTTAAACAAAAAACTTACCGTATTACAATTTGTTATATAAGTATGTCATATGTGTATATACACCATTTGCCCAATTTTTATCTGTTGCATATTTTGTGTTAACTCCACTTAAAGTTGGTCCATTATAATATGTACCTTGCGCTGTTTCTCCCCCATAGATGCTTGTCCCTTTTGGATTTAAATAATATTTAACCAAAACTCTTGCAATTAAATCTATACTTTCTGAATAATCAGAAAAACTGTATGCTCCATTGTATGGATTTGAATCATATGCTCCATATCCAAATAAATTACACTTATCACGTGCTATTTTAGATGTGCCCCATGCACTTTCATGAATACCAATGGCTGCGACAAATACACCATTAATATTATACTGTTTTTCTATATAATAAAAATATTCTGCGTTTTGTTCAAATATATTGTTTTTATCTTTATCATCTTTTAGTACTTTTTTAAATTGCTCTAAAGTTAATCCACTTGGTTTATTTAAAGCCATATTAAAGCTTAATTTTGACATTAAACTTTGTTTGCTTTGTCCAGTTTCATTAGATGAGCCACCATTATTTTCCTGGTTTGGATTTATATATGTAGTATTTTCTATTTTTACATATCCTCTTGTACTCTCGCCTTTTACTCTGTACCAATCATTTAGTATTTCTTGTACACTAAGTGTATCTCCTCTAGATAATGTTGCAATTTTTTGTGATGCTTCACTCGGTTCTACCATAACACCTAGTCTATCTGATGTAACATAAACAGTATCTCCAACTTTTACCTTATAATTTGATGCCCAAGATGCTGTACCAATTTCTACTATTTTATTAACAGATGCTTTTGTAACTTTAGCTCCTACTTGTTCTTCGCTTACCATTTCACCATTTTGATAAACCATTTTTTTAGTTATTTCTTGAAGCCCCTGTCTTCCCTCTTGGACTACCTGAACGGTCCCTTTAGGTAAACTACTATTTGTCATATACTTTGTAAGATACTCAAGGACTTCTTCATTTACAACATATTCTTCTTTTGTACTATCATCTATTGTATTTTCTAAGAATTCATCTATATCTATCTTTTTTGCTTTACTAATTTGTACTTCTTCTACATCGGCATTTGTTTCTCTTGCATAAGACTCATTTTTTACAAAGTAATAATTATAAAACACAAATAGCTGGAGAAGTATAATTAATGCAATAGACAAGTATATTATATTTTTTAAAGTTACTTTAATTTTCTTATCTTTAGCTTTCACTATTAATACCATTCCTTTTTTTTATTGTAATTATTTTTGAGATTATTTCTTAATTTTATTTTATATTTATATCTAACCTTTGTCAATGTAATTATTTGGCTTTACTCTTCTACTTCTACCTTTCTTATTTTATATTTATCTAAAATATTTCCTACCTCTTTTGAAAATTCTTTAAGCATTACATTTTTAATTGTCGCATCTCTACCTTTTAAGTAATCGTCTATAACTTGTTTTAATTGTTTCATATTTTTCATTTCAGGTTCTATCTCTTTTGGGAATTTCTTTTGTCTGTCTATAAGTTTTTCCTTAATTAAAACAATGTCTTCATTACTTGCGCATGATAATCTTTGGAATAATTGAAATGTATCGTAATATTTAAATATTGGTATATCCATACATTCTCTATCAAATTTTTCATAAAATTGTTCCATTTTCATTGGAATATTTTTAAACAATTCATCTGCCTTTTCTCTATATTGTTTATCTAGTAATTGTTCATTTAATGAATAGAAATGTTTTAAAATATCATCCATGTCTTCTGCAACTTCGTCAATTGCAATTTTCCCCAATTCTTCTTGAGTATTCTCACAATATTCTGATGTTAAGGATGATAAATTCATACCATTAATAAATAGATTTTTTATATCTTTTAATTCATAATCAATTAAACCTTTTTTAGCAAAATAACTAAAATAAGCATATAGTTTTACTATATCTATTAATTTAATTTTTCCTGCTTTTACGTCTTCGACGATTTCATTTATAACTTTTGTAAATTGGTCATCTGGTATTTTCCAATATTCTTCTGTAAGTAACCTTTTAAATGCTGGTAGATTTTCAGTATCAATTGTATTTCTAATTGTTTCCATATTATCTTTAAATAGCTTCATATCAAAGATTCTTGTTCTTACATAATACTCTATAAACTTAAAGAATCTATATTCAGATTTAAAATTATAGTAGTAATTACTATCAAATTCTTTGATATAGAATTGTCTATTATCCATAAGTATTCTAGAAGATACTAAAATTGATTTATATTCTTCATTATCTCTAATGTTCATAAATTTATCTTTTGTTATTTTTCCTGCTTTTATTTCAAAAGATATAGCTATTGTAAATATAAGCATTGTTTGCATAACCCTATGGTTTGTATTTGGGTATTCTTTGTTTACCATCTCATATATTTTCTTAAAATCATTTAGTGCATGTTTTAAAATTCTTAGGTTTCTTGTTCCACTTCTATTAAAAGTTAAAATAATAAGATTTGTATTTTGTCTTAGAAAGCGAATTAAATCAGGATCATTTTCATATCTCATTAAAATACCGTTTATAATATAATCAAATTTAGGTGCATATTCAAAAGTTTCACCTATTAGTTTTTCTTTAATTCTTTCATAATCATTTGCTTTATCAAATACATTTGCAATTTTTTCTTGGATTTTTTCAACTAAAGGCTTGTCTGCTTTTATTAGTTCGTCTTGTTTATCTAAAAGATAAGTCGCGATAAATGTTTTCATCTCTAAATTAGAGCTTTTTAGTTTTGTAGAAAGTTCTTTTTCATTACATATAATAATTGTTTTTATGTGGTCATGTTCAACGAAGTTATTGATATATCCTAAGATATCTATAACGTCTACATTTGCTCTTTCTAGATCATCAAAACAAAGTACTTTGTCATCTGTTGAGAAAAATTCTCCATAGTCTACTTTATCACCATTTTGTGTTACGCCAAAGAAGTTTGCCATATCAATACCTGTTTTTGCATATTCAGGAATTGTTTTTTGTTCATTAGAGTCCATGAATTTTCTTAGGTTCTTATCCATTAATTGTGTTGTTTCAATAAATATTTTTTTACTAATTTCTTCTAGGTTAGAGATTCCGTATAAAGACATATAAATAGTAGTAAAGTTTTTACCATTTAATTTCATAGATTCAATTTTATTTTTTATTTTATTATTCCAAAAGTGTGTTTTACCAGAACCCCACTCTCCATTTATCATAATTGCATAATCTGTATAATCTGATCTTACATAGTCTAGTATGCTTTCCACTAAATCTTCCATTGTTCTTCTCCTTCCTAAATTAATCTTTTGCTATAGTAAATATATCTATTTTCTTAGGCTTTGCTTTATTTATAATTTTACAACATTCTTTTACTGTACTTCCAGTTGTGTATATATCATCTATTAAAAGTATTTCTTTTCCTTCTAAATTGTACCCATTTTTAAGCTTATATACACCTATAGGGTTTAACATTCTTTGCTCTTTATCTAATGTACTTTGTGGTTTGTTATCTACCTTTTTTATTAAACAATCACAAATGCAATCTATCCCCATATATTGGGCCATCTCTTTAGCAATTAACTTACTTTGATTATAACCTCTTTGCTTCATTCTTTTCTTACTTACTGGAACTGGAATAATTGTATCATATCTTTTAAAATTTTGAAAGAATTTTTTGTTATTTCTTAAAAAATTTACTAATGTTTTGTATAAATATGACTTTTCATTGAATTTATAGTCTATTATAACTTGTCTTGCAAACTTTTCATATTTAAAGATATAATAATGGTTTTCAAAAACTTCGTAATTATATTTTTGAATTTCAAAATTGGCTTCTTTTTTTAACAAAAGATTACACTTTGGGCACAAAGAATTTTGATTTATCTTTCCACATATTCCGCATACTTGTGGAAAGATTAAGTTTGATACTTTTTCTTGAATTTTCAAAAAACTACTCCTTTCTATTTTGTTATCATATTTAACTTAATTAAAAATATATTTTATATAGGTGATTTAAGTTGAAAAAATTAAAAATAGTTTCTATGTTTATCTTATGTGTTTTTATTTCTATATTTATATTTAATTTTTCTTATGCAGTAGATGATGAAGATTTAGAAGATTATAACAATATAAATGAAGTATTATCACAAGAAACTTTTAGTGATATTAATAAAGATTTAAATTTAAATTCCAGATCTTGCGTAATAATAGATAGAAACAGTAAAAGAATTTTGTATGGAAAAAATCCATTAAACAAAGTAAAGATGGCCTCTACTACTAAAATTATGACCTGTTTAGTGGTTTTAGAAAACAGCAATTTAGCAGATGTAGTAGAAGTTTCTAAAAAAGCAGCTAATACTGGAGGTTCGAGGCTTGGATTAACTACTGGATGTAAAATTACTGTTGAACATTTATTATATGGATTGATGCTTTGTTCTGGAAATGATGCAGCAGTTGCTTTAAGCGAACATGTAGGTGGAAGTGTTTCTGGCTTTGCAGAACTAATGAATAAAAAAGCTGAAGAATTAGGTCTTAATAATACTCATTTTGTTACACCTCATGGCCTAGATGAAGATGAACATTATACAACAGCTTATGAACTTGCACTTCTTACAGATTATGCCCTTAAAAATTCTACTTTTGCAAAAATTGTTGGGACTAAAAATTATACGGTTTTACTAAATGGAAATCCTAAGAATATAAATAATACTAATGAATTACTTGGTAATTTAAACGGAGTATATGGCGTAAAAACCGGCTTTACTAATGGTGCTAATAGATGTTTAGTATCTAGTTGTAAAAGAGGAGATTTAGATGTTATTTCTGTGGTACTAGGTGCAGATACAAAAAAATTTAGAACACAAGATAGTGTTAAATTAATAGAATATGCATTTAAAAACTATAAAATGGTGAATATAGAAGATATAGTAAAATCAAAATTTGAAAAATGGAAAAATGAAAATACTAATTATTTTACTGTAATTAAAGGTGTATCTAATAATATAGAACCTTATATGAATACTAATTCAAACCCTACTTACGTAGCTCTTAGAAATGATGAATTAGAGAATTTAAAAATTACAGTTAATTGTGATAAAATTTTAAATAGCCCTGTTTCTGCTAACACAAAACTTGGAACTTTAGAACTTAAAATTAATGATGATTTATCATATAATTATGATATTTTATCTAAAAATAGTATAGAAAAAAAAGATACTTTTGATTATTTAATAGATTTTTATAAGTCATTTTTTGATTATTGCTACAAAATAACTTTGTGATAAAAAGGCTCTCCAAAATTAGTTTTGAAGAGCTTTTTTGTTTTTATTTTACATTTTCTTTTATGTAATTTACAACATCTCCAACTGTTACTACTTTTTCAGCATCACTATCTGGGATTTCGATGTCAAATTCTTCTTCAAGTGCCATTACTAATTCAACAATATCTAATGAATCAGCTCCTAAATCATCAATAAAAGATGCTTCCATAGTTACTGCTGTATCTGCAACACCTAATTGTTCAACAATTATTCCTTTTACTTTTTCTAAAACTTCTTCTGAACTCATATTCTCCGAGTTCACCTCCTCCCAAGTTTGCAAATGATTTATTCATTTGTTATTATTATGTTTTACAATTCATTTATATTATATGTTTATATATTTGTCAAGTAAATTTTGAAAATAATTTAATTTTTATACATTAGAGTCAAATTCTTGTATCATTTTATCAACTGATTTATTTTCTACAAATTTTTCTGCTTGGATAATTGTATACTCAAATAGTAGCTCATCACTGCTTCCATGGGCTTTTACAACTGGTTTTTTTACACCTAAAAATAATGCTCCACCATATGATTTGTAATCCATAGATTTTGATAATGATTTTATTGGTTTTCTTGCTATTAAATATGAAAGTTTTGTAAATATATTTTGTTTAAAACTTTCAACTAAATTTCTTTTTACAAATTTGCCTAATCCTTCAGTTGTTTTTAAAAACACATTACCAGTGAATCCATCTGTTACTATTGCATCAATTTTTCCTGAAAACGCATCTCTTCCCTCTACATTACCAACAAAGTTGATATTTAGTTCTTCTGATTTTTCTTTTAATAACTTATAACTTTCTTTAACTAGTTCATTTCCTTTTGTTTCTTCTGTTCCAATATTTAAAAGTCCTATTGCTGGTCTTTCTATTCCATATGTATTTCTTAAATAAATAGTAGACATTTGTGCAAATTGTAACAAGTTAATCGGCTTACAATTTGTATTTGACCCTGCATCTATTAAAAGTAATTGACTTTTATATGCAGGTAAAATTCCAGCTAGAGCTGGTCTATCTATTCCTTTTATTCTTCCAACTATTAAAGTTGCACCAGTTAACAAAGCTCCTGAATTTCCGGCAGATATGAAAACATCTCCTTCATCTTCCTTTAACATTTTGAATCCCACTACCATTGATGAGTCTTTTTTATGTTTTATTGCAAGTGTTGGTGTATCTTCCATTTCTATTGTTTCCGTAGCATTTCTGATTTTTAATCTATCTGAAATTTCTTCTAATTCTTTTCCATAAAACTCTTTTACTTTGCTTCTAATAACCTCTTCTTTTCCAACTAAAATAACTTCTGCTTTTACTTTATTAATTGCATTTACTGCACCTTTTATATTGGCATCTGGTGCATTGTCGCCTCCCATAGCATCTAATACTATTTTCATGCTCAATCCTCCTAATTTGTCTTAGTAATTTTAAAAAAGCTACTCCTATTTTATTATTATTTTTATAAAAAAGCAAGGGTTTTTATAAATAATATACAAAAATGCCGCATAAGCAAAATGCATTATGCGACATTTTAATATAAACTATGCTAATATATCAGAAACAACTCCTGAACCTACTGTTCTTCCACCTTCACGAATAGCGAATCTTAATCCTTTTTCAATAGCGATTGGTGTGATTAATTCGATTGTCATTGATACATTGTCTCCTGGCATAACCATTTCTGTTCCAGCAGCTAATTCAATAACACCTGTAACATCTGTTGTTCTGAAATAGAATTGTGGTCTGTATCCATTGAAGAATGGTGTATGTCTTCCACCTTCTTCTTTTGTTAATACATATACTTCAGATGTGAATTTTGTATGTGGATTGATTGTTCCTGGTTTTGCAAGAACTTGACCTCTTTCGATGTCTTTTCTATCAATACCTCTTAATAATGCTCCTATATTATCTCCAGCTTCTGCTTGATCTAATAATTTTCTGAACATTTCAACACCAGTAATAACTGTTTTTCTTCTTTCTGTTGTTAATCCTATGATTTCAACTTCGTCAGAAAGTTTAACTGTTCCTCTTTCTACTCTACCTGTTGCAACTGTACCACGTCCAGTAATTGTGAATACGTCTTCAACTGGCATTAAGAATGGTTGATCGATTGGTCTTTCTGGTGTTGGGATATAACTATCAACAGCTTCCATTAATTCTTTAATTGGTGCATATACTGGGTCGTTAGGATCTGTTGATGAACTCTCTAATACTTGTAATGAAGATCCTTTTATAATTGGAATTTCGTCTCCTGGGAAATCATAGCTTGATAATAAGTCTCTAACTTCCATTTCAACTAATTCTAATAATTCTGGATCATCTACCATATCACATTTATTTAAGTAAACAACGATGTATTTAACACCAACTTGTCTAGCTAAAAGAATGTGTTCTCTTGTTTGTGGCATAGGACCATCTGCTGCAGATACAACTAAGATTGCTCCATCCATTTGAGCTGCACCTGTGATCATGTTTTTAACATAGTCAGCATGTCCTGGGCAGTCAACGTGTGCATAGTGTCTGTTTTCTGTTTCATACTCAACGTGAGCTGTGTTAATTGTGATTCCTCTTGCTTTTTCTTCTGGTGCACCATCAATTTGATCATAAGCTGTATATTGAGCTTTTCCTAATAATCCTAAATATTTTGTAATAGCAGCTGTTGTTGTTGTTTTACCATGGTCTACGTGACCAATTGTTCCGATATTAACGTGTGGTTTTGTTCTTTCAAATTTTGCTTTTGCCATTTTAAAATCCTCCCTATCTTTGAGATTTCTCTCTATTTATATTTTTTGATACAACCTTTTTGCTTTGTTGTATCAGTTAGTTGTGAGTATGTTTCGTTCACACAACTAACTAAAATTTAATAACTAATTATTTTTGCACTTGTATTTTATAACATTTTATTAAAAAATGCAAGTATTTTTTGTAATTATATTTATGCTTCTTTTTTAGCTCTTGAAGCAACAATATTGTCATGTACTGATTTTGGAACTTCTTCATAATGAGATGGTTCCATAGAATATGAACCTCTACCTTGTGTTTTTGAACGTAAGTCTGTTGCATATCCAAACATTTCTGAAAGTGGAATAAATGCTCTGATTTCTTGCATTCCATCATTTGCTTCCATTCCTTCCATTCTTCCACGTCTAGCATTTACATCTCCAATAACATCTCCCATGTATTCTTCTGGTACTGTTATTTCTACTTTCATAATTGGTTCTAAGATAACAGATTTTGCTTGCTTACAACCTTCTTTGAAAGCCATAGATGCTGCAATTTTGAATGCCATTTCTGATGAGTCAACTTCATGGTAAGAACCATCTACTAATGTAGCTTTGAAGTCGATTACTGGGTATCCTGCAAGAATACCACTTTCAGCAGCTTCACGCATTCCTTGTTCAATTGGTTTGATATATTCTTTTGGTACAGCTCCTCCGACAATTTTGCTTTCAAATTCAATACCTTTACCTGGCTCTAATGGTTCCATTTCAAACCATACATCACCGTATTGTCCTTTACCACCTGATTGACGGATAAATTTACCTTGTACTCTAACTTTGTTTCTAATTGTTTCTTTGTAAGCAACTTGTGGTTTACCTACATTACATTCAACCTTGAATTCTCTTTTTAATCTGTCAACGATAATGTCTAAGTGTAATTCACCCATACCAGCAATAATTGTTTGACCTGTTTCTTGGTTTGTATAAGCTTTAAATGTTGGGTCTTCTTCTGCTAATTTTCCTAAAGCAATTCCCATTTTTTCTTGAGCAGCTTTATCTTTTGGCTCAATTGCTATATCGATAACTGGCTCTGGGAATTCCATAGATTCAAGTATAATTGGGTGATCTGGATCACATAGAGTATTACCAGTTGTAACATCTTTTAATCCAACTGCAGCAGCAATATCTCCTGCATATACTTTATCAATGTCTTCTCTGTGATTTGAATGCATTTGAAGAATTCTTCCGATTCTTTCTTTTTTGTCTTTGCTAGAGTTTAATACAGTTGAACCAGATTCTAGTACACCTGAATATACTCTAAAGAAACATAGTTTTCCAACAAATGGGTCTGTTGCAATTTTAAATGCTAATGCTGCAAATGGTTCTGAGTCAGAAGTTTTTGCTTCTGTTTCTTGTCCATCTAATGTTTCACCTTTGATATGTGGTATATCTAATGGTGATGGCATATAATCAACAATTGCATTTAATAATTCTTGAACACCTTTGTTTTTGTATGAAGAACCACATGTTACAGGAACAATTTTGTTAGCGATTGTACCCATACGTAAACCTTTTTTGATTTCTTCTATTGTTAGTTCTTCACCATCTAAATATTTCATCATTAATTCTTCGTCTTGTTCAGCAGCAGATTCTATCATTTTATCATGATATTCTTTTGCTAAGTCTTTTAAATCGTCTGGAATTTCTGTTTCTTCCATTTCTTTTCCAAGATCGTCTTTATGAATAATTGCTTTCATTGTAAGTAAATCAACTATTCCTTTAAATTGATCTTCTGCTCCAATTGGTAATTGGATAGGAACTGGGTTTGCTTTTAATCTATTTTTTAATTGTTCTACACAAAGCATAAAGTTTGCTCCAGTAATATCCATTTTATTTACATATACCATTCTTGGAACATTGTATTTGTCAGCTTGTCTCCAAACTGTTTCTGTTTGTGGTTGAACTCCACCTTTAGCAGCAAGTACTGTAACTGCTCCATCAAGAACTCTAAGAGATCTTTGAACTTCTACTGTAAAATCAACGTGTCCTGGGGTATCAATAATATTAATTCTATTATTATTCCAGAAACATGTTGTAGCAGCAGATGTAATTGTGATTCCTCTTTCTTGTTCTTGTTCCATCCAGTCCATTGTTGCTTCACCTTCGTGAACTTCTCCTATTTTATGTGTTTTTCCTGTATAAAATAAAATTCTTTCTGTTGTTGTTGTTTTTCCGGCATCAATATGTGCCATAATTCCTATATTTCTTGTTCTTTCTAGTGGGTATGCTCTTCCAGCCATTTTTTATTTTTCCCCCTTTCGATTTTACCATTTATAATGTGCGAAAGCCTTATTAGCTTCTGCCATTCTATGTGTATCTTCTTTCTTCTTGAATGCTCCACCATTTCCAGCTACTGCATCCATTAATTCTCCTGCTAATTTTTCAGCCATAGTTTTTTCATGTCTACCTCTAGCATAAGTTACGATCCATCTTAATCCTAAAGTTTGTCTTCTTTCAGGTCTGATTTCTAGTGGTACTTGGTATGTTGCACCACCAACTCTTCTTGCTTTTACTTCAAGGACTGGCATTACATTTTCTAAAGCTGCTTCAAAAACTTCTAAAGGATTTTTTCCTTCTTTTTCTTTTATGATATCAAATGCATCATAAACTATTTTTTGAGCAACAGATTTTTTTCCATCTAGCATTATATTGTTTACTAATTTAGTAACTACTTTGCTATTATAGATTGGATCTGGTAATACTTCTCTTTTTGCTACATATCCTTTTCTTGGCACTATTCTTCACTCCTTTTCTAATGTTAGATTATTAAATTTAATCTAATTCATTTTGTTTTTGGTATTTATAAAAATACCTAAAGTTACTCTGGAAATTATATTTCCCGTATAGTGCTTATATAATCTATTCTAAATTTAAGTACCTTAAGTTTAGTAAGAATAACAAGCACTTATTTAAAACCCTCTATTTTTTAGGTTTTTTAGCTCCATATTTTGAACGAGCTTGCATTCTGTCTTTTACTCCAGCTGTATCTAGTGTTCCTCTAATTATGTGGTATCTAACACCAGGAAGGTCTTTTACTCTTCCTCCTCTAATTAGTACAACACTGTGTTCTTGTAAGTTATGTCCTATACCTGGGATATAAGATGTAACTTCATAACCATTTGAAAGTCTAACTCTGGCTACTTTTCTTAGAGCTGAGTTTGGCTTTTTAGGTGTAACTGTTTTTACAACTGTACACACACCTCTTTTTTGTGGTGATCTGTTATTAGTTTGTTTTTTGTTTCTTGAGTTCCAGCCATGTTGAAGAGCTGGTGCTGTTGATTTTGTTACTCCTGTTTTTCTTCCTTTTCTTACTAATTGATTAATTGTTGGCACTTAAATTTCACCTCCTATTTTTTTGACTTTAAATTTTTTAATCGTTACGGAACTGCATACTACATACAATTTATCATAACGCTTTCTATTGTATCACGTATA
>CANQEA010000041.1 GCA_947594095.1 uncultured Clostridia bacterium | reverse complement strand
AAGTCAATACATACTATATTAACTTCAAGTTCAATACTTATTATAGTAACTTTAATTATAGCAAATTTTGCATCAGCTATTGCTGCTAAAATATGTAAGACAATTTCAGAAGGAACATTATGCTCTACAATTTTGATTCTAGCACTGTTGCCAGCAATACTCGCATTCTGTGATAAAATAATAGTTAAGAATAAACACAGGGAAATTAAAAAAGTAAAATAATCTTGAAAAAGTATTGACAAAGAAAAAGATTATGCTTAAAATAAAGGTGAAGTAAAAATAAGAAAAATAAAAATAATATAAAAACACGAGAAATTAAGAAATTAAAAATCTTTAAGTATATTACTTAAGGATTTTTTTATATGTTTATTATAATAAAGATTATAACATTAAAAACAAGTATTTTCATAGAAATTTTCTTTCTACACATTTAATAAAATATTTTTTTAATATTTACACATAAAATGCTTATAATTATTGGGAATCAGTAGTTATAAGTGTTTTTTGCTTTCTTCAAGTAATATACTTAAAGATAAAAATTAACAAAAATATTGACAATAAAACTAACTATTCATATAATAAACTTAACACATAGTAAGAATAGTTCTTAACCTTGTTTTTGTTCTATTGAATAATAAAGCAAAATAAGGCAACAATAACAAAAGAAGGAGTGAAAAAGATGTTAAAAAATGAACAAATGAACAAAAAAACAAAATACAAAAATGTACAAACAAAAAACAAGGGTATCACATTAATTGCGTTAGTAATTACAATTATAGTAATTCTGATCCTAGCGCGGAGTAAGTATTAACACACTTTTTGGAGATAATGGATTACTAACAAAGGCACAAGAAGCAGCAGATACAAATGCAGAAGCAGGAGCATATGACAAAGTGGCAACAGAAGTGCTTGCAAGTTATGACAAAAGTGGAAATTTAGATGCGGAGACATTAAAGCCAAACATAGAAACTCATACAGGTGGAACAGCAATATTAAGTGATGCTACAAATGGATTTCCAGTAACAGCAGTTGTAGATGGATATACGTTTACAATAAATAGTGATGGAGATATAATAAAAGGCAAAGTAGTAACATGGGCACAAGAAGGAACAAAAATAACAGGAAGTGATGGAGCAGTAGTAAATGTGGGAGATATAATAACAGGATATGATCCTACTAATGGAGTAAGTAAAAGTAGTGAAACATCAAATCAAAATGATAATGGTTATGAAGATAGAACATACAAAATAAGTGACTTTACTGGTGGTTGGATAGTACTAGGAGCAGATGAAGAAAGTGGACAATTGATAATAACAACAGATGATGTAATAAAAGCAGAAGGAAGTAAAACATTAGAATTAAACGGTGGCAAAGGCTATGTAAATGGAATACAAGAATTAGACAAAATAAGTAAATTATATGGACAAGGGAAATATGCAGATGAGAGCAAAACAAGAAGTATAAATGTAGATGATATAAATAATGTAACAGGATATGATCCTACAAAGGAAGGAAATGTTGAAAAAACACCATATGGAAAGGGTAATGTATGGCAATATGAAAATGAAGTAACATATAGTTGGGAAACATATCAGAGTGAAGTTAGTTATAGTTCATCAGTAACAAATGGATCAGATTCATATTCAGAATTTCAATATTTAGATGCACAAGGGAATCCTGTAAATTTAGGAGAGAATGATAGTCAAAAATTTACAAGTACATACTATTTCTATTATCCACAAAGCCTGACAGCAGATAATTCTGACGGAGTTGGTACAGTAAAAGAAGGAACAAATGCATATAAAGCGTTATTCCAAAATAGTTCTGGAACCAATGTTGCTTACTGGCTCGGTTCACAGTGCGTCGACGCGACAGTGGGCTATGTCAACTTTGGTTTGCGCATTGTGGAAGGAAGGCGGAGCCGTGAACTGTGGCTACTTATTTTATTCTTACCGCGGTACTGGCAACAGCGGTTATAGCGTCCGCCCTGCGGTTTATTTGAAATCTAACATCAAGTTGACAAACGATGGCATCTCAACGAGTGATGAAGACGTGAAAAGTTGGACAATTTCAGAATGTGTATAATATATATATAGCTGAAGTTAATAGTTAAAAGGAGAAAATATAAATAAAGAAGCAAGAAATTAGTTGATATTTCTTGCTTTTTTATACTTTTGATGATTTTTATGTAAAATTATTGACAATTTTAAAAAGTATGTTACAATAAACCCATAAATCTAGAAGGATAACTTCTATAATACTATCAAAAATTAAAGGAGAAAATGTAAAATGAAAACAAAAATTAAATTTATCTTATTGTTAAATATAGCAATTATTGTTTTATTTGGATGCAAAGTAAATGCTTCTTCATCATACTTTACAGGTAAAAAAGCAGATTATGTAAGAAAAGATGAATATTTACATGGAATTACAGAAGAAATGTGTAGAGCAAATTACTGGAAAGATAAAAATTTTATAGATATAAATAAACAATTAATGAATAGTACTGAAATATCAACATTAAATAAAAAAATTGTAGATGGTAGTGGAACTATGGTTTTTGATTTGGAAACATTAAATGAAACATTTAATGCAGATGAAAGAAGACAAGCACTTTCAAATGTTGAAATTCCAACTAGAGCATTGTTTATAAATGGTGTACAAATAAATAATCAAGAATATTTTTCAAAATTAATAACAGCTATATCAGAAACAGGTTATACTGGAACACAAAATAACAAATATGGAGTTTGCACAAATAGGGCAGATATGAAAGCATGGCCTACTAATGATGTAATTGGATATAGTGCAACAGATAATGACGATGAGATGCAAAGCTCAGCAATGAATACAAATGAGCCATTTCTAATAAGAGCAAAATGTGAAATAGATGGAAACACGTTCTATTGGGGTTATTCAACAAATTGTACAGGTTGGGTAAGTGGTAAAAATGTAGCAATATGTGAAACAAAACAAGAATGGACAGATTATTGGAAAGTTGCAACAAATGGTACAAATTTTATAACAGTCACAGGTAGTAAAATAATCTTAGAAAGTTCTGGATTAGAAGATGTTAATTTAATGCTTGGAACTGTTTTAAAACTAGTTCCAGAATCAGAAATACCTTCAAATTTAGCAGGACAAGCAACAAATAATTACATAGTGTATTTTGCAGGAAATAATGCAGAAGGTAAAGCAGAAAAAAGATATGCAGTATTGAATAAAAGTTTAGAAGTGCATAAAGGGTATTTACCATTAACTCAAAACAATGTATTAGATGTTGCGTTCTCATGTATAGGAGATGAATACGGCTGGGGTGGAATGAATGGAAACATGGACTGTTCATTATACACAAGAAATATATATAAATGTTTTGGACTAGAACTTCCAAGAAATACAACATGGCAGGAAAAAGTACCTGAAAAATATGTAAATGTATCAAATATGTCAGACGAAGAAAAAATACAATATTTATCAACTTTACCAGCAGGCTCATTATTTTATATTAGTGGTCACACAATGGTATATATAGGAATGGATAAAGATAAAAATTTTGTAGTAAGTGATTTGGGTACAGTTGTAGATGAAGTAGGAGATATAGTAATTAAAGATGTTTATGCTGTAACAGTAAATTCTTTAGATGTTAGACGTGGCAATGGAACAACATGGTTACACAACATAACAGGCGTAATTTCTTTTATGAATCCAATTGATTTAAATGAATGTACAATTGAAGTAGAAGAAACAAAAAATATTTATGATGGAACAGAGAAAAAACCAAAAGTAGATGTAAAATATAATGGAAAATCATTATATGAAAATGTGAATTTCGAAATTAGCTATTTAAATAATATTGAAGTTGGAACTGCAACTATTGAAATAAAAGGAATAAACAATTTCGCAAACAAAATCACAAAAACTTTTGAAATAGAAGAAGATCCAAATAAACAAGAAGATAATAAAGGAGAAAACGAAAACCCAGGACAAGAAGGAAATAAACCTAGTAGCCCAAGCCAAGGAGAACAATCAGGAAATGGAAGTAGTAATCAAAACAACTCAAATCAGTCTAATAATGACTCACCATTAGATGCTATGAAAGAAAGTTTGGCTAACTTAAAATTACCTTTTACAGGCTCTACTGATTATGGATATATTTCAACACCATATTTTTGGATAAATGTACTTGCAATATTAGTAGTTCTAGCATTTTACTTATCAATATGTTTGAGAGAAGAAATAATAAAAAACAAGAAAAATAAATAAATACATAGCTTATAATAAAAATCCTCTAGTTTAAAATTTAGAGGATTTTTATTTAAAGTATATTATACAATAAAATTCACTTTTTTAGTTATATTTTAATTAATCACATAATAAATAGGAGAGATGAGTATATGAAAATAAAAATAGATAAAGAAGACGAATTATATAATTCATTTGACAAATTTGGAGAAACATTAAGTGAAGATTTAATATCTTATATAAATAACAGAGAAGAAGTCACTTCAATAAAAGAAAAAGAAGATATAGAAATAATTTCAACGAAAAAAATAGATGAAGATAAATTTAAAAAATCTTTTCAAAAATATTGTGATGAACAATTGATATTAATAAATAGACAGCAAAGAATAAATAGGACAAAACAAATTGGAATGTTGATAGTAGGAATAGTATTTATAATATTTTCAATATTATTAGCTGATAAAATAAATATCATAATTTTGGAAATTATTTCAACTATTGGTTCTTTTTCAATATGGGAATCTGCTAATAGTTGGTTATTGCAAAGCAAAACAATTAAATTTAAAAAGCTAAAAGCTATGAAACTAAAAAATAGTGAAATCAAATTTGAAAATTTGGAGAAAATTTAAAATATGAAAAAAGTTTTAAGATATATTGAAACAATACCAGAATTAAAAAATTGTAATTTATGTCCTCATAAATGTAATATTGACAGAACCGATGGAAAAATAGGAAGATGTAAAGCAACTAATAAAGTAAAAATAGCATTATATTCAACACATAATTTTGAAGAACCATGTATAAGTGGTAAAAATGGCTCTGGAACTGTATTTTTTTCAAACTGTAATTTAAACTGTGTTTATTGTCAAAATTATGAGATTAGCCAGTTAGGAAAAGGAAAAGAAATTACAATTGAAGAACTAGCACAAATTTTTTTAATGCAACAACAAAAAAATGTAGAAAATATTAATTTAGTAACACCTACTAGCTATGTGCCACAAATTATAGAAGCAATAAAAATTGCAAAAGAAAATGGATTAAATATTCCAATTATATATAATACAAATTCATATGAAAATATAGAAACTTTAAAAATGCTAGAAGGATATATTGATGTATATTTACCAGATTTAAAATATTCAGATAATACACTTGGACAAAAATATTCAAAAATAGATAATTATTTTGAAATAGCAACAAATGCAATAAAAGAGATGATTAGACAAGTAGGAGATATAAAAATAAATAAAAAAGGTATAATAGAAAAAGGTGTTATAATAAGACATCTTGTTTTACCTAATAATATAGAAAACAGTAAAAATGTGATAAAATGGATAAAAGAAAATATTCCAAAAGAAGTATATGTTAGCATTATGGCACAATATTTCCCTACATATAAAGCAAAAGAGATACAAGAAATTAATAGAAAATTAACACAAAAAGAATGGGAAGAAATAGAAAATTATATAGAAGAAATTAATATAGAAAACGGTTACATTCAAGATTTAGGAGAACATGAGGAAGAATATGTACCAAAGTGGGATTTGGAATAAAGTAAGATTTTTGAACCTATGCATACCAAGTGTAATTAAATAAGGAGGATAAAGTGAGAATAGGAATAGATATAGATGGGGTTTTAACAGATATTGAACAATGGGAATTAGATTATTTTAGTAAATATTATTTAGAAAGTTATAATAAATATATAAAAAACCCAAAAGGATATGGCTCTTATCAAATTTTTGAGGGAACTGTTGAAGAAGATTCTTTTTTATGGAACAAGGCAATATATGAATATATAAAAGAATCTCCTAGAAAATTTGCGTCTGAAGTTATAAAGAAAATAAAAGACGAAGACAATGAAATATACATTATAACAAATAGATGTAGTGATTTATCATATGTAGAAAATATAAATAAAGAACAAATGCAAACTATAGTAATAGATTGGCTCAAAAAATACAAAATTACATATGATAAGTTGATTTTTTCTGCCTCTGACAAACTAAATATTTGTATAGAAAACAATATTGATATCATGATAGAGGATAAACCTAAAAATATTATAAATATATCTACAAATATACCAGTTATATGTTTTAATGCTGGGTATAACGAAGATTGTATAGGAAGTAATATATATAGAGCATATTCTTGGTATGATATATACTATAAAATAAAATTGCTACAAAATAATATATATTGAGAAAAATCAAAGACCTGAATATATAAGGAATATTTAAAAAGAAGTAATTTAACCAGATATTAAAAGATAAATTAAATATTTTTATAAAATTTTAAAAAAATATTGATATTATATACATAATATGTTATAATATACATATAATATATTATGGAGGTGATAATATGGCTACAATAAATGTAAATGTAGATGAAAAGGTAAAAGAGCAAGCCAAAGAAACATTAGAATATTTAGGAACAAATTTTACCAATGTTATCAATATGTTATTAAGACAAATAATTTTAACAGAAAGTATTCCGTTTGAAGTAAAAGTACCAAGATTAAATAATGAAACAATAAAGGCAATTGAAGATGTAGAAAAGGGAATAGGTTTAAGTAAAGGATATACTGATTTAAATAAAATGTGGGAAGATTTAGAGAAAGAGGATTGATAAATTTGTTAACAGTAAAATACAGCAATTTATTTAAAAAGGACTATAAACTAATGAAAAAAAGAGGTTTAAATCTAAATTTATTACATGAGGTTGTAGATATACTTGCTAATAATAAAACTTTACCTGATAAATATAGAGAACATTATTTAACAGGTGAATACAAACGGATATAGAGAATGTCATATACAACCTGACTGGCTGTTAATCTATAAGATAGATAAAGGCGAATTAGTACTAACAGCTTTTAGGACAGGTTCACATTCAGATTTATTTTAATAAATAATAGTAAAAAGTATAGAAAAATCTATGCTTTTTTTACGTGGTTTTTGTTCTTTTGTTTTTTTAGAAAATGTGGTAAAATTATTAAGAATAATTGAAACTTTTTTTCTACTTGATGGTATATATAATTGAAAGCGAGATTAAATATGGAAAAAGATATAGATATAAAATTATATAAAGAATATTTAAATGGTGAAAAAGGTGCTTTTGAATTATTATATAACAAGTATAAAGATAAAATTAAATATTTTATTTACAATATAGTTAAAGATTATGAAAAAGCAGAAGATATTACTCAAGAAGTATTTATATATCTTCTACAGAACAAGATAAAAGAAGGCTACACTTTTAAATATTATATATATTTAGTTGCAAAAAGTAGAGCAATCAACTATTTGAATTTAGAAAAAAGAAGAACAGAAATAAAAGAAAAGTATATATTAAATGATGTAGAGCAAATGCAACAAGATATTGCAGACATTGTTGCTAAGAATGAAAATGTAAAAGAAATATTAAATGCAATTAATATGTTAAGTGATAAATATAAAAATGCAATTTATCTTGTTAAAATAGAAGGATTTTCATATAAAGAAACAGCAGAAATACTAGGAGAAACAATACAAAATGTAAAAAATCTTATTCACAGAGGCAAAAATCAGTTAAGAAAAATTCTAATGAAGAAAGGGTTTAGTGAAATGAATAAAGTAGCAAAAGTTTTAATTATTATTTTATGTGTATCTATTGTATTGTCAGGAATTGTTTATGCAGTAACTAAAATTTATGAAAATATAAAAGGTAAAGCTGAAATTACACCATCATATACAAGTGAAATTTCAAACATAGATACAAACAAGGTTTGGATCGGTACATTTAACTTAGTATGGAATGATTTTATGAATGAAGTTATAGGTGGTAAAATTGAATTTGAGGACGGATATTCGGAACTTGCAAATCAACTAAACCAACAAACATTTACAACTTCAGATTTATCAGAAGATTCATATTATAAAATTCATGGAGAATCAACATTTGAATTAAAAGAGAAAATTGAAAATGGTATAAAAGAAAAATTTAATGAAAATAGCCGAATTTTAGATAAAGTGGATTGGGGAAACCCTAATTCTTATACTTTATATGCGATGCTAAAAAAAGAATTTAATTATCTAGAAAGATTTCCAACCTTACCAAATGGAACGTTTGGAACGTCAACTGAGAAGGTAAAATATTTTGGAATAGACCCATCAACTAAAGATGATGCTAAAATTAATGTAGAAGTATTATTCTATAATTCCAAAGAAGATTTTGCTATTAAACTAAAAACAAAAGAAAATGAAGAAGTTATTTTATGTAAGGGAACAGGAGAAGGCAAAAGTTTTGAGGAAATTTATGAGGAAACAATAAAAAATGGAAATAACTATGATGGAGAAAAAACATTACAAAAAAATGATATTTTAAAAATACCTTTTATAAAAATTAATGATGAAATAAATTATGATGAATTATGTGGAAGAATGATAAAAGGAACTAATTGGTATATTAGGCAAGCATTACAAACTATTGATTTTGAACTTAATAATTATGGTGGAAGTGTAAAAAGTGAAGCTTTAATTGAAGCATTAAAAAATGCTGTTGCAAATGTAAATAGAGATTTTAGTTTAGATAGTGATTTTGTAATATTTTTAAAAGAAGAAGATAAAAATAAACCATATTTTGCTCTAAAGGTAGACAATACTGATGTATTAGTATCTGAAGATGAAAGTTTAAATCTTAAATAAGTAAGACAAATCAAAAAAGCAAGTAATTATCTTTACAATTATTTGCTTTTTTGTTATACTTTATTTAGTTTTTAAAATGTGAGACGGTAGATATATTTTAAAGCGTTAATTGTAGAAATTTATGAAAAGTAGTATTTTGTAGAAGGGAACACAATGAGAAAAGAAATAGAAAAATATATAAAAGAGAACTATGATGTTCTTCAAGAGCATCCTTGGAAGAAATATCCAAATTATACAACATTTAAACACAAAAATAATAAAAAATGGTTTGCTCTTATAATGGATATTCCATTTGAAAAATTAAAAATAAATAAAGATGGTGTAGTCAATGTGATAAATTTAAAAAACATTCCAGAAATGATAGGAGGACTACGAAAAGAAGAAGGTATATTGCCAGCATACCATATGAATAAGGAACATTGGATTACAGTTCTATTAGATGGAACAGTTCCAAAGAAGAAAATATGTAATTTAATTGATTTGAGTTATGACCTAACAATCAAAAGATAAATTATAATGTATATTGCGAGTGGTTTTCAACCACTTGTTTTTTGTTAAGGCAAATTATAATTTAAAAAAATTTAAATAAAAATGGTAACCTTATTAGAAAAAATGGTAATATATAGTTGTAAGGATAAGAGGAGAATTAGAAGCAAAGATGAAGCAAAAAATTTTAATAAAAGATTATATACAAAACAATGAATTAAATATAGAAGATATAATACAAAATTATACAGCTTATGTATATACAATTTTAAAAAACAAAAGTCAGGCATTAAGTGATGAAGATATAGAAGAAGTTGTTTCTGACGTTTTTTTAGCTATATGGAAAAATAAAGAAAAACTAGATATTAATAGAGAGTTATCTCCATATATAGCAGGAATAGCAAAAAATCTTTATAACAAGAAGATAATTAACAAAAAGGACAGCATAAATATAGAAAACTATGAAAATATTTTATTTGAAACAGAAAGCATAGATGTAAAAATAGAAAATAAAGACAAAGAAAACTTAATAATGATGATTGTAAACAATATGAAACAAGAAGATAAAAATATTTTTATTTTATACTATTATTATTCAAGAACAATGAAAGATATCTCAAAAATTCTAAATATAACAGAAAATAAAGTTAAATCAAGATTGTTTAGGATAAGAGCAAAAATAAAAAAATATATGAAGAAAAGAGGGGAAGAATTATAATGGATGAAAAAAATATTAACAATATTATTTCAAAATCACAAATGAAAATAGCAATATCAAATTTCAATGAAGAAAATGTAAAAGTTCAAAAAAGAAATTGGATAAAATTTGTTGCATCTTTTGTACTTACAATAACAGTTACAGGTGGATTAGTTTATGCAACAGGTACTGCAATTGAGCAAATATGGAAAACACCAGAAAGTTATAAATACTCTAAAGAAGTAACTCAAGAAGAACAAGCAAAATGTATATCTGAAGAAGAAGCAAAAGAAATAGGTAATCATTTTCTTGAAAGAGTAGGATTAGATAATCAATCAGTTCAGAGTATAACTTTAAGAAAAGATTATCTAACAAATAAAAATATTTGGTCAATGGGATCTCAAATGTATACTATGGAAGTGAATGCTGAAACTGGTAAAATTAAATCAGTAAATTGTCCAACTAATAGATATACTATCCCATATAATTATGGAATTACAAGAGAAGAAGCAAGGAAAGTTGCTAAAGAATTACTTGAAAAGTATAGACCTGAAGATGATAATGGAGAATATGAATTGCTTAGCTTAAAAAGAAATTCAGAAATAGATGAAGAAGCATATATTTGGTATGCGGATTTTTATAAAAAATATGAAGAACTAATAAATCCATCAGAATCAATACGTATTGGATGGATTCCAACTATTAATGGTTTATATCAACTAAATATTGAATCAAATAAATATGAAAATAATGAACAAACGATTTCTAAAGAAGATGCTATAAAAATTGTAACAGAAAAAGATAAACAAATAGAAAAGGTTAAAGAAATAAAAGACATAAAATCAGAAATTAGAATTAAAGAAATGAATGCGGAAGTTTATCTAAGAGAAAAATATAAAGAAGAATATGAAAATGGAACTCTAAATATGGAACGAATAAGTGAAAATCTTTATATAAAGAAGGAAGACGCAACTTTTTACGAAACACAAGAAAGAGTAAGAAAGGTATGGTGTGTTGTTATTGACTATAATAGCGAAAAACAATATGATAGCTTTACTTATTATGTAGATAGTTCGACAGGAGAAATTATTGGAGGTCAAAGAGGGGACACATTACTAAGTGAAGAAAACTTAAGAAATGATCCTAATAATGTAATTGAAAAATAAATATACAAATTTAAAAAAACAAGTAATTGTCTTTACATTTGCTTGTTTTTTTGTTATATTTTATACAAATAGTAAATGATATAGGAGATTATAATGAAAATTATAACATTATGTGGAAGTTTAAGATTTAAAAAAAAAATGATGATAATAGCAGAAAAGTTGGCTTTAAAAGGCAATTGTATCCTTACACCAGTTTATCCAATATTAGAGAATACAGAAAGAACTGAAGAACAATTATTAAATCTAAAAGAAGAACATTTTAAAAGAATAGAATTGTCTGATGCTATATTAGTAGTAAATATAAATAATTATATTGGAAATAGCACAAATTTGGAAATAGAATATGCAAAAAAATTAGGAAAAGAAATCATATATTATACAGATTTAATAAATACAATTTAAAATGACAACTCACAATTTATTTTACTGAAAAAATAGTAATTTATTAGTAACTGCTTTGACAAAATAAAAATTTTTTGCTAAAATATTAAATATTAAAAATAAATAAAAAGATGACACATGTAGTGCTTTAGCACATAAATCTGATTACAGAACTTTTTATAAAGCGATAT
>CANQEA010000040.1 GCA_947594095.1 uncultured Clostridia bacterium | reverse complement strand
AGGTTCAGGACTAACAACAACAGATGCTACAAATATTCAATTATATGTAGCACAAGGAAAAGCAATTCCAGATGCTAAACCAGAGAAAGAAAAAATAGAAACTAGTTGCACTGTAACAATGGCAGATCCATATATAAATACTGAGAATGTCTCAAGTGCAAAAGCAACTATAACAATGAACCCTGTTTTAACAGAAGAACGTACAGCTTCTCTATATTTAGTAGGAGCAGATGGGTCTAATAAGCAAGAAGTACAAAGTGGAATTCCTATTAAAGCAAATACTACTAAAGATGAATTGACATTTACAGGATTATCTGATTTACCTGAAGGAACAAGTACTTTAAGATTAATTTCTACACCAGATGGTGAAATTTTAGCAGAATTTACAGTTGAAAAACATACTACTGAAGTAGAGAAAGCTAAAATTGCAGCTATAACGACAATTCGTTTAGGAGAAAATACAGGTTCTGTATCTTTCCAAGTTATTCCTGGAGAAAGTAAAATAGTTAAAGCATACTATGTAGCAAAACCTCGTAGTGCCGATGAAACAGCAACAGAAGCTTCAGCTACAATTAGAAATGAATTTGGAAAACCAATAGATCCAGAAACACCAAGTATTGCTATACAAAACAACAAAGTTGAAAATGCTGAAATTCCTGGATTAGAAAAAGAAAAAGTTTACGATGTATTCTTCGTTTTAGAGGATGAATATGGAAGTGTTTCATCTCATCTTTGCAATTCAGCTGATGATACAGCTAGTGTAGTTTCAGCAGTAATTCCAAGTGATAAAGCTACAAAGAATGCTCCAACTGTAAGTAATGTAAAAATGCCAGATTTTGCAACAGAGACTTCAACAACAACTGCAAAAATAACATGGGATGCTACAGCAGTAGATCCAGAAGAAGACAATACAAGTACAACTATATATTTAGTTACATTATATAAAGATGGAAAAGCAATAGCAACAGCTAAAACAAGAGCTGGTACAAAAGAATTAACACTTGATAAATTTGGTGTAGAAACTCCTCTTGAAGTAGGTGCTAAATACACAGCAGGTGTTATAGCAAAAGGTGATCACGAGACTTTTGATGCACCAGAAGTTAAAGCTACTAACGAACAAACTGTAGAAGATTTAACTGCAGTTACAAATGTTAAATTTAATCAAGTCGAAGATGAAACAAATACAGCAAAAGTAGATTTATCATGGGAAAGTGATTATAATGAGCTTTCATCAGAAGTAGAAGGATTTAGTGTTGAAGTAGCTTCTTATGATACTACTGAAGGAGAATATAAAGAGGAAAGTTATACTGATGTAGCAGGAGGTACAACACTTGATAAAACATGGCCAGATGTATTAAATGGCAAAGATACATCTACTTTATATAAAGCAAGAGTTACAGTTGAGAGACCAGAAAAAACTTTAGGAAAAATAAATTCAAAACCAACAGTTTCTGAAAAAGCATTCTTCATTGTTCCTACTGTTACAGTTGGAGAAAAAATAGACTCTGAAGTAACTTTAAGTATACCACAAGATGAAATAAAAGTTTCTGGAAAAGATGCTGAATACTCAGTAGAATTATATACAGTTACAGGAAATGGATTATCTACAGCTCAATATTCAAAAGTTGGAACACAAAATGTTGAAATAAATGCTGAAGATGGAACATTTAAAGTAACAGGATTAACTGATAAATCTGCAAATTATGCAATAAAATTAGTTGCTACAGTTGATGGAATAACAAGTAAATCTCCATATATTGCAATTACTGGAACATTATTCGATCAATTAGATATAACAAATAAGAAAGTAGTTACGTTAGAAGAAGGTACTAGAACTGGTAAAGATGAAATAGCAAAAACTGATAGCGGAATCAGTGTTGATGGTAAAGAATATACTTCTGATGTAACAGATATTAAAAATTTAGTAGAAAAATTAAATGTTGGTGACTTACTAACTTATACAAATACAAAAATAGAAATTACATTAAATGGTGCAAATGCTGAAAGAGACTTTGGAAATGTATTAAAAGATAAAAAGGTTAGCATTGTTGGAACTGAGAAAGGTAAAACTCTTAAATCAACAAGTAGCTCAGGAGAACTAGCAGAAGTTACTTTAACAGGAGGAGAAGGAACATTTACAATAGATGGTCTTAATGCAGGAAAAATAGTAGTAAATAATGGAACAAAAATAGCATCAAGTGCTGCAAAAGACGTTGTTGTTCCAAATGGACAAATCACATATAATACAACATTAACAGCTAGTGTTGATGCAGAAACAGAATTAACACTTACAAGTAAAGATAGCGTAAGTGTAAAAGCTGGAAGTGATAGTGCTGTTAAATTAAATTCTGAATCAACAAGTCTATTAACAGTTACACTAGCTAAAGGAACAGATTCTGAAGGTGAAGATATAACAGAAATAGCAGGAAGCCTTGATATTACAGCAAATGGTGCTACAGTTACAGCATCTGAAGATATGACAGAAGTTACTACAGATATAACAGTTAAATCAACAGATGGTAATGTAGATTTAAAAGATGCTAAACTTAAAGGAAGCCAATCTGTAACAATTAAGAATTCAGCAACAGCAGACAAAAAAGTAACAGCTTTAATTGACGAAATTCCTTTTGTAATACCGACTGCAATTGAAGTTAAAGAATATACTAAGACGGATTTAAGAGATCTTTCATCTGTTACTCCTGCAGTAACAGAAGAGAATTTAGATGAATTCAACGACTTCATAAAGAGTTTTGGAGTAAATATTACGGATCCTATAACTAAAACTGTAAGTGGGATTGGAAAGGCAAAAATTAAAACTACAAAAGCTACAAGTAGTACCGCTAACCAAGTAGAAATTTCATTTAGCGAAGCAACAGTACCAGCAGGTAAAACAGCAGCAGATTATGTAACAATAACTGGATTAAAAAAATAATTAGTTAACGTTAAAAATATCGGAAAGTTTGCATAAACTTTCCGATATTTTTAACGTTTGATATTTCTCTATTTTTGTAATCCATCAATATCAACAGCAACTTGATTTCCTCTGTCATCAGCTGTTTTCTTTAATGAAATTGTTACTACATTTCCAGTAGCTTTTGTAATTTGAGCTCCATATTTTGTAGCTCCAGCATATGTTGTTCCATATAATGTTGTGAATTTAGATAAATATTCATTTAATTTTGCAATATTTGCTGCTTTTTCATCATTATTAGTAGCATTTACAAATGCTGGAATAGCAGTCTTAAGAGTATCATATTCATTAACATTATGTTCTTTTATGTCTATAGCTCTTGTTATTTCAAATGGTGCTGCTTCAGCTGCTTTAACTTTAACTGTTTTAGCTCCAGTCGTTGTATTTGTTATTGTAACATTTTGTGCTCCTGATAAATTAGTTCCACTTAAATCAACTGTACCATTTGTTACATTAGCTGTTATATCAGCTGAGAATGCTAATGATTCAGCTGTAACTGTAACATTTCCTGTTGCAGTAATATCTAATTTACCAGATTGTGTATTTGTATCTGTTCCATCTCCATTAACAACTACATTTAATGCTGCTGTTGAAGTACTATTTAATGTTATGTTATTGCTTGGTGTTGCAGTAATTTCAACTGGTTTAGTAAGATCCATTGTAGTATCTGTTGAAACATTAACTTTAAGTTTCTTATCCATAAAGTTAACTGGAGAAGCACCTTCATTAGCAACAACTACTACTTCTTTTGCTCCTTTAATTGTTGAACCTGCATTTATTTTTATTTCTTTCTTACTTGTAAGACCTGTAATATCTAATGATTCATTATTTCCAGAAATTATTACATTTCCTCCAACTGTACCATTAACTGTTTGTGAATAACTTCCATTTTCTATATAAAGATCTCTATTTCCTAAAGTAGCTAATAAATTTCTACTTCTACCATCAGTTGATGTTGCAAGTGCTCCTAATTTAAGAGTAATTGCATCTGATGTATATGTAAATACATCACCATTAACTAATGTATCAACTATAGCTTTAATCTCTGCTAATTCTGCTGGATAATCAGCTGTTTTGTATTCTTTACCATCAACACTTATTCCATTAGTAGTCTTAGCAATTTCTCCAGCTTTTGTAGTTGTACCAGATACAACTTTCTTCTCTGTTATAGTTGGTATTTCTAATTTTGTTGTAACAGGTTCACTATATTCAGATACACCTTCTATTCCATTTACTGTTGCATAAAGTCTTACTACATATTTTGTTTCTGGTTTTAATCCTTTAACTTCAAATGTTCCATCTGATGCAACTGTTACATCTTGAGCTAATGAAGCATCTTCTTTAAGTCTACCATCGAATAATCCATCTGGATCATCTGTATTATATAAGAATACTTTTACTTTGTATGATGATGGAGTTATTCCTGAAACTTCACGGCTACTTATTTTTAATGTAACTGAGTTTGATCCTGCTACTGGAGTTCCTGGTTTGCATACTTTGAAGAATTCTTTTGATATAGATTCATCAGAATTTACTATTGATAATTTATCTCCTTTTGCTTCTGTTGTTACATTAGCTTTATATAATGTATTTTCAGCTATTCCTAAATTCTCTAATTTTGTCTCAGTTGTTGGAGAACCACCGATGCTTGCAGATGTATCATAAGCTTTTGTACTTGGATTATATGCATTTACATCAATTTTATAATCTTTTACATCTCCTGCTGGTGATGTACTAGCATCCCAAGATAATACAGATTTGTTATATTTATCAACATCAAATTTTATACTATCTGCATTAACTGCATTCAATTTTGTAACTGTTGTTTTATTTGACGTAAATGTAGCTGATGGTAATACTTTACCACTTCCTTCTCCATATACTTCAAAATGATATGTTCCTGCTTCAAGTGGAGCTTTATTTGTTGGATCGAATTGATCTAAAGTTGTACTTAATGCTGTAATTCCTTTCTTTTCTGCAATTGCTTTTCCATCTTTATATAATACTACTGTAAATTTATTACTTCCTAACTCTTCTCCTTCTTCTAATTCCCATTTTAATTCAACTTCATTAACTGCATCAACTGTTGCAACGTCTGTAATTGTTGCATTTATTATAGTTGGAGCAACTGTTGTTTCATCTGCTTTTTCCCAAGGAATAAGAGCTGATTTTGTACGTACTTCATCATCAACATTTCCATATTCATCTTCAAGCACAAAATATACATCATATGCTTTTTCTTCAGCTAATCCTGCAACTGGAGCATCATCTACTCTATTTTCATTTACAGTAAAGTAAGTATCTTTACTTGAATTTGAATAAACTTCATTTAATGCTGGTGCAGTTGATTTTTTAGTAGGTCCTGCAGTTCTTTCTACAAATTTATAGTAAGCCTTTACAACTTTATCTTCTCCTTTAATAGCAAATGAAACACTTCCTGCTGAAGATGATGGACGTTGTCCTTTAACTCCTACAAGTGAAAGTCCTGTTAATGCTTTTGTATGAGCTTCTACAGTAAATTCTGCTAATGTTCCAACTTTTGTATTACCGGACATTTCTACTAATCTAAAAGTATATTCTCCATCTACAGTGTCAACTTTACCAATTAAATTCATATCTGCTAAACTCATTTTAGATGTATATGCTGGTATTGTGAAATTTTTCATTACTGCTGGCTCTTGTATTACTCCATCTTTTACAAGATAAATAGCAGCCGTTTTAGCTTCTTCTAATGGTTTCATATCTAGAGTTGTTTTAAAATTCTTAACATTCATATTATTTACATATTGATCAACTGGTGTAACTTTAAAATCACCTTTTTCTTCTGGTGTTTGTTCAGCTTGTGGTACAGGATCTACTGCATATTCTTCTAATCCTACACCAAATCTAGCTAATCTTGTTACGTCATCAATGTCTATATTTCCATCATTTTTAGAATCAGCTGCTTCTTTTTGAAGATTTGTGGCATCTGGTTCTAATCCAACACTCATTCTTGATGCATATGTAACGTCATCTATATCAACGTTTCCATCTTTATCAACGTCTCCATAAACAACTACGTGTTTTTGATCATTTGATCCATCTACTGTATAGTAATCTCCTGTTTTTACTGTTGCATTTCCTGGTGTTTGATTTCCATTTAATTTAATGTTTGAATATTTCCCTTGTGAAATTATTTCATCAACTGTTAATGTATCTGTATAATCTGTTAATAAGAATGGAACTGTAGTTTTGTCAGAAATGTTTTTTAAAGTATTTGGTTTAAATTCTCCAATCATTTCTGTTTGTCTAGCAGAGGCAAATGATGATCCTACTATTCCTGTTGTAAGCATACCTGTTAAAGCTAATGCTGATAAAAATTTAAAATTTTTCACTTTTCATTCCTCCTAAAAGTATAAATTTTTTATTATATTTTGTGTAAGAAAGTACATTCTTTCTAAAATGTACTTTCTTGCTAAATGAAATAACTGTTTAATTTAATTAATTTATTAAGTTTTTTATTATTTTTTATTTTCTATTTTTTATTACTAGAATTGCACCAGCAACAGCTATTAAAGCAACTGCTCCAACAAAAATTGGTGTTCCAGCATTTGGTAAACCTTTAATTGGATTTCCATTTTTGTCAACTGGTGTTTCACTTTCTGATGATCCAGCACCACCATTTCCACCACCTGTTGAAGTATTGTTGTCATCTCCTGCTGGAGGTGTGATTGGCTCGCCTGTTGTTGGAGTTATAACTAAGCTTCCAGACGCTGTTGTACTTTCTGATCCTTCTGCTTGTGAAACTTGAATTCCTGTTACACTAAATGGTAATGTTGCTTCTTTTTGTCCTTCTGGTACTACAATATCATGTAATGCTTTGAATGTTAATGTTGTTTCTGTCATTCCATCTAAATTCATAGCTGAAACAAACACTGTTCCTGGTGTTTGATCGTTAACAGCTAGTACATTGCTTCCTTTTGATGAATAAACAAAGTCATCTTTGTTAAAGTCCATATGGAATTGAACTCCTTGACATTTTATTGTTGTTAATGTTACTGTTACTAATTGATCTTTTGCTATTTTTTCAACTCCACTTGGGCTGACAGTAACTGATGCAGCATTTACACAACTAGCAAATGCTACGATTGCTAAAATAGCGATTGTTAAAATTGTTAATGATTTTTTCATAATAATTCATCCTTTCTTTTCTTTTGTATGGTGTATAAATGAAATCAATCACCATACTTATAATATAAAAATTTAATTTTTAAAAAATTAAAATGTTAAAAACTTAGATTATACTTGATTTGCTCTGCACTTTTTTACTAAACATTTTTTTGTTTACTTTGCATAAAATCTACAGTTTGCGAATGTGCATTTAATTTTCACTTGAAAATCATTAAAATATTGTAATATATTTAGGAAAAATAAGAAAAAATATAAGAGAAATTTGCAAATAGATTATAAGAAAAAAGCCATAAATTAAATTGTTTTAATAAAAGCGATTACATATTTACTGAATATATATAAAGAATATATTTTTTAAAATAAAAAAATTTTAAAAAAAACTTGATTTTAGCCACAAAATACTATAAAATAGTATTAAGAGGTGAAAATATGATAATTACAAATAATATAATAAAAAATAATTTAGCAAATTATTCCAATAAAAATAATAAAATTAGTAGAGATATAAAAAACGGAAAATTAATTAAGATAGTAAACGGTTTATATGAAACCGATTCAAACACACCAGGATATTTACTTGCTTCAAGTATATATGGACCATCATATTTATCTTTTGATTTTGCATTATCTTATTATGGATTAATTCCAGAAAAAGTATTAGCATATACAAGTGCAACATATGAAAAAAAGAAAAAAAAGCAATACAATACACCATTTGGAACATATTTGTATAGAGATGTTCCAAAAAATGCATATTCTATAGGTATAAAATTAATAGAAGAAAATGGATATTCATATCAAATAGCAATTCCTGAAAAAGCTTTATGTGATAAATTATATACATTGAGTCCATTAAAAAATATATCTGAACTTGTTAATTTATTATTTAATGATTTAAGAATAGATGAGGAAGAGTTTAAAAAGTTAAACGTAAATGATATAGAAGAAATAAGTAGGGTATATTCTTCTACAAATGTTAAATTATTATACAAATACTTAAGGAGGAATAAAAGTGAATAATATTTTAAATCAAATGCTTGAAAAATATGAAATAAAAAATATTCAAGATGAAACAAATGCAATGAAAGAAATAATTCAAGAAATTGTTATTTGTGGTTTAAGTAGAGGAAATTTCTTTAACGAGGCGGCTTTCTATGGTGGAACAGCATTAAGGATTTTCTATGGTTTAAATAGATTTTCTGAGGATTTAGATTTTTCATTAATAAAACCTAATAGTAATTTTGATTTGACAAAATATTTTACTTACATCGAAAAAGAAGTTCAAGCTTATGGTCTTAATTTAAAAGTTATAGAAAAAGAAAAAAGTAAGGAAACTAATATACTTTCTGCATTTTTAAAGGGAGATACTAAAGAACATATTTTAATATTTTTTGACAATAATATCAAAAACAGTAATTCTATGAAAAATATAAAAATAAAATTCGAAGTCGATATAAATCCACCATTAGGTGCAAATTATGAACTTAGGTACAAATTATTACCTTCTCCGCACCAAGTGAGACTATATGATAAATCTTCACTATTTGCTGGAAAAATTCATGCTGTTTTATGCAGAAATTGGAAATCTAGAACAAAAGGAAGAGACTTATATGATTATATTTTTTTCCTATCTAAAGATATTGGAGTTAATTTGGAATTAATTAAATCAAAATTGATACAATCAAATGTTATTTCAGAAAATGAAGAATTTAATTTAGACATATTAAAAGAAATGCTTATTAAAAAGTTTAGTGAAATAAATTATACTGATGCAAAAGAAGATATTATTCCTTTTATAAAAGATACTAGTTCATTAGATTTATGGAATGACAAATTCTTTATAGAAATAACCCAAAATTTAAAATTGAATAATTAAAAAAAATATTAAAAAAATAAATTCCTCCGGCCAAGTCGGAGGATAGTTTGTTTTTAAACTTTACACATTTTTAACCTTTTTCAATATTCATGGGGAAAATATGCATATTAGATATAATCTAAAGCATATTCTTTAAAATATTAATTCTGAATAGTAATCCATCATATAACTTTTGAATTCTTTCGTCTGACATATCAGTATAATTTTTATATTCTATCAATTTTTCTTTAAATTCTTTAGCAAGACCATTTAGTTTTGAAATATCATATTTTGAAATGTCTATATATTTTAACAAATCTGAAAATTCTTTATTAGTATTTGTAAAAAACTTACATTTTCCGTCTTTAAAATTTATTTCATTTGTAAGTTTATTACATTCCATGCATTCGCCTGTATCAAAAATAGGAGTAGTACGTTCCCAATTTAAAGTTTCTACGTTTCTAATAATTCCAAAGTTCTTCATATGCCTATCTATATTCATGACTAAGTAATCTACAAAAAACATATCTTGGACTTGTTTTCTAGCATTAGATATACCATTTTCTTCTAATATTTTTATATAATGTTCAAAATCATTTATATTATTGTTTTGCTTTTTCGAATTAAAAACTTCATATGCTGTTATTATTTCCTCATTTTCAGTTAGAAAATTTTTACATTTAGATACTAACTTATTATTTTCTATTCCTATTTCATAATTACAATAATCTAAATCTAATCTTTTGCATATTTGAGAAACAAGCCATTCATTAATTGGTTCTTGCCTTGATTCGTAATAAGTACCTTTAACAAGGATTCTTTCCTTGTTTTCTATTACCCAAGCTTTTTGAAGCATTCCATCAGTAGTATTATTTGGTGAACGTAAGTCAATTCTTTCTTCCGAAAAACTTGAACTTAAGGATACTTGTAAATACCCTTTATATTGAAAATCATTTGTGAAGAAATTAATATCTTTCCACTGTAAATTCTCTTGATTTTCTGATTTTATCCAATATTGGTCTGAAAGTGATAATCCATATGCTTTATTTAATAGCTCATCTGGAGAAGAAACATTCAATTTTTTTAGTAGATTTTCTAGATCTTTTCTCCAGTCTGGAATGCCTCTGCCTTTAAACCATAAGTTTAGTTCTTTGACGTTACTTAATGATTTATCTGAAACAGCATTTTTAAAAGAGAGTGGTGCATAATCAATTTCATATATTTCAAAGATTTTGATAATAGCATTATAGTTTGTATTATATTCAATTAATGCAACTTTTTTATTTTTATTCATTAAATAGCATTTCATAGATATTTCCTCATTTCTCAATTTCATAAAATTTCAAAGATATTTTAGGCTATTGCAAAATACGTTTATATGTAATTTTTTATATATACATTATATTGAAATATGAAGTAAAAGTCAACGATTGTAAATAAAATTAGATATAATAAATAGTAAATTCACCCCATAAACTTTATATTATAGGGTGAATTTATTTTCCTTATTTAATCAAATATACAGCATATAATGGAATGGATTTTATATTATTTTCAAATCCAAAATTTTTAGTTGATATTCTTATACCATATTTTGGGTTAAATTTTTTTATATAAGCATTTAAACTTTTACTTCGAACATTATCATTAGCTTTTACTTCTATTGGAATTATACCATCATCATTGTATAGAATAAAATCAATTTCAGCTGTATTGTTTGATTCCCAATATATAAGGTTATGATTACTGGAAATCAATTGCGTTGCAACATAATTTTCTGCAATAATGCCCTTATATATTAATAAATTATCGAGTAATATATCATTATACTTTATTTTAAGCAAATTTAATAAAATTCCGACATCACTTAAGTATAATTTAAAATGATTGCTATCTATAAAACCGAAGTGGTGGAATTTCTACTTTATTTAATAAAGAACATTTATGTACCATTGTGCTAGAAAGAAGCCAATCTAATGCAATCTCATAATCTCTTTTTCTTGCATTTGAACTGATTTTACCATATTGGAATTTATTGCTTTTATTTCCTAATTGCATAGGAATAGATTTATATATGGATTCAATTTTTATTGATTCATTTTTATTTTGAACATATTTATTCATATCATTTAAGTAAGATTGTATGATATTTTCTAAAATACTTTTATCAAATTTTAGTATGTCTTTGTCATTATTGATTAAATTTTTTATAGCTTCTGGCATTCCACCTACACAAAGATATAGTCTGTATAAAAATAAAGCTTTATCATGAATATTATTGTCTATAGGCGTATTTGTTTCATAACATTTATTTATTTCATTTATCAAACTTTTATTTCCATTAGCCATTAAAAATTCTTCAAAATCCATTGGATACATTGTTAGCATTTTAACTTTACCAACAGGAAATGATGAATTCATTCTTTTTAATTTTACTCCTAACAAACTTCCTGCACATATTATTTTAAAATGTTCTTCTGATTCATTAAAATATTTTAAGCTGCTGATTAGTTGCTCACTTTCTTGAATTTCATCAAAAAAGATAATAGTATTTTCTACATCTATATCAATATCTAAATATATTTTCATTCTATTATATTTTTCTTTGATACTTATTGGTTGTTCAAATATATTTATTATTTCAGAATGTTCTAATAAATTAATGTATATATACTTACTAAATTCATTTTTACAAAACTCATTTATTATATATGTTTTACCGATCTGCCTTGCACCTATAATCATTAAAGGCTTTTCCATACCTGAATTTTTCCATTCTTTTAATTGATTATATATTTTTCTTTTCATAAACTCACCTCTTATTTAAGTATATTATTAATAATCAATTTTGTCAACAGTTTTCACGTTTTTTATGTATAAGAAGATGCTTTTTTTCACGTTTTATATAGGAAATGTTTGAAATAATTTCACATTTTTATATACTTACACTGCTGTTCGCAAACTGTAGATTTTATGCAAAGTAAACAAAAAAATGTTTAGTAAAAAAGTGCAGAGCAAATCAAGTATTAATTAAGTTTTTAACATTTTAATTTTTTAAAAATTAAATTTTTATATTATTAGTATGGTGATTGATTTCATTTATAC
>CANQEA010000039.1 GCA_947594095.1 uncultured Clostridia bacterium | reverse complement strand
TTTTATCACAAAATTTGATGTTTTTGTTGATATTACTATATTTTTTATTGCGAAAAAATTTTACTCTTTTTTACTGTCGTATTATTTTACTGATTTTTTAAACAATCAATCATAAGATTTACTCCATCTTTAATTCCTTGTTCATAGATTGATTCACAATACTTCGAAATTTTAATTTCATAATTATTTTGTATTTTGTCATATACTTTTTTTAAGCCTTCTATGTCATCTTTCTTATCAATTAAATCTTCTAAACTTACTTCTTTAATTTCACTTTTTATATCTTTTTCTAGTTTTTTTATAATTTCATCAATTTTTTCTTCTCTGGAATTATATAAATTTCTTATAATATTTTCATATTCTATTTTACTTTCCATATTAAATCCCTCCTAAAATAAATTATAAATATTATTCCTAACTTTCCTATATCTTATCCATTTTATTTACAATTTATTTTGAAGTCAAATTAATTTGTGAAAATTTATCTATTGGTTATAAATTCTTATTAGTAGTATGTTTATTTCATTTCTTTATTATGATACGTATAGCATATATTTTATTTATACTATCAGTTTATTAGTAAAAATTGGAATTTGTACTATAATTAATAAAAATGGTGATTCTTGTATATTTTAGGGGTGATAAAATGCAAAATAATTTAGAAATTGGAGAAAGAGTTAGAAAAATTCGTGAAGAACTTTGTATGAGCCGCGAAAAGTTTTCAGAAATGATTGATATTTCTAGTGTATTTTTAGGTCAGATAGAGCGTGGAGAACGTTTACTTAGTATAAAAACTTTATCAAAAATTGTTAGTTATACAGGTTGTTCTGCTGATTATATTTTATATGGAAATGAAAGTAATAATAAAATTATTTCTAAAATAAATAAGATTTTAGCTGACTGTTCTAATATTACTTTAGAATATATTTATAATATAATTATTAATTCTATTACTTTCTTTAAATCAAAAAAGATTGAAAAATAAAAATTTAAAAAGGTCTAAATTGAACTCTATTTTTGAGAATAAAGATTATCATTTTAGACCTTTATTATTAATATTATGGCATAACTGATGCTTGAAAATTTGTCTCACCATCAATTTTATTATTTTGGTATTTTAATATACTTAATTTAGTTCCTTCATATGTTGGAATTTTAATTATTATTTCCATTACATTATCTTTGTCAATATCAATATATTCTACATCATCTAATGACAAGAAAATCTTTTTATCTTCTTCTTTTATGTTTGCCCAAAAACCATTTTTTAGCTCTACTATATTTGCAATTTTTTTATAATTATTATCTAAAAGCATTATACCTGACGAGGCTATTGGTTCTCCATCCCCAATTTCACCTTTAGCATAATTAATACAATAACATAATAAATATTCTTCCTCATTATCTCCATCTAAATCTATTGAGTTTATGGTAACTTTTGTATAATCTGCCATATCAATTAACTCATTTGGTAATTCTTCAATAACCTTATATTCCCTAGGAATTGCATTATATTTTTCAGAAATTGCAATTCTTTTTACATTACTTACAACTGAAACACCTTCATAAGTTTGTTTTCCAAAATCTCCTTTTGTTTCCCCAAGATATTTCCCTTTTTCATAATTATAATATGTTGTATTATATAGCTTATTATTTTCTTCGTTTACTTCCATATCTGATAAATCTTGTATTCCAAATTTATTTTCTATTTTATATCCATCATACAATATAAAATAATTTGTATTTTTTTCTTGATTATTTCCTTTATTTATTATTGTACTATTTTCTGTATTATTTTTTTCTTGCATGTTTGTTTCATTTGTACTTATATTAGTATTTATATCTTTATTATTATTTTTTTCGTTTTCTTTAATTATATAAAAAGCCATACCTCCTACAATTAATAATAAAATAATTAATGAAATAATATAAACTGGTAAACTAATCTTTTTATATTTTTTATCCATACAATATTCCTCTTTTCTATATTCGTATAAATTATAACTAATTTATATCATTACTTTAATTTCATGTCAATTAATTATTTTAATTAATCTTAGCTATTTTTATATTTTTAATTTTTATTATTTATTTTTATAAGATAATTAATAATAATCTAAATTAATTTTTTTGCTAATTCTATTTCTTCTTTAGATAAATCGAAATTTTGTCCATTATTTTTTATTAAATTATGTAAGTTTTCAATTGTTCTTGCTTGATTAATTGTGTTTTCTAATGGAACAAGATTTTTCATTTGTTTATTTATTAAATTATATTGTTTTTCCATTGTAGAAAAATCATGTTTTTCATATGCACTTTTCCATTTATTCATAGCTTCATTTATATTATCTAAACTATTATACTGTTCTTGGAAACTCTTTTCTAAATTATTTTCTACATTATTTAATATAGCATTTTTTCCACTTTTTATTATTGAACCAACATTATAATTAACAATACCTGCTTGAGTTGCTTTATTTACTGCAAAATCAATTACAGATGAAACACCTTCTATAAAATTGCCAGCTCTTAATGCATCTTGTATTTGAGGTATTGTATCAAAATTTCCAGTTATAACTCCAATTGCAGCTTTTCCACTTGAAATCGTATCGTCAATAGTCTTTTTTATTCCATCTTTAAATCCATGATTAAATAAATTGTCTTTAAGTTCAATTATCTGATCTTCTAAAAAATCTGGTAAAAGCGCTCTAATACCAATATCAATTGCAGTATTTACAACTTTTCCAAGCATTGACCCTAAAAAATTATTTTGTTTATTATCATTCTCTAAATTTTGTTGTAATTCATTACTTTTTTCTAAATTATTTATTTCCATATTTTTGTTGTATTCTAATACAACTTTCACCTCTTTCCCTTTATATTATTTTAGATTTATTTTCTCTTTAATTATGTTTATACTTTTATTAGAAGTAAAAAAATTGATATTTCTTTTTACATATATAAAAATTTCTTTGAATTAATTAAAAATCAAATTATTTTTTCAATATTTGATTTTATTTTTTATTTAATTTATATTTTATTAATTTAATTTTATATAATTATTGTATTTAAATTTTTTTATAATTATTTTTTTTATTTTATATTATTTTAAAAATAAATAATATATAAAATTTATTATTTATAAATTTATTATTTAAAAAATTAAAAAATATATTAATTTTTTTTTTATTTAAAAAAATTTTTTAATTTTAAATCATTACCATAATCTGTAAATTATGTTTTGAATATTTGTTTATAAAAATTATTTCATTCGGATTACAAAACTTAAAATATACAATTGTTTATAAATTTAATTTATTTTGAATTTTACCACCCCTCTTCCTTTGATTGTGTATACTTGTTATGTTTATCGCTTTATGACCTTTTTAGTGCTTCTTCGCCGTATTTCCCTTAAATTTATAATTTTTTGATTCTTAAAACATTCCTGTACAATCTCCTTACAAATATGATTTTTATGAAATAATGTTAACATAATTTTTTGATCTAGATTCTTAACTTTTAACCTATTATTATATTCTTCTAAAGTATATCTTGTATATTTTAACTCTTCAAAATTTGACCCTGTTAAAATAAAAACTTTTTCACTTAAAAATATAATTTCTTTTTTTATTTTGTAATTCAAATTTTTGTTTACTAGAAAAATTAAAATTTCGTTTTCAAATTTTAAATTTTTTATTATGTTGTGAAAAATATTTTCTAATTTATTTTTATTTAAATAATTAATTAAAAATAAATTAATTTTAATTAAATTTATTTTTTTATTAATTTCTAATTTTTTTATTTCGTAATTTTTTTTATTATTTTTATTTTCATTATTTTTTAATTTATATTTTTTTATTTCATTAAAATTGACTATTGCTATTTTAAATTTTTTATTTTTTTTAGAAATATTCTTTGCAATTAATTTATTACTTCTTTTATTTGGTAAATTATTTGTTACTACAAAGGAAAATATTCTATCAAAATTATATTTACTATTAATTTTTTCTTTGCTTATTTTATTTTTTAGTAAATTATTTTTTATATTATCTTTTTTATAATTTAAATTATTTTTTACTTTATTAATTTTAGGTGCTTTATTTACTTGTTGTATATTTTTTATTTTAAAATTTGAAATATCATTTATTATTTTTATAATATTTTTATTATTAATATTATTTTTATAATAAATATTTTTTATTTTTAATTTTTTTATTTTTTCTTCAGTTTCTATATCTTGTTTTTCCAATACTACAATTATTTTTATTAATTTATTAATTTCTTTTATTTTTTTTAATAAATTAATTAAATTAATTTCTCCTAATAAATTTTCATAAATAATAATAATATCAATTTTTTTATTTTCTTCTAATAATTCTAAAATAGCTTCTTTATATAAAATTTTTTTACAAGCTAATTCTATATCATTTTGTTTTTTTAATGTTTCGTATATTTTATTATCATTAATAGCTAATACTATTCTCAACATTATTCTTATCTCCTTCAATAATTTGTCTTTCTAAATCAGAGCATTCAATTTTAGTTAAAATATGGTCTTCCCCCACAAACATTAAACATTCACCCCTTTTTAGAGATTTAATTTCTATCTTTTCTTTTTCAGATAAATTTGCAAACTCAGATAATATTTTTATATTTTCTTCTTCTAATGCAAAAAAAGTTTTTATACTAGAATTATTTAAAATACTTTTACCATAAATACCATTTTCCAAACTAAATATATCTGAAATATCTTGTGTTATTGCAATACTACTTCCTCCATATTTTCTAATAGTTTTAAATATTTTATAAATAAAACTTGCAACATCTTTATTTGATGTAATACCAATTAGTCTCCAAATTTCGTCCAAATATATAGCTTTCTTTTCTTCTCTATTTTCTTTGATCTTGTCCCAAAAAATATCAGTAAATAAATACATTCCATATTTTAAATTTTCCTCTCCTAAATCATAAACATCTGCAATTACTAGTTCATTTTCAAGTTCAATATTGCTGTAATTATTAAAAAATTTCATAGAGCCTTTTACAAAAGGTATTAATTTTGTTTGAAATTTTTTAGTTATTGGATCTTTACCTAATATATTGTATAAGTCTTCTAAAATTGGCATATCTTTTGCATTTTTAAATATCTTCTTTTTATTTGAAATATTAAATAATGAATCATCATTAAAAGTTATTCCTTTTTCTTCATATGTTTTTATTATTTTTTCTTCTAATAGTGCTTTTTCATCTTCTTTTAGTTCTCCAAAAATAAGATTAAAAAAACCAATTAATTTTCCGATTTTAGTTGCTAAATACCCAGTTTCTCCTTCTTCTAGACTTTCTTTTCTTATTTCTAAGACATTTATATATGTATCCGAATTAGGTCCTATTCTTATTAAAGTTCCTTTAAGCTCTTTACTAATATTGGTGTATTCTCTTTCTGGGTCTATAATATATTGTTTAATTCCTAATAATTTGTATCTTAAAATTAATAATTTGGTATAAAAAGATTTTCCGAGCGCCACTTGTGCCAAAAATACAAATATTTGCATTTTTATATTTATTTGAATTAAATCTATCGATAAAAACTAATGAATTATTATAAATATTTGTTCCAATAAAAATTCCTTCTGGATCAAAAATAGTTGATGAAATAAATGGATATGTTGCAAGTAACCCACTTGTTAAAATGTTTCTTCTTGCTGATTCTTTAATAAGTTCTTTATTTTCCATTATAGGAAGACATGCTAAATATATTTCATCTTGCCTAAAGTTTGCTCTTATTGTTTGCATACCTTTACTTTGTGCAATTCCTTCGACTTTATTTAAATAATATTCTAACTCTTTTATGTCTTCAGCATATACATTAATATAAATATATAAATAATATATATCTTCATTATTTACTTGAATTTCTTTTCTTATATATTTTGCATCATTATATGTAAAAGATGCTATATCAATATCTTGCCTATTTTGATTTGATTCTTTTAATTCTACTCCAACATTTCCTATATGATATGTTAAATCTTTAATTGTTTTATAAGAATCTTGTTTTTCATAAAAAATTGAAATATTCATATTAATATTAGTTTCAATTAGAGTTTTTAATAAAAGGTCTGTTTGCTCTCTATAATAATTTACTACTATTAAACCACCATAATATAAATTATCTATTTCAATATATTTTGGATTTTGTAAATTAATATATGCTGGTGCAATTTTATCTTTATCTGTTATACTTCCATTTTTAAAATCTTCTTTTTTTATATTTTTATTTTTTATTAAAATTTATATCCCTCCTTTATAAATATTTTTATTATTATTTAATATTTAATTTTATTACTTTTTATTTAATTACCTATTATTTTTTAATAATTTTATTTTTTTATATTTAAAAATTATTTTTTTAAATTTTTAAAATTTTCTTTTTAGTCTTCTAACTTTTTTTAAAATTGCAAATTATACTTTTAATTTTTAGTGACTAAATATTTCATATACATTACATGTTTTCACAAAAATTTTGTATCTCCTGATATTGACTTTGAATTAGTAATCTTTGTCAGATTTTGCATACTTTTGACATATGTATATCTTTTATGTATATCCGATTTTTGTAAACCTGCTTTTTTTCTAGTTTGTAAATGTCTAATTACCTAGTAAGTTTCTTGTTTTAAGCAAATTTAGTTTTTTATCATTCAAATCTCTAATTTATTTCTTGTCAAAATTGAAATATCCATATGAATTTTTATTAAACTTAATTTTTTCTCATGTAAATTTCAAGAACTTCTTACAAATAATACATTTATATTACAAAAACTATTGGTGTTTTTTTATAAAAGTTTAGTGCTCATTTTCAAATTTTTTAGAAATTATTTTTAAAAAATTTAATTTACATTTATTTGCTTTTAATATTTTTAAAATATTATTAATTTTTTATTAATTTATTTTTTATTAATTTTTTTCTATTTATTTTTTAATTTTTAATTAAATATTTTATTTATTATTTTAAATTTTTTATTATTAATTTATATTCTATTTAAATATAAATTAATATTTATTATTTTTTTATATTCATAAAATATTTTCTAGTATTAAAAAAAGAATATAATAATTTTAAAATACTTTCTTTTTTATTTATTTCATACACACTATTACCACATCTTGATAAACATTCTTTAATTTTAAAATATTTTTCTTGTAACTCATTTTTAATAATTTCATGAGATTCAACATAATTTAATTTTTTATTTTGATTATTGGAAATAATAATAAAAAAATCTTTTGAAGATGATTTATTAATTACATTAATTTTATTTATATAATTAATATAATTTTCTGATAAATCTTTTAAATATTTTTTATTTTTTTTTGAATAATTATTTTTTATTTTTGAAATATGCTGACTTAAATCTTCTTTATTACTTTGAATTAAAATTTGCATGTCAAAATTACATGTTTTTAAAAAAGTTTTATATGAATTTAAAATTGATGATTTTTCTAAGTCTGACTTTAAGTTATAATTAATTGGAATAATTTTTAAGATTTTTACATATTTATATTCATTTATTTTTACAATACCATTTTCATAAATTTGATCAATTGGCATCCACTGCTGTATAGATTTTTCCTTTATACTAATTTCACCTCCATAATTTTTTGTAACTTTTTATGTATTTTACACTATTTAAAATTACTTGTCAAGAAAAACTCGTCGACATAATTCGACTTTCTGTTCTTATGTCGTTTTTTTTCTTATAAAAAACATCATATTTTTTTTGAATATTTTTTCTTTTTTTGTTTATAATAAAATTATAAGGTTAATAATAGTTGGGCCAAGAGAGCTGATGGATTAATGTTAGTTCATCAGTTTTCGGGCAAAGATGTATTGCAGTATATGTTCAATATATTGTAATATGTCGGCGATAAGAGTTTATTATTTGTTTGTAGGCTATATTTTTTATATTTGTTCTTTTTTATATGGTCAAATGATAGGTAATAAATTCGAGCTAAGATTATTTTTATATCTAGTATTTTAAGTGGTTGTTAGTAGTCCTAAATTAGGATGAATATGGTTACTTGTGGTGTATTAATGGTCGAGCAAATGATTAATATATTTGGTATCTAGCTTATTTATATAGTAATATATATTAGGTTTAAATATTAGGTATATTAGTTTTAGCTAAGATTATTATTAGCTTTATCGATTAATTGCAGGCAAAAAATAATTTTTTTACCTGCAATTAAATTATATATTTTATGTCATGTTTTAATATCAATTTTTAAATTTTGTTTGATATTTTTTATTACATATAATTAAATATCTAAGTTTTTAACATATTTTGCATTAGCTTGTATAAATTCTCTTCTTGGTTCAACTTCGTCTCCCATAAGTAATGTAAAGATTTCATCTGCTTTTATAGCATCTTCCATAGTTACTTTAATTAAAATTCTAGTTTCTGGGTTCATAGTTGTTTCCCATAATTGATCTGGGTTCATTTCCCCTAAACCTTTATATCTTTGAAGACCTAATTGATCCCTTGAAATTCCTTTTTCTTCTAACTCTTTATATGCTCTATCTAAATCATCATCTGTATAACAATAAATATCATCCATTCCCTTCTTAGACAACTTATATAAAGGTGGCTGAGCTAAATAAACATTTCCATTTTCTATTAAAGGCCTCATATATCTAAAGAAGAAAGTTAACAATAATGTTCTAATATGTGCACCATCAACATCGGCATCTGCCATTATAATTACTTTTCCATATCTAATTTTAGTAATATCAAACTCTGAACCAATACCTGCACCAACCGCAACAATTACTGGATTTAACTTATCATTTCCATAAATTTTATCTGCTCTTGCCTTTTCTACATTTAACATCTTACCCCATAAAGGTAAAATTGCTTGGAATTTTCTATCTCTTCCTTGTTTAGCACTTCCTCCTGCAGAATCTCCCTCTACAATGTAAACTTCACACTCATCAGGGTTTTTACTACTACAATCAGCAAGCTTTCCTGGTAAAGTAGATGTTTCTAAATTACTTTTCTTTCTTACTAATTCCCTAGCTTTTCTTGCCGCTTCTCTTGCTCTTGATGCACTAATACATTTTTCAAGAACAGCCTTTGCAACAGCTGGATTTTCTTCTAGGTATGTTGATAAACCTTCATTTACCATACTTTGAACAACACCTGTTACCTCACTATTCCCTAGCTTTGTTTTAGTTTGTCCTTCAAATTGTGGTTCTTTTACCTTCACAGAAACAACTGCTGTTATACCTTCTCTTATATCTTCACCTTGTAAGTTGCCATCTTTTTCTTTTAAAATATTATGACTTCTCGCATAATCATTAAACACTTTTGTTAAAGACCTTTTAAATCCCTCTAAATGAGTTCCACCTTCAATAGTATTAATATTATTTACAAATGTATAAATATTTTCAGAATAACTTGTAGTATATTGAATAGCAATTTCAACTGGTACTTCTCCATTTTTCTCTAAATAAATTGGATCTTTATTAATTTTTTCTTTGTTTTTATTTAAGTATTCAACAAAAGAATTTAACCCACCTTCAAAACAAAATTCAGCTCTTTTTGGTGTTTCTTCTCTTGTATCTTCAACTACAATTTTTAATCCTTTTGTTAAAAATGCCATTTCTCTAAAACGTTTTTCCAAAACTTCATATTCATAATCTAAACTTTCAAAAATAGTATCGTCTGCTAAAAATCTTACTTTAGTTCCAGTACCTTCTGCGTCGCCAATTCTCTCTAATTTTTTTACGGTTTTGCCCCTTTCAAAATACATTTGATATAGGCCACCATCTCTTTTTATGGTAACTTCTGTCCATGCTGACAAAGCATTTACAACAGATGCACCAACACCATGTAATCCTCCAGAAACCTTGTATCCGCTATCTCCACCGAATTTTCCTCCAGCATGTAAAACTGTATAAACTGTTTCTGCAGTTGAAATTTTTGTTTTTGGATGTATCTCAACTGGTATTCCCCTACCATTATCTTCAACACTTATTATATTACCTGGTGCAATTTCAATTTTTATTTCTGTACAATATCCAGCTAAAGCTTCATCAACACAGTTATCTACAATTTCATATACCATATGATGCAAACCTCTTACTGATGTACTTCCTATATACATACCAGGTCTTTTTCTTACAGCTTCTAACCCTTCTAATACTTGAATTTGTTCTGCCCCATACTTATGTTCATATTTTTCCATTATAAAAATCATCCTTTCTGATAAAAATTTATTCTTTAAAAACTTTACCATCTTTCACATTATATATCAAAAGTTTTTTATTTTCAAGATGTATTTTTTCAGTACAAGTAATAATTACTTGTGTATTATTTATTTTTTCTAGAAAATGCTTTCTTCTACTACTATCTAACTCAGACATAAAATCATCTAATAATAAAATTGGATATTCTCCTATTTCATCATAAACAATATTTAATTCTGCAAGTTTTAAAGAAAGAATTGCAGTCCTATGTTGCCCTTGAGAACCATATGCTTGTAATTTCTTCTTATTTATATATACAATAAAATCATCTCTATGAATTCCTTTTGTTGTAAATCCTTTAATAATATCTAACTTTCTTCTTTCTTTTAATAATTTTAAATATTTTTCTTTATTATCACATTCTGTTAAATATTCTAATTCAATTAATTCTTTATTATCTGTAATTTCATTATGAATAGATAAAATTTTATTTTTAATTTTTTCAATATAATTATTTCTATATGTACAAATATTAACTCCATATTCAGCAAGCTTTTCATCCCAAATATCTAAAAGAGATTCATCTTTATTTTCTTCTTTAATTTGTCTTAAATAATTATTTCTTTGTTCAAGTGTTTTTAAATATAAATTTAAATTATACATATAATTAGGTTTTAATTGACTAATAAAAATATCCAAAAATCTTCTTCTATTTTCAGGTCCACCTTTTAATATGTTAATATCTTCAGGTGTAAAAATAACAACATTAATATTTCCAAGTAATTCACTCAATTTTTTTAATTTAATTCCATTTAAATAAATATTTTTTTTATTTCCTAATTCTATTTTAATGTTTCCAGTTCTATCTGTTTTATTAAAATCAATTTCTATAATGGATTTCTCAGAATTTATTTTTATCATTTCTTTATCTTTTTTTGTTCTAAATGATTTTCCCATACTTCCTAAAAAAATTGATTCAATAATATTGGTTTTTCCTTGTGCATTTTCACCATAAAAAACATTTATATCTTTATCAAAAATAATATTTTCATTTTCATAATTTCTAAAATTATTTATTTTTAAGCTATTTATCCACATTTTATTCTCCAATTGTTTTTTCTTATTATATCATTAATTAAAAAAAAATCAAATATAAAACAATTAAATCGCTTTATTTTTGATTTTCGTGCGTTAAATTTTATTATATTTACCAAAATGCTTAACTTTCTTTACAGAATTTGCATATATTACAAATTTATGGTATAATAGTGTTATGGAAACATACTTAATTTCCTTGATCACTAAATAGTGTGAGGGAATTGTTCCTCCGCAATTTAGTTTTACATATAAAAATAAAATCAATAAAATTTAAGGAGGAATCATTATGGGTAAGTATACTTTAAAACGGCGGATTTGTGAAGGATTATTGATATTTGTGTGTATTTGCATAATTTTATGCATAATCCACAAATTCTTATTAGTTCGTGAGGATTGGCTATCATATTCAATTATGTGGTCAATATCTTGGTCTTTTGGTGTCTTTTTAGGCAGATTACTCCAAAAAAAATACGGAATAGGTTACTTAATTATTATTAATATATCAATAATTTTAATAGCCTTTAGCGTAGAAGCATTGATTTTCAGGGTAATTCTTGATATGTCAACATGGAAAGAAATTATCTGTGAAACGCTTTTTCCTTTTGGATTATCTTTAATTACCTTCACAAATATACTTAAGTAATACCCTAAAAAGAAACCTCTTTCCCTTGAAAGAGGTTTCTTTTTTATCAATTTTTTAGATTTTATTCTAATTTATTACACTCGAAACTGGTATTATATAGTTTTTTTCATCTAATTTCATTAATTTATCGTATAAGCAAATAATTCCACCTTGACCTATTTTCATATTTGTTTTTTCTAGATATTTAAAATTTTTCATCATATCTTT
>CANQEA010000038.1 GCA_947594095.1 uncultured Clostridia bacterium | reverse complement strand
ATGGGTCAGTAGCTCAGTTGGATAGAGCACAGGCCTTCTAAGCCTGGGGTCGGGGGTTCGAACCCCTCCTGGCTCACCAAAAAAAGCTATGTGAATGCATATAGCTTTTTTATTTTTTTATAAAAAGGTGATAACATGAATAATACAGATTTAATGAATTACTGGATTGAAAGTTCTGATAGAGATTATGAATCTATGAAAAAGAACTATGAAACCCAACAATATACATGGGCATTATTTATTGGACATTTAACTATTGAAAAATTATTAAAAGCATTATATGCGAAAGTAAACAAAAATAATCCCTATCCACCTAAAATTCATAATTTAGTTATATTAGCTAGAAGATGTAATATTGAATTAGATGATAAAAAAACTACAATATTAATGACATGTAATTCATTTAATATAAGTGCAAGATACGAAGATTATAAAAATGAGTTTTATAAAAGATGTACTGAAGAATATACATCTGAACAAATAAAAAATATTGAGGAGGTTAGGTCATGGCTGAAGGAAATGTTGATATAGAAATTTTAAAAAATGTTGAAGAGTATATTAAAGAAATATCAAAACATTACAGTATTACAGCAGTGTATTTATTTGGCTCTTATGCTAAAGGAACAAATACTGAAGATAGTGATATAGATGTAGCAATTATTATTAATAGTGATAATAATGTTTTTGATTTAATGGTTGAACTTATGATGCTGACACAAAATATAGATTTAAGAATAGAACCACATCCCATAAAAGTAGAAGACTTTGAAGAAGGAAATCCTTTTGTTCAAGAAATACTTGATACTGGAATAAAAGTTGCGTAACAAGCAATAATTAAATATAGGAGAAGTTATGGAAAATTATATAAGAGTTGGAATAGGTGTAATGATTTTAAATGAGAATAAAATATTATTAGGACATAGAGCTAAAAATAAAAAGGATACTGGTGGAATTTATGAAGTTGATTGTTGGACTTTGCCAGGTGGAAAACAAGAATATAATGAGACATTTTTAGATGGGGCTAAACGAGAAGTAAAAGAAGAAACAAATTTAGATATTGAAGATTTAGAATTATTTGGTGCAGCAGATGATATTCAGCCAGATAGACATTATATAACAATGCATGTAATTGCTAGAAAATATAATGGAGAGCCAAAAGTTATGGAACCTACAAAAGAAGATGAATGGAAATGGTTTGATTTAGATAATCTACCTAAAAACTTATATTCACCTTCTAAGAAATTTATAGAATCATATAAAAATCAATGGTTTTAAGCCATTGATTTTTTGTTTTTATTTGATTATCTTTCATCTGTTCCTGTTACTTTATCTTCTATTGATTCTTGATTATTTTCTACTTTTTCATTTTGTCTAAAAATTAAATTTTCGTAAAATTCAGCAAACAAATCCTCATTTCGATAATATTCTCTTCTTTCTTTAGGATGTAACTCATATACTATGTCCCCAAGTGATGTACCATTAGCTATAATTTTTGATACATTTTCTACTGTTGAATTTACTACATATAATGCTAGCATATTTGTTTTTATACATGTATCTTCGAATCTTTTTAATTCATCTTTAATACGTTTATAACCATGAGGAGTTGCACATTCATCCATATTTTTTTTATATTCTTTTGGCGAATTTATCATTCCATTCGAAAATGCTAAGAACCTCTTTTTAAATTCTGTGATATTGTATTTTCTTAGTAATATCTCTACTAATCCTTTTACTCCTATATATGATACACAGTCTGATTCATCTAAATACATTTTTCTAAATCCTAGTAAATCTGCTTCTCGATTATACAAAAAATATTGTGTAGGACATTGTATTTTTCTATTTGAGTATATTCTATAAAAATTTTTTCCATCTCTTTTTTCTTTTCTGGCAACTATTTTGTTATACCCATTTCCCTGTTTAAATTTATCTAAAATAATTCCATCATAACATATAATATTTTTAAAAAATACCTTTGATATTTTATCTTCATTTTCTTTTAAAGTACGTAACTTACCATCTAGTAGAGGTCCATTACCATAATTTGACAAATTTTCATCTTTATATTTTTTATATCCACCTTCTACTAATTCTTGTATACTCTTCCATCCTTCTTCATCAACTTCCAATTCCATAATCTGGGTCCACTCATCACTTCCGTCAAATATGCTTCCATCGTTATTAATTATATTGGCTGGCATATATATAGTGTCTCCTATTAAAAAATCATTTTCTAAATCTTCTTGTAAATCTAAATTTACTACTGGAGCAGCAACATCTATCTGATAAGCTTGTTTATTGTTATTATTACTATTTTTATTATGGGTTGTATTTTCTTTCTTTCCTGGATTATTTTTATCCATACTTTTTCTTAAATTATCTATTTTTTTATTTAAATCATCTATTTTCTTTTTGTACGCTTTCTCATTTGTTTGATATTTCTTCTCCATTCCAGTCAATTGTTGTATTTGTTCGGAAAAGAAACTTTTATAAATATCATCTTTTGCTGAATATTCACTTTCATCTGTTTTATCTTTTTGTAGTTTTGTAACGAATTCTTTTAATTGTTTATCTTTATTAAACATTGCTACAAAAGTTTCCACATCATCAGGATGTTTTAATAGATTAGATAATATATCAGCAAATATTACTTCTGATGGAGCACCTTCTTCTAATAAATCACATGCATCTTGTATTGCTAGCATTCCCTCTGAACAAGATGGAAATTTTGCAAAATTACTTTTATCCTTATACATTTTTTCATATAAAAGAGTTACTATATTTCTCATATCTTCATCACATTGTGGTAGATTCATTTTTACTGTTTCATTGAAATTTTTTGGTGTCATTACATCTAAAGTTATTCTACGATTTCTTCTCCATAATGGATCTGATAATTCTCTTTCATCATTTTTACATAGTATAACTTGTAAATTTTTTCTATATTCTGGCTTTATTTCTACTACACCTTTTTGAGTTCCTTTTATTTTTCCTTCTTGTAAGAGTTGATATAAGAATGTATCTGTTTCTCTTCTTGATTTTTCAAACTCATCTAAAAGCAAAATTACCTTTTTCCCTGAATTTACCATTTCTATTGCTTCCATTAACATACCTGCAATAATTACTGCATCTGCATTTCCTCTTATTGCCTCTGGTACGTTTATCTCTTCATATAACTCTGCTTTTCCTGTTGTCGGATCACATTGATATTCTAAAAATTCAACTTTTTCGCCAAAAACTTCTTCTAATATTTTTGTATATGTCTTAGCATAAAAAGTTTTTCCTGCTCCTGGTGATCCTTCTAATACTATAGAGTATATATCTTGTCCTTCTTGTTTGCCTTTTATGATTTTTTTTATGCTTTTTATTGTATCCCATATAATTTCATCTGTTGCAATATATTTTTTAGATTCAAATAATTTTTTAATTGTATCATATTTAATATCCATCTTTATTACCCCACCTTTAATAACATATTATCAATCTTATATTTATATTTCATCAGTTCAAGTATTCTTTCATTTTTTGGTTTTATATCATATTCTTTAGTTATTGCTTTTAATAAATTAAGGTTAGAATAACATCCTACTTCTTGCCATACATTTCCCAGTATTTCATTTTGATTTGAAATTACTATCTTTTTTCCTACCTTTTCTATATTTAATACACTTGTTTTTATTGGTAATAAATTGTCTATATCTTCTATCTTCGTTAATCCCTTTATATTTTTACAACAAATTTCTATTACATTTTTTATTTCTTCTGGTAGCCTCTTCATCATCTTTCTTCACCCTCCCACTTTCTTCTTTGCATTATTTCATAATAACGATTATCTATATTTTTTAAATGTTTAATAAATTCTTTCATATTTTGCATACTATAAAAATGTCCTTTAAATTTTTCTAAAGATGTATTTTTATATACCTCTCTATCCTCTAGACAAAACCAATATATTTCACTATAGTTTGATAAATTTTCTACTTTATCTTTTGGGTCAAAGTCACTAAATACTGCTACTTTTTTTGCTTCTTTTTCCCTCAAATATTCATCTATTACTTTTCTATCTTTAAATTTTTGCACATCTATTGTTTGATTTTTACGTTTATTATTTTTGATATTCCCATCTTTAAAGAATTTTGCTAAATCATCTATAGAAAAATTATCTGAAATGCTATTAATTTGGTATTCTATAAACTCATTTACCCCTATTAACACCTTAACTTTCTTTTTTAATAATCTCAAAGATATTAATGCTAATTCTCTTGAATATTCTGTCATACTTCCTGATAAATCAAAATAAAACGATAAAGGTATTTTTTCATCTTCTCCATTTTCTTTTGTATATCCATACTTATCATGTAACATTTGATTGTATTGTTTTGTTGTTCTATGTCTTATTAAGTCTGGGATATTCCATTTTATATCACCTACTGTTGGCACTAAACTTTCTCTTCTTGCATTTAAGTCTGTTTCTTTAGCTATAAATGTTTTATTTAGAAATTTTTCTATTAAAACATTTATTAAACTATCTGGTATTTCTTTGTCATCAAAATCATCACCTGTTATTAAAGATATTCCTCCTCCTGTTGATGTATTTTCATTTTTTTTACTACTATCATATTTTAACATTTCTCTAAATGCCTTTTTAGAATCATTTTTTTGTTGCTCTGATTTATTTTCTTGTGGTTCTCCTTCTTGTCCATTTTCTTGTTCTTCTTTGCTACTTTGAGAATCACTGTTTTGTTGATTGTTATCACTTTGAGTGCTGGTATCTTGATCACCATTATTTTCTTCTTGCTCACTACTATCTTGCTGTTCAGATTGGCCTTCTTGTGATTTTTCTATTAAAACATTTATTAAACTATCTGGTATTTCTTTATCATCAAAATCATCACCTGTTATTAAAGATATTCCTCCTCCTGTTGATGTGTTTTCATTTTTTTTACTGCTATCATATTTTAACATTTCTCTAAATGCCCTTTTAGGATCATTTTTTTGTTGCTCTTTACTATTTTTAGATTCAGTATTTTGTTGATTATCATCACTTTGAGTACTGGTATCTTGTTTACTACTATTTTCTTCTTGTTCACTACTATCTTGTTGTTCCGATTGACCTTCTTGTGTTTCTTCTGATTGTTCATTCCCTTGTTGTTCTGATTTATTTTCTTGTGGTTCTCCTTCTTGTCCGCTTTCTTGTTGTTCTTTACTACTTTGAGAATCACTATTTTGTTGATTATCATCATTTTGAGTACTGGTATCTTGTTTACTACTATTTTCTTCTTGTTCACTACTATCTTGTTGTTCCGATTGACCTTCTTGTGTTTCTTCTGATTGTTCATTCCCTTGTTGTTCTGATTTATTTTCTTGTGGTTCTCCTTCTTGTCCGCTTTCTTGTTGTTCTTTACTACTTTGAGAATCACTATTTTGTTGATTATCATCATTTTGAGTACTGGTATCTTGTTTACTACTATTTTCTTCTTGTTCACTACTATCTTGTTGTTCCGATTGACCTTCTTGTGTTTCTTCTGATTGTTCATTCCCTTGTTGTTCTGATTTATTTTCTTGTGGTTCTCCTTCTTGTCCGCTTTCTTGTTGTTCTTTGCTACTTTGAGAATCACTGTTTTGTTGATTGTCATCACTTTGAGTGCTGGTATTTTGCTTACTACTATTATCTTCTTGCTCACTACCATCTTGTTGTTCAGATTGACTTTCTTGTGACTCTTCTGATTGATCATTTCCTTGTTGCACTGATTTATCTTCTTGTGGTTCTCCTTCTTGTCCGCTTTCTTGTTCTTCTTTGCCACTTTGAGAATTACCGTTTTTTTGATTATCATTCTCTTTATCTAGCTCTTCATCTTTTTCTATGTTTTCTTGAAATGATACTATACCATTTTTTATTACTAATCTACTAAATTTCATTTTAACCTCACATATGCTTTAATATGTCAATATTTTATCATATTTTCAAGAAAATGTCAATCACTTATGTTCACTCGCCTTGTAATATATAAATCTAATAAATTAATAATCTACTAAGTTCATTATTAGTACTCTTACTTGCTCACTTTAGTAAGTAAACAAGAATATAATAAGACTTTTTTGATAGTATTAAATACGGAGTAAAAAGGCAACAAATTTAAATATAAAAATTATGTAGAAGTAAAAAAATTTCTAGGCACTTTCTAGTACCTAGAAATTCTTTTTTATTTTTTTAATCATTGTAGTTTTTAATTTATATCTTATACCATAACTCCTGTTTCTTCAGGAACTTGTTCTTCTTCTACTTCTGTACTAATTTTTATTTTTTGATATTTTTCCATACCAGTTCCTGCTGGGATTAATTTACCAATGATTACATTTTCTTTTAATCCAATTAGGTCATCTGTTTTACCTTTAATAGCTGCTTCTGTTAATACTCTTGTTGTTTCTTGGAATGAAGCTGCAGATAAGAAGCTTTCTGTTGCAAGAGATGCTTTTGTAATTCCAAGTAATACTCGTTTTCCAGTAGCTGGTTGCTTTCCTTCTGCTATTGCTTTATTGTTTATTTCTTCAAATTCGTACATATCAACTAATGATCCAGGGAACATTTGAGTATCTTTGTTATCTTCTACTCTTACCTTCTTAAGCATTTGTCTTCCAATAACTTCAATGTGTTTGTCGTTTATATCAACACCTTGATTTCTATATACTTTTTGTACTTCTGAGATTAGGTATTCATATACCCCTTCTGGTCCTTTTATTTCTAGAATTTCTGCAGGGTTAATTGAACCTTCAATTAATGGATCTCCTGCTTCTACCATGTCTCCATCTTTTACTTTCATTTTTGAACCAAATGGTATTGTATAAGATTTTGAGTTATCTCCAGATTTAACAATGACTTCTTTTTTCTTCTTGGTTTCTTTGATTTTTACTTTACCATCTATTTCTGTAACTATTGCTAATCCTTTTGGTTTACGAGCTTCGAATAATTCCTCAACTCTTGGTAAACCTTGTGTAATATCTGCAACACCTGCTACACCACCAGAGTGAATCGTTCTCATGGTTAACTGTGTTCCCGGCTCTCCTATAGATTGTGCTGCAATAATTCCAACAGATTCTCCAATAGATACTAAGTTTCTTCTAGCTAATCCCATACCATAACATTTTTGACATACACCATGTTTAGAATGACATGCTAAAACTGAACGTACTTTTAATTTTGTAATTCCAGCTTCTACAATTTTGTCTGCTATATCTTCTGTTATCATAGTATTTGTATCAACTATTAATTCACCTGTTTCTGGATGAATAACATCTTCTGTTGGGAATCTACCAAGTAATCTTTCTTGCATTTTTTCAATAATTTGATTTCCATCTTTGATGTCATAAACTGTAATTCCATCATGTGTACCACAGTCTTCATCTCTAACTATGATATCTTGTGATACGTCAACTAATCTTCTTGTTAAGTATCCAGAGTCTGCTGTTCTTAATGCTGTATCTGATAGACCTTTACGAGCACCATGTGATGAAATGAAGTACTCTAATGCATCTAGTCCTTCTGCAAATGAAGATTTGATTGGTATTTCAACTGCTTTACCAGTTGTACTTGCCATAAGTCCACGCATACCAGCAATTTGTCTTAATTGGTTGATATTTCCACGGGCACCTGATTTTACCATCATGTAAATTGGGTTTAAGTCTTCGAAGTTTTCCTCCATTGCTTGACTAACTTTTTGTGTTGTATTTTCCCATACATTGATAACTGCATTATATCTTTCATTATCTGTAATTAAACCTCTTGCATATTGTTTTCTGATTGTATCAATTTGTGCATCTGCTTCTTTTAATAAGTCTTTTTTAGCACCTGGCACTTCTACGTCTGACATTGAGAATGTGATACCTGCAAGTGTAGAGTATTTAAATCCTAAGTCTTTAATATAATCTATTACTTGTGCTGATTCTGCTAAACCATGTAATCTGATTGTTCTTTCTATTATTGCACCCATGTTCTTTTTCATAACTGGGAAATTGATTTCATATTGGAATGGATCTTCTTTTCTATCAACAAATCCTAAGTCTTGTGGGATTCCTTGATTAAATATAATTCTTCCAACACTTGTTTCAATTTTCTTTGTTTTCTTTTCTCCATCTATTTCTTTTGTTATTCTAACAAAGATTTTTGCATGTATCCCAACATCATGGTTTTCGAAAGCCATAATAGCTTCTTCTGGGTCTTTGAAGTATTTACCTTCTCCTTTTTCACCGTCTAGTACCATTGTTAAATAATAACTTCCTAAAATCATGTCAAGTCTTGGTACTGCAACCGGTTTACCATCTTGTGGTTTAAGTAAATTATTTGTTGATAACATTAAGTATCTTGATTCTGCTTGTGCTTCTGGAGATAGTGGTAAGTGAACTGCCATTTGATCTCCGTCGAAGTCTGCGTTAAATGCTTCACAAACTAATGGGTGAAGTTTTATTGCTCTTCCTTCTACTAGAACTGGTTCGAAACTTTGAATTCCAAGTCTATGTAGTGTTGGAGCACGGTTTAACATTACTGGGTGATCTTTTATAACATCTTCTAAGATTCCCCATACTTCTGGTTTTAATCTTTCTACCATTCTTTTTGCATTTTTTATGTTTTGAGCAATTCCACGTCCTACTAATTCTCTCATAACAAATGGTTTGAATAATTCTACTGCCATTTCTTTTGGAATACCACATTGATATATTTTTAATTCTGGTCCTACTACTATAACAGAACGTCCAGAATAGTCAACACGTTTTCCAAGTAAGTTTTGACGGAAACGTCCTTGTTTTCCTTTTAATAAATCTGATAATGATTTTAATGCTCGATTTCCAGCACCTGTTACTGGTTTTCCTCTTCTTCCATTATCAATTAGTGCATCTACAGATTCCTGTAACATTCTTTTTTCATTTCTTACAATAATTTCTGGCGCACCTAATTCAAGTAATCTTTTTAAACGGTTGTTTCTGTTTATTACTCTTCTATATAAGTCGTTTAAGTCAGATGTTGCAAATCTTCCACCATCTAATTGTACCATTGGTCTTAATTCTGGTGGTATTACTGGTATAACTTGCATAACCATCCATTCTGGTTTATTTCCAGATAGTCTAAATGCTTCTACTGTGTCTAGTCTTTTAACTAGTTTTACTTTCTTTTGCTCACTTGCTTTTTCTAGTTCTTTTTTAATTTGCTCTGAAAGCTTTTCTACATCAATTTTTTCTAGTAATTCTCTTATTGCTTCTGCTCCCATTTTTGCCTTAAAAGAACCTTTTCCATATTTTTCTTCTGCTTCATGGTATTCTTTTTCATTTAGAACTTGGCATACTTCTAGACCTGTATCACCTTTGTCTGTAACAATATATGATGCAAAATATATAACTTTTTCTAGGTTTCTTGGTGATACATCAAGCATAGATGCTATTCTACTTGGAATACCTTTAAAGTACCAAATATGTGCAACTGGTGCTGCAAGTTCAATGTGTCCCATTCTTTCACGTCTTACTTTTGCTTTTGTTACTTCAACACCACATCTGTCACATACTATTCCTTTATATCTAACCCTTTTATATTTTCCACAGTGACATTCCCAGTCTTTTGTAGGTCCAAATATTCTTTCACAAAATAGACCATCTTTTTCTGGTTTTAATGTTCTGTAGTTTATTGTCTCAGGCTTTTTTACTTCACCTTTTGACCATTCTCTTACTTTTTCATCTGAAGCAATTCCTATTTTTAATTTATTAAAAATATCTAATTCGTCCACGCTTTTTCCCCCTACAATAATTTTTTATTTAGGTTCAAAATAGGCTTAGAAGTCTATCCCCCGCTCTTGCAATTCCTTCCGGTCGCTTCTTTTTCCTTTTTGAATAACTATTCAATTATTTGATTTAATTGAGTTTGAATAAACTCTTTGATAGTTGGTATATCTTCAATTGCTGTATAAAATATTTTACTAATATCCATTTTTCCATAACCGTGTGCAAATCTATTTCTCATTCCTCTTATTGCATTCCAATTTATTTCATTTTTGGTAACTTCTAAATATTCATCTGTTAAATGATTTGCTAATTCTCCAATTTGAAATATTTTCATAGAAAGTGAATCCTTATAGTCATTATCTTGTTTGAAAACCTCTATATCTGTTCCAAATCTTTCTATTGTTTTATTAATTTCATTGCAATATTTTAACATATGCTTTAAAACATTAATATCTCTCTTATCCATAAATCATCACTCTTTCTTGGATTATATTATTGTAAAATTCTTGCTCTGTTTCGTCCATTTCTCCTTGGAAACATTCTTCTTCAATTAAGTCTACTTCTTTTTTTAAAACTTCTTTTAGTTTTTCTAATATAGCTCCTATAATTAATAAACTTTTTATATTTTTAGCAACAATTATGATATCAATATCACTATTTTCATCATAGTCTCCTCTTGCGTAAGAACCAAATATGTATGCTTTTTCAACTCCATATTCTTGAAATATTGGTTTTGTTAACTTTTTAATTTGAGTAATCGCTTTATTTTTTTCTAATGATTTCATAAGCTTTCCCCCATTCTATAATTATTTCTGCAAATCTTCTTTGTTTTGATTTCTATTTTTAATTCTTATAATGTTATCAAGTTCAGGCAATATTAATTCTGTTGCCAATTGTCTTGCTGCATTTGTATCTGATTTTAAATTAACATAATCATTTTTATAACTTGTTGTAATATCTACCACTCCACCGTTATAATAAGCTATATGAATTTCTGCATCTTTTCCATTCATTAACTGCATATTTTTAAAGTATCCGGCTTTACTTCCATCCATAACACCTGTTAATTTTATTAAAATTCCTGCTTTTGATTTTGTTTCTAAAAGTTCTTCATATATATCTGATTCCTCTTGAGTTAATTTTAGTCCTTGAAGAGCATACCCTCCTTCAACAAATGTTGTTCCATAATACTTCATTATAAATCTTTTATCATCTTTTATTCTCTCTTGTATTAATTTAGATATAATATCTTCTTTCATTTATTTTACTGTCCTTTCTTAAATTTACACATTTTATTCTATAATATCATCGTCATTATCTAAATTATCATTTGCTAAGTCGTTATCATATAATAATTCGTCATCTTCATCATCTAAAGCATCAAATAGTTCGTCTCCATCGTCTTCTTCATCTAACATTTCATCATCTGAAATTGATACATCATCTTGAATGTCATCTTCATATCCATCTAGATCATCTTCTGATATTACCTCTTCTTCTGATAAAAATCTTTTTTCTCTTTCTGGATCGTATTCAATTCCTTCTTCAATATTTTCTTTAAGTTCTAATTCTTGGTTGTCTTGAGAATATAGACGTACATCTAATCCTAAAGATTGTAATTCTTTTACTAATACTTTAAAGCTTTCTGGTACTCCTGGTTGTGGAATATTTTCTCCCTTAACAATTGCTTCATATGTTTTTACTCTTCCTACAACGTCATCTGATTTTACAGTTAACATTTCTTGTAATGTATATGATGCTCCATATGCTTCTAGAGCCCAAACTTCCATCTCTCCAAAACGTTGTCCACCAAATTGTGCTTTTCCTCCTAGAGGTTGTTGTGTAACTAATGAGTATGGTCCAGTTGAACGAGCATGTATTTTATCATCTACTAAGTGGTGTAGTTTTAACATGTACATGATTCCAACTGTAATTGGTTTGTCAAATGGATCTCCTGTTCTACCATCATAAAGAATTGTTTTTCCGTCTTTACTCATTCCTGCTTCTTCAAGTAATTTTTCTACATCTTCTTGAGTCGCACCATCAAATACTGGTGTTGATATTTTCCATCCTAAAGCTTTTGCAGCTCCACCTAAGTGAACTTCTAGTACTTGACCTAAGTTCATACGAGATGGCACACCTAATGGGTTTAATAATATGTCAATTGGTGTTCCGTCTGGCATAAATGGCATGTCTTCTTCTGGTAATACTCTTGAGATAACACCTTTGTTTCCGTGACGTCCTGCCATTTTGTCTCCAACAGAGATTTTTCTTTTTGTTGCGATGTAACATCTTATAATTTGGTTAACACCAGGTCCTAATTCGTCAGAATTTTCTCTTGTAAAGATTTTTACATCAACAATTGTTCCTGCTTCTCCATGTGGTACTCTAAGTGATGTGTCTCTTACTTCTCTTGCTTTTTCTCCAAAGATAGCACGAAGTAATCTTTCTTCTGCTGTTAATTCTGTTTCACCTTTTGGTGTTACTTTTCCAACTAGGATATCTCCTGGTCTTACTTCTGCACCTATTCTTATAATTCCGTTTTCATCTAGGTCTTTTAGTTGGTCATCTCCTATATTTGGTATGTCACGTGTAATTTCTTCTGCTCCAAGTTTTGTGTCTCTACATTCACAGTCATATTCTTCTATGTGAATTGATGTAAATACATCTTCTTTAACTAGTTTTTCATTAATTAGAATAGCATCTTCGTAGTTGTATCCTTCCCATGTTGAGAATGCTACTAATACGTTTTTACCAAGTGCCATTTCTCCATTGCTTGTTGACGGTCCGTCTGCAATGGCATCTCCTTTTTTAACTATTTCGCCTTTTTTTACAATTGGTTTTTGGTTTATGCATGTTCCGCCATTTGTTCTCTTGAATTTTCTAAGTTTGTGTATAACTGTTTTTCCGTTTTTGTATTTTACTGTTATGCTATCTCCTGTAACTTTTTCAATTACACCATCATCTTCGGCTAATATTAAGATTCCAGAGTCTTTTGCTGCTCTGTATTCAATTCCTGTTCCTATGATTGGACTTTCTGTAATCATAAGTGGTACTGCTTGACGTTGCATGTTTGCACCCATAAGAGC
>CANQEA010000037.1 GCA_947594095.1 uncultured Clostridia bacterium | reverse complement strand
ACGAAATCCCTAAGTTTCCACTATTTTTAATTCCTCTTTTTTTCTCATAAATTTTTTGAATTAAGTTGATTTATAAAAATTTAATTTTAAAAAATATACTAATCTTATCTATTATACAATCTTTTCTTACGGATGTCAATAGTTTAGGCGATTTTTTTAAAATTTTTTTAATGTTTTTTTGGACGGCTTTAAAACACTTGAACAGGCATTTTTAAAGTTATTCAAATTTTATTTTAATTTCTTCATACTACTTGCTTCCAAGCTTAATAGTAATTGTTTTTGTTATTTTCCCTCTTTCTATTTGCAATGTTACCTCATCATTTGGACTTTTTGTATAAATATATTGCCTTAAATCATTCATTGTATTTAAATTTCTTCCATCTATTGAAATTATAATATCTCCTTCTTTTAATTCTGTTTTATCAGCTGGGCCGTTTTTTGTTATTTGTGCTACATATATTCCTTTTTCTATATTAATTTTTGATTCTAAGTATGGCACAACTTCTTTGTCATATGCGTATATTCCAATACTTGGTTCATCAAACTTTCCAGTGTTTATATAACTTTGTATAATTGGCTTTATAACATTAATTGGAATTGCAAATCCTATTCCTTCTGCTGATGTTATTTTAACTGTGTTTATTCCTATAATTTGACCATTTGGGTATATTAACGGTCCGCCACTATTTCCTGGATTTATTGTTGCATCTGTTTGAATTAGATTTGTCATATAACTTGAATTTTCATCCTCTTCTAATTTTATTGTTCTGTTTTTTGCACTAATTATCCCAGATGTTACAGTTCTTCTAAATTCAAATCCTATTGGATTTCCAATTGCATATACTGTTTCTCCTACTCTAATTTGACTAGAATTTCCTAATTCTAGTGGTTTTAAATTTTTTGCATTTATTTTAACTATTGATAAGTCTAGGTCTTGGTCTCCCCATACGACAGTTCCATCATAATTACTTCCATTTTCTAAGGTAACATAGCATTTGCTGTATTTACCTCCTGTTACATGTTCATTGCTTACTAGATAGCCGTTTTCGCTAACAATAAATCCTGTTCCAAGGCCAAGTTCACTTTCTGTACTTTTGCTAAATATTGAACTTCCAGTGTTTTTTAGTTTTGATATTCCTACTACGCTTTGCAAGGTTTCTTCTATTACATCTGATACATTTTTACTGTTTTCTTCTGCTTCTTCCACAGTTTGTTCTTCTATTGTGGATAATACTCTTTCAGTTTGGTAATTTGAATTGTCTATCTCTATTTTTTGGTATGTACTATATAAATAAAATCCAAACACCCATACAAATAATACTACTAAAAAAACAATTAATACTTTTTTGCCAGAGCTTTTTCTTTTTTTTGCCTTCAAATTTTTCACCTCTTAATTAGTATTAACTGTTTTTCATATCAATAAACATAATTTTTGTATATAACTATTGAAATTTTTTTAATAATATTATATATTAATTACATAAGAAATGAGAATTTAAAGGAGATTGGGTGATTTAAATGAGTGATAGAAAATCTAGGAAGGTATATCTTGGTACAAGGCAAGTTAATGATTTTAAAGAGTTAATTGAATCTACAACTGAGCTTTTCCCTGATAATATTGCATATAAATTTAAGAAAGATGCTTTAGCAAAAGAACCTGAATATGTTGAAATTAAGTATTCTCAAGTAAAAGAAGATGTTAAAGCAGTTGGTACAGCTTTATTAAATATGGGGTTAGAAGAAAAAAAGGTTGCTGTTATTGGAAAAAATAGATATGAATGGTGTATTAGCTATTTTGCTGTTACTACTTCTAATATGATAATTGTTCCATTAGATAGAGCTTTGCCAGAAAATGAAATCAAGTCACTTTTAACAAGAAGTGAGGCTGAAGCTGTTATTTTTGATGAGTCTTACAAAGATTTAATGTTAAAAATAAAAGAAGATAAGGAAAACAAAATAAATACATTAATCTGTATGGATAAAGATGAAACAGAGATTTTAACAATAGATAAACTTATTGAAGATGGAAAAAAATTATTAGAAAATGGAGATAAAAAGTACCAAGAAATAAAAATAGATAATAAAAAAATGTCCATTTTATTATTTACATCTGGTACAACAAATGAGGCAAAAGGGGTTATGCTTTCACAATATAATATATGTTCTAATATAAATTCTATAGCTTCATGGGTTAAGCTATACCCAACAGATACACTTCTTTCATTTTTACCAATTCATCATACTTTTGAGTGTACTATAACATTTTTATATGGATTTTACAGTGGTTGCACTATTGCATTTTGTGATGGTTTAAAATATATACAAAAAAATTTAGCAGAATATAAAGTTTCAGTTTTTGTTGCTGTACCACTTGTATTAGAGACAATGTATAAGAAAATCCAAAAAGCAATTGATGACAAAGGAAAAACAAAATTAATTAATACTTTAACAAAAGTATCAAATGCCCTTCTTAAATGTAAAATTGACTTAAGAAAAGTGTTTTTCAAACAAATATTAGATAATTTTGGAGGAAAGCTTAGAATTGTTTTATATGGATCTGCTCCAATGGATAGAAATACAATTATTGGTTATACAAATTTAGGTATTCCATCTATTCAAGGTTATGGTTTGACAGAAACTTCTCCTGTTGTAACTGCTGAAACTGATAAAGAAAAACGACCTGGCTCTGTTGGTCTTCCTTTTGATGAATTTGATATTAAAATAGAAGAAAAAGATGAAGACGGAGTTGGCGAAATTGCAGTTAAAGGGCCAAGTGTTATGATGGGATATTACAAAAATGATGAAGAAACTAAAAAGTCAATGCAAGATGGTTGGTTTAAAACAGGTGATTTTGGCTATATAGATGAAGATGGATTTTTATTTATTACTGGAAGAAAGAAAGATATTATTGTTCTTAGAAATGGTAAGAATGTGTATCCTCAAGAGATTGAGTTTTTACTAAATAAAGTGCCTTATATTATGGAGTCTATGGTTTATCAACGTGAACAAAGTAAAACAGATACAATGTTATGTGCTAAAATTGTTTATGACAAAGATATCATAGAAGAACAATTTGGAAAATTATCTGAAGATGATTATAAAGAGGAAATTTGGAAACAAGTTAAGGAGATTAATAAACAGCTTCCTATTTATAAACATATTAAAAATATAACTGTTACAACTACTCCTCTTGCTAAGACAACTACTCAAAAGGTTAAGAGATATGAGGAATTGAAAAATGTATAACTAAAGGCGAGCTTAGCGCTCGCCTATTTTTATGCTTTTAAAGTTATATCATCTTGTAATCCGTCAAAAAGTTTTTCAATTGGAATTTCTAAAGCTTTGCTTATTTTCCACATTGTATAAACACTTATTCCTTGTTTTATTTTTTCACTTTCTAAGTTTCCAATTAATGCAGTTGAAACATCTACTTTCTCTGCCAAGTTTTCTTGCGTCATTTTTCCTTTATCTAAATTATATAGTTTTCTGTAATATTTAACGTTTCTTCCTATTATATTAAAAAACTCCTTAGACTGTATATTTTTCATGTTTAACCACATTCCTTTCAAATTTTGATTAATTAATTATATAAAATTAACTTATAAGCTAATATAAATTATTTTACAAATGAAATTTGAAGAAATAATAGAATATGTTAAACTTCCGAGAATGGATTATTATAAAAATGTTACAGAAATATTATTTTTTTGTAACATAAGCATTTTATTTGTAAAATTTATTGTAAAAAATATGATGTTATGATATATATTGTATAATTGTAATAAAAGAAAGGAATTGATATATATGGGATGGTATGGAAGTTGGGACATTAAATATAATGGTCAAGATAGTCAAAAGTTTGTGAATTTAGCAAAATTGATAATTCCAAACTATGTAAAAAGATTTGAAGAAACTGAAAAAGGAAAATTAGAATGTAAGAGAAATTTAAGTTGGTACAATGCTGATGTAGATATTTCAAAGATTATGGAGTATTTGGCTGAAACAGATACAATAGACGTTACAATAGATGGAGAGACTCATCCAATTAGTGGCACAAGAAAGCTTTCTGAAGAAGAAGCAGAGTGGGAAGATTATGATTATGAGGAAAATGGCGAATATTATGTATATGATGAATATGACTATGAAGAACAAACATTTAGAAAAGAAAACGGAAAGGTAGTAATAGATAATGAACATCCTGATAAAGATAGATGGACAAGTTCAAATTTAGGTGTTCAAGAAATGTTTACTTATGAAATAGCATACCCTGAAAGTGCTCATGAGGAAGAAAAAGATGGTAGTGCTGATACAGTAAGCTCGTATATTAAATATATTGCAAAACAATTTGCTGGAAATGATGAATTTATGCCTTTTGTTCAAGATTTTGTATATAGTGTATTTGCCCCACAAAAGTTAAAAGATTTAACAAATGCAGAATATAACTTTCTTTCAAATCGAGTAACACCTGATGAAAAAACACTATCAAAAATAGCTAGTATTAGAGAACAATTTAAAACTGTAGAGTCAACCAAATCTTATCTTGAGCAAGTAAAATTACAAAGTCCTGAGGCTGAAAAACAAGAAAAAACTGAAGAAAGAACTATTCCTAATTTTATTGCTAATATGAGTAAAAGAGATATTAATAATTTGGGTGGATTAGAGCAATTGTTAAAACTAGTTGAAGTAAAAGGAGAAGATTCTGCAAAAGAATTACTATCAATATTAGGATATGAAATAAACGATGACAAAGTACAAGAAGAACCTTCATTAGAAGATTTAGAATTTGAAAAAACATCTTTAGAACATAAAGAACAAAAAGCAAAACAATTATATCAAAAATATGAGGGACAATTACCTAATAGAGAAGATAATATATCTATTGAATAATATGGAGGGATTCCGATGAGTAAATCAAAAGAGGGCTTGATAGCTGTTAATGAAAATAGCATTTTTTATAGAATAAAAAACTTTTTTAAAAACTTATTTTCTAACAATAAAAACGAACAAGTAATAAATGAAAATCAAATTAACGAAAATACAATTAGAAGTAATGTCAATAAAAAAAGCTCATTTGTAGAAGAAATTAAGATACAAGAAAATAAAGAACTTAAAGAATTATTATATTTACAAAAATTATTTAAAATGGGTAGAATTAAGGAAAAAGACTTATCTAAAAAAGAAAGAATTGAATTAGGAAAGTTATATAATCAACAAATATATGATTTAAACCAATCAGTTAATGGATATAAAAATAAGATTATATCTATAAGAAAAAAAATAGTACAAAGTAATTAAAGTTAAAATGAGAGTTAAATAACCAATAATAGCTCTCATTTTTATATTAGATGGAATAATGAAATTTTGCTTAATTATTGTACTTTTGTTGATTTTATGATATATCTATATAATAATTTAATTAGGAGCAAAAAATGAAGGAATATTTTTATAAAAAAGAATACAAATACATGTACTTAAGCATATTTTTTTATAACTTTGCAAATGCATTAAGTGAAACATTTGGAACAGTTATGTTATACAAAGCTGGTTTGCCAATATATTTAATTTTATTAATATATGGTATAAGATTCCTTATTACAGGACTAATAACACCTTTATTTGTAATAATATCAAATAAGATTGGCGTTGCAAAATGTATATTAATTTCAAATATATTTAGCGTTATAAATTCATATTTTATGCTAAATAGTGAAAGTTTATATGCTAATATTATAATTTTTGTAATAGCGATGGGATTGATGGGGCTTTCAAATCCATCATCTGATTCATTATCCAGTAAATATGTGGAAAGTGAACATAGAGGAAGATTTAATAGTTTATATTTCATAAGTAAAATTTTAGGAACAGTTTTTGCCAGCTGTTTAGTGGCTTGGGGAGTGATAAGTGATAATACAATAGTTTTGTTTATTATAATTGTTATTTTCTTTTTATTGCAATATATTGCAATTTTAAAAATTGATTATAAACCTGAAAAGAAATCTAACACTTTTAAGGCTAGCATAAAATATTTAATACAAAGCAAGAGTAAATATAAAATTATATATGCATTACGAACTAACCATATAATAGAAAGATTATTTGTTCCAATGTATTTATATATGTTATTACAAGATTTTAAGGCATTTTCAATAGTTGTTGTAGTATCATTATTATTCCAAATCATTACAATTACTTTAATTGGAAAATATGCTGATAAAAATATAAAAAGATCAAATAATTTAGTTTCAGCAATAAGGGTGATTATAACAGCAATTTATTTATTTGCAAAAGATAAATTTATCATTTCTATTAATAAAACTGCCGGTGATAATTTAGAAAAAGTTTATGAAACATCAATACAAACATCGATACAAAATATTATTAAAGAATCAAAAGAAGATTATGACTTGTTATCAGCAGTAGGACAAATGAGCTTATGTTTTACAGAAGTTATTGTATTTGCTGTACTTTCAATCATGAGTGTTTTTATGAAGGAGAAAATATTTATAGTTATATTTATTTTGTCAATATTGTCAACTATTCTAATAAATATAAATATAAAGAAGGAAAAAACATTAGATTAAAATATTACTTTTTAACAATAAATAATTTCTGTACTATGTCAAGATTGTATCTTACTTTTTTGATAATATTACAGGGTTATTTGACTTTTTAACTATTTGCTATTAATTAATTTTTAATTCTTGTTTTGTTAATCCTGTTATTTCAGATATTTCTTCAATAGAAAAATTCCTTGCTAGTAATTTTTTTGCTATTTCCATTTTGTCCTTTTTATTTTTCTCTAATCCACGTTTTTCGCCCAATTTAATTCCACGTTTCTCGCCCATCTTTTGACCTAACTTAATTCCACGTTCTTCTCCAATTTTTATTCCTTGTTTTTTACTTTTTTCAATTTTGTTTAACATAGTTCTTTCTTCTTCTCTTAACATTTCTATACATGCAAGCATTTTTTCTTCGCCTCCATTTAATTTATTTATATTTTCTCTTGCTTTTGTTTTTCCTATTTTTCCTTCTAAAATAAGATTTATTATGTTTGTTATAAAATTTCTATCTTCTTTTTTTATCTTTGGTATAATTAGTTCTAAATTATTAGCCAATTCTTCATTAGTTTTTGACTTCTCTAATATCATTAGTTTACTAATTAATAAATCATCTTTTAATAAAGATTCAATTGAATAATCATTTATATCTACTAAATAATAATTGGATAATGGTAATACGCTATCATCAATTTGTGTATTAGTTAAAGACGTTTTGGCATTCCATCTACTTTTTCCTGTGTATAATACGATTGGAATTACAGTTGGCCAATTATAATTTTTTAAATTTATTTTAGAAGTATCTATACTACTTCTAATAATTTCATGTTGGTAGGATAATATTCTGTATGACATTGAATAATCTACTTTAGTTTGGTGTTCTATTAGAATAAAAATTTTTTTATTTTTTAGTTTATAAATTACATCTGCTTCTTTATTTTTAAATTCTGATGTTACAAAGTTTGTTTTATAGAGTTCTAAATCATTTCCATTTATTTCACTTTTAAAATTAATTATTGATTTAATAAATTTACATGCATCTTTTTTATTTGAAAGTACTGTCCTAAATATTTTATCATGTTCATTATTAATTAGATGTTTTTTGTTATTACTTTGAAAAGAGTATATTTTGGTTCTTATAGAATTATGAGGGTTTTTAAAATAATGTTTGTTATAAAAATAATTATGCATTTTTTTGAAGTGTTTCTTATTATTAGTATTACTTTTATTGTAATATCTTACTTGTCCTTTGTCAATGTCTTTTTGAAAATTTTTTGAAAAATTTTTTGTTCTAACCTCCTGACGCGTGAATTTTAAATTGTTTTTAACTTGAAATTTTTATGAAATAATTTTGAATTGAAATAAGATTGATAGAACTTTTTAAAACTTTGATTGTAAAAAATTACTGGTTAATGAATATAGTAACAGAAATTTGTTTATTTTTCAACATTTTTTCATCGCAAAAATCGACATAATTTTAAAATCAAAAATAATAATTTTTTTATATGCAAGTTTTTTCTACGTCTTTTATGATATTATGCAATTTTTACTTGATATATTTTTAAATTAAATATATAATGTGTGTAAAAGATAAAAACACTAAAAAATTGTACTAATAAACGAAGAAAAAGGTGGTACAAAGGATGTCTAAAAAATTATATGAATTAACAATTCCTCAAGATTCTATCTGGATGTCAGAAAAATACTTGGGAGCAAATGGTCTTTCCAATGTTGGTGGATCTTTAATTTATCATGAAAAAGTAGATTTTGATTTATTGAGAAAAGCAATTTATACTTTTGTGCAAAATAATGAAGCAGTAAGAACAGCAATTACTTTTCAAGATGGTGTGCCTTTCCAATATATTAAAGACTTTGAAGAATTTAATATTCCAATTATTGAAGTAGAAAATGATGAAGCTTTAAAAACAGTATGTGAAAAATTGGTTCATCAGCCATTTAACATAGCAAACTCTTTTTTAAGTGCATTTCATATGCTACGTTTCCCTGATGGAACTGGTGGATTTTATGGTGCATTTCACCATGTTGTTGCGGATGCTTGGAGCATGAGTTTATTAATTTCAGAAGTTTCTAATAATTACTCATATTTAACTGGAAAATCTTCTGAAAAACCTCAAAAAAAGCCTAGTTATACAACATATATAGAGTCTGAGAAAAATTATAGAGAATCTAATAAATTTAAAAAAGATGCTTCTTATTGGGAAAGTGTTTTTGAAAGTCAACCTTCACTTGTATCATTTTCAAATAAAAATACTCCAGCAAGCGAATTGACTGCAAAAAGGAAAGAGTTTACATTAGATAATAGTAAAGAGATTTATGACTTTTGTAGTAAAAATAATATACCAACACTTACATTCTTCTTATCAATTTTTGCAATTTATTTACACGCAACATCTTCACAAGAAGAAATCGTTCTTGGCTCTCCTATTTTAAATAGAAATGGAGTTTCAGAAAAAAGTACTTTTGGTATGTTTGTAAATACTTTGCCAATTAAACTAAATGTAAAAAACAACTTATCTTTTCTTGATTTTGCAAGAGAAGTATCTGCTGAGCAATTTGCAATGTTTAGACATCATAAATATTCTTATTTTGAAATTTTAAAATACATAAGAGAAAAATATGACTTCTCAAATAATTTATATGACACAATAATCTCTTACCAAAATGCACGTGATAATTCTAACTCAAGTGATACAAAATATACTACAAATTGGGATTTTTGCGGATACATTTCTAATAGTTTAGATATCCATATTTATGATATGGATGATAGTGGTATTTTGAAGATATTTTATGATTATCAAATACAAAAATTTAGTGAAAGAGAAATACAGTTTATTCATCGCCGTATTTCTAATATAATAAATCAAATTTTAGAAAATAGTAATATTCTATTAAAAGAAATTTCTTTAATTACAAATCAAGAAATTTCTTTAATTGATAGTTTTAATGATAATAGCGTGCCTTATGATGACTCAAAAACTTTAATTGAGCTTTTTGAAAAACAGGTTTCAAAAACGCCAAACAAAGTTGCTTTAAAGTTTAAAGACCAAGAAATGACATATGAGGAATTATATCAAAATGTTTGTAAGCTAGCAAATCATTTAAGACGTAGAGGAGTAAATAAAAATTCCCCTGTTGTTCTTTTGGTTGAAAGAAGTATTGAGATGGTAATTTCTATACTTGCTACTTTAAAAGCTGGTGGATATTATATTGCAATTGACCCATTTTGGCCGAAAAAGAGAATTCATTATATTATACAAAATAGTGACAGCAAAATTTTAATTACAAACGAAAAATATATTAGTAATTTTGAAGATTATATTGATTGTGTAAAAATTGAGAACTTGTCTCGCCTAAAAGATACATCTATATTAGAAAATGTAACTGAGCCATCTGATTTAGCATATATTTTATATACTTCTGGATCTACTGGCAAACCAAAAGGTACATTAATTACAAATAAAAATGTAGTGGGACTTCTTAACGCAACACATAATATTTTTAAACAAACTAAAAATGATGTGTGGACATTATTTCATACTTATACTTTTGATTTTTCTACATGGGAAATATATGGCTCACTTCTTTATGGTGGAAAGTTAGTTGTTGTTCCAAAAGAGGTGACTGTTAATCCTAAAGAATTTTTACAGCTAGTAATTTCTGAGAAAGTAACTATTTTAAATCAGACCCCTGCATATTTTTACAAAGTTATTGAAGAAGAAAAATTATTAGATGATACTAAATTTAAATTACATCTTCGCTATGTTATTTTAGGTGGAGAAGCAGTTCAAGCAAAGCCTTTACGTTATTGGAAAAATAAATACCCAGATCATATAATTTATAATGGCTATGGGCCTACAGAAACTACTGTTTTTGCAATTATGGATGAGATAACTGCTCAAGATTTAAGAAATAATAATATCTATATTGGGAAACCAATTCCTAATTATAAAATTTCTATCTTAGATGAAGCTGGAAATATTATGCCAGTTGGTGTAAGTGGAGAGATTTGTATTAGTGGTGTTGGTGTTTGTGATGGATATTTTAAAAATGAAAAATTAACTAAACAAAAATTTATTAAAGATGAAAATACATATTTCTATCGTTCTGGAGATGTCGGATATTTTGATTATAATGGTAGAATTAAGTATTTGGGAAGAAATGATAATCAAGTTAAAATTCGTGGATTTAGAATTGAATTAGAAGAAATTGAAAAACAGATTGCTAAATGTAAAAATGTTTCTAAAGTTTTAGTTGTTCCAGTTGAAAATGCTAATTTAACTAAATCTTTAGTGGGATTTTTTGAGGCAAAAGTTCCAAATATTGTTGATGATGTTTTACTAGAAATTAAGAAAAGCCTTACATCTTATATGATCCCTAAACTTTATCAAATAGATGAATTCCCTGTAAATAATAATGGAAAAGTTGATGTAAAATACCTACTTCAAACAATTGAAAATGATTCTTCAAATTCTAAAATTGTAAAACCTTCTAATGATTTGGAGAAAGAGATTTTAGAAATTATTAAAAATATTACAGGAAGCAAACGTATATCTGTTACTGATGACTTTTTTGAAGATTTAGGGTTTGACTCACTTAATGTTATGGATTTATCTATTAAACTTTCTAATTATCAAGTGGAAATCCAAGATATTAATAACTTTTCTTCTATTCAAAAATTGGCAGAATATATTACAAGTCACAATAAACAAGACTTTTTTATAGATAAACTTCAGGAAAATGTAAAAGTAGTAAATAGAAAGTTTTCTTATGATATAGGCAAAGTATTACTTACAGGAGTTACAGGTTTTCTAGGTTCTCACTTATTGTATGAGCTTTTGCATAATAAAAAGGTTAAAAAGATTTATTGTGTAATTAGAGGAAAACAAGGCTTATCTTATGAGCAAAGATTTTATAGAAGAATTTACAATTATTTTAATGAAGATGAAATTTCAAATTTAGTTGATAAAAAGGTTGTGCTTTTAAAGGGTGAACTTACAAAAGAAAATTTTGGATTGTCAGAAGAACAATACAAAGTTTTATGTAAAAATGTAACTTGTGCAATTCACTCAGCTGCAAATGTTAGTCATTATGGTAAATATGAGGACTTTTACCCTGTTAATGTAGAAGCTGTTAAGGCTGTAATTAACTTCTGCAAAGAGGCAAATTGCGAACTAGCACATATCTCTACTATTTCAGTTGGTGCATTTTGCCACGTTCATGATTTAAATGTTTTGACTGAAAATGATATTAATATAAATCAAAAATTTAAAAATCAGGTTTATATGCTTACAAAATATGAGGCAGAGTGTGAAATTCTAAAAGAAGTTAAAAAAGGGTTTAATGCTAAGATATTTAGACTTGGAAATATTATGCCAAGGATTAGCGATAGTAAATTCCAAGTAAATATACATCAAAATGCGTTTTTAAGTAGGCTTAAGACTTTAATTGATGCAGGTGTTACAACTTATTTACTAAATAGCATTAAGGTTGATTTGAGCCCTGTTGATTTGTGTGCTAGATCAATTTTAAAGCTTATAGAAAACCCAAATAGACAAACAATTTACCATATTGAAAATCCAAATGTGCTTTCAATTGGCGAGATTTTGAATAAGTTTTTGATTAATCTTAATTTGGTTAGCCCTGATGTTTGCTTAAATAAGATTTCTAAACTTAATTCTCCTTTTAGCGCACATTTGACTAATAGCTTGTCTATGGGAGAGTTTATTGAAACTCCAACTAATTCTAATTTGACTGTTAATTATTTACATGAAATTGGTTTTGATTGGCCAGTTGTTAATGATAATTATTTACAAAATATATATGAATTAATACTTTCAATGTAAAGGAGATACTTATGACAAATTTTAAATTGCGAATCTACTCTAAAATACTAATAGTAGACATTTTGTTAATTATATCAATGTCTTGCTTAATTCCTCTTTTATCTGGCTATCCGCCTTATTCAGAGGATGCAAGTTTTCAAGTGCAAATAGAGGGATTAACACATTCTCAGCAATATATTGCTTTTGGTGTTTTTGGGTTTATTTTACATGCTGCTTTTATTACATTCTTTTTTAGGAATATTTTTAAATTTTTAAAAGGGCGAAAACAAAACAAAAAGTTTACAAATGATGAAATTGCAAGGGTTAGAAGAGATTGTTTTTTAATTAACAGAAAACTCTGTATTTTACAGTTTTTTGTACTTTTAATTGTACTTTTTGTTTTAATGGCAAATGTACAAATTAGTATTGTTTTATGTGTTAAGTTTTTACTTATTTATTTTGCGTTTATGATGACTGCTATGATTATTTATACTTTGCTAATTAGGGAAGAAATTAACTATGTAATTAGAAT
>CANQEA010000036.1 GCA_947594095.1 uncultured Clostridia bacterium | reverse complement strand
AAAGCAAAACAATTACCAGATATTGCCAATTGCAAGTGCTATAGATAAAAATAATAAAATTTACTCTTTTTTACTGATAATACGATATTTCTCTTGCAAATTTCTGGAAGTTTTAGTATAATACAATAGTAGAAAACAAAGAAAGAGGGAGAAAGAATGGAAGAAAGAAATGACGGAAAGATAATAGAAAGAGACATTGAAAAAGAAATGAGAACAGCATATATAGACTATGCGATGAGCGTTATTGTATCTCGTGCGCTTCCAGACGTAAGAGATGGTTTAAAACCAGTACATAGAAGAATTTTATATGCTATGCATGAAGATGGAATTACTGCGGACAAGCCATACAGAAAATGCGCAAATACAGTAGGATCTGTTTTAGGTAGATATCATCCACATGGAGATTCATCTGTATATGATGCAATGGTTAGAATGGCACAAGACTTTTCAATGAGATACATGTTAATTGATGGGCATGGAAATTTTGGTTCTGTTGACGGTGATGGAGCAGCAGCTATGAGGTATACAGAAGCAAGAATGGCAAAAATTTCTCAATATATGTTAACAGATATTGAAAAAAATACTGTAGACTTTATGCCAAACTATGATGACAGATTACAAGAACCAACAGTTTTGCCTTCAAGAATACCAACGCTTTTAGTAAATGGTTCTTCAGGTATTGCCGTAGGTATGGCAACAAATATACCACCACATAACTTATCAGAAGTAATAGATGGAATTATTAAAATAATAGATGAAGATGAAGTAACAGACGAAGATTTAATGCAAGTAATTAAAGGACCAGATTTCCCAACTGAAGGAATTATTTTAGGTATGGAAGGAATAAAAACTGCATACAAAACAGGTAGAGGAAAAATCACATTAAGAGCAGAAACAGAAATTGAAGAAATGAGCGGAAATAGACAAAGAATAATAGTATCATCTTTACCATACCAAGTTAATAAAGCAAACTTAATTAAAACAATATCAGATTTATCTAAAGAAAGAAAAATTGAAGGAATAGCTGAATGTAGAGATGAATCTGATAGAAACGATAAAGTTAGAGTTGTAATTGAATTAAAAAGAGATGCTAGACCACAAGTAGTATTAAATCAATTATTTAAACATACTCAAATGCAAACAACATTTGGTATAATAATGCTTGCACTAGTTAATGGAGAACCTAAAATATTAACATTAAGAGAATGTCTAGATTGTTATATAGAACATAGAAAAGACGTTATTTTAAGAAGAACACAATTTGAATTAGACAAAGCCCTAGCAAGAGCTCATATTTTAGAAGGTTTAAAAATAGCATTAGACAATATCGATGAAGTAATTAATATAATTCGTTCTTCATATGATGATGCAAAAGAAAGATTAATGGAAAGATTTGGTCTAACAGAAATTCAAGCACAAGCAATATTAGACATGAGATTACGTACATTATCTGGTTTGCAAAGAGAAAAAATTGATGAAGAATATAAAGAATTAATGGAATTAATAAATTACTACAAAGAATTGTTAAGTAGCGAAAAATTATTATTTGATGTTATTAAAGAAGAACTACTAGAAATTAAAGACAAATTTGGTGATGAAAGAAAAACTAAAATTGTTGCAGCTGAAGGAGAAATCGAGTTAGAAGATTTAATCAAAGAAGAGCAAACAGTAGTAGCACTATCACATTTTGGTTATATCAAAAGAATGCCAATAGATACATATAGAAGCCAAAAAAGAGGTGGAAAAGGAATTACAGGAATGACAACAAAAGAAGATGACTTTGTAAAGCAAATATTTACAGCATCTACACATGACACTATCTTATTCTTCACAAACTTTGGCAAATTATATAAACTAAAAGGATATGAAATACCAGAAGCGGGAAGAACAGCTAGGGGAACAGCAATTGTAAACTTGCTTAGCCTAAGTGGAGGAGAAAAAGTTTCAGCAGTAATTCCAATCCAAAATTTCGCAGACGGAAAATATCTACTAATGGCAACAAAAAACGGATTAATTAAAAAGACAGCCCTAAAAGAATATGATTCTTCAAGAAAAACAGGTTTACAAAGTATAACTTTAAAAGAAAATGATGAATTAATACAAGTAAGATTAACAGACGGAGAAGACAATGTTGTATTAGTAACTAGAAATGGAATGTGTATTACTTTTGACGAAAAAGATGTACGTCCAATGGGCAGAGTATCCCAAGGTGTCATTGGAATCAGATTAGATGAAGATGACGAAGTAATAGGAATGGAATCAATTATTAGAGGCGGAAAAGCAACACTTCTTGCAATTACTGAAAACGGATTTGGAAAGAGAACAGAATTAGATGAATACAGAGTTCAAATAAGAGGTGGAAAAGGAGTAATTACTTACAAAATTACACCTAAAACAGGAAAATTAATTGGAGTTAGAATAGCAACTGAAGAAGAAGATGTTATGCTAATTACAGATACAGGAACAATAATTAGACTAAATGTAAAAGATATAAGCGTTTTAGGAAGATCTACACAAGGTGTTACACTTATGAGGACAAATGATGGTGGTAAAGTTGTAAGTATTGAAACGATAGAGCCAGAAAATATTGAATAAAAATTGTAAAAAATGTAAAAATGTAGTATACTATATATGGTATACTACATTTTTATAGGAGGGAAATATGCCAGAAGATTTTAAAAAATATTTTTGGGATACAAAATTTTATGAATTAGATAAAGAAAAAAATAAAAGATATATAATATCAAGATTATATTGCAATGGAGACTTAAAAGCACTTAGATGGATAAAAGAAAATTATAATTTAAAAGATATTGAAGATGTTGCAAGGAATTCTAGAAATTTAAAACCATTAGTTGCAAATTATTTAAGACAGCAATTAAATTTAAAAAAAGAAGAAATGGCATATTACAGATGGGCAGAAGCTATGGATTATGAATATTGGAAGGTGAAAAATTAAATGCATTGGAATATAATTGATAAAGATAGATATATATTATTAAAAAAAAATAACAGAAACTACAAGCATAACTGATTATTATATGGTAGACGGAACAGCACTTTCAATACAATTAGGTTTGAGAGAATCATATGATTTTGATTTTTGTGTGTCAAAAGAGTTTAATAATGAATTACTATTACAAGAGTTAAAATCAATAGGAAATGTGGAAGTTAAACAAAATCAAAAAGGGACTTGTGATATTATTTTAAATGGTGTGCAAGTTAGCTTCTTTTATTTTCCTAATCCAATTCTAAAAGAATTTATAACTACAGAAGATATACCTAATTTAAAAATGGCAAGTATATTAGATATAGCAATTATGAAACTAGTTGCTATAGGCGGAAGAGGAGCAAAAAAAGACTTTTTCGATTTATCCAATATCCTTAATAAAGAAAATATAAGTCTAGACCAATTAATACAAGGAATGTTAAAAAAATATGGAGATAATATAAACTATGTAAATACAATAATGGGTTTAAGTTACTTTGAAGATGCTGAACAAGAAATACTTCCTAATACATTTATAGAATATAATTGGGAAAAAATAAAAGAATATTTTATAAAATTTCAAAATGAATTTCAAGAAATGCTAGAAAAATATATTATAAAATAAGTTTGAAAAAAGATGTTTTTTGGGACGGGGTCAAAAAACATCTTTTTTTTATGCTTTTTTAGAAAACCTTAAATCATTTCCGAAAAAATAAAAAATATCATAATACCCTGCAATCCTTGAGCCAATACGTTCTTCATAATTTTTAAAAATATCATTAATATTCAAATTTGTAGAAATAATAGTTTTAGTAACTTTATTATTTAAGTTTAAGATTCTTGTATTAATAATAGTAAAAAGTTCACTAAGTTTCATGCTATTTAAACTTTCAGTTCCTAAATCGTCAATTATTAATAAATCAGTTTCTAAAACAGACTTATATATATTTTGAGAAGTGTTTTTATCTTTGGTCATCTTATAATCTATTACGCTTTCAAGTAAAACAGGGGCTGTTTGATATAAGACAGTTTTACCTTTTTTTAGTAATTCATACGCAATACAGTTTGACATAAAAGTCTTACCGTAAACCAGTATTGCCTGAAAAAAGTAAATTTTTAGAAGAAGGATTATCAAAATTTTGTACAAATTTAATACAATTATTTTTAATATCAATCATATTTTTGCGAGGAGAAATATTAAATTTATATTTTGCTAAATCTACTTCATCTGAAAAAAGTGATTCATTAAATTTAGAAAAGTTTTCTTTTTCTAAATTAGAAATATTTGATTTATTAAAAGATTCATTTAATAATTTTTGTTTTAAACAATTACACATTTGTGTTTTATAATTGCTATCTAAAAAATAACCAGTGTCATTACAAATAGAGCATTCATAATTTGGAGTTAAATAATTTTCGTCATAACCCAAAGAAACAAGAATTTTTTCCTTCTCTTTTTTTAAATTATCTATCTCTTTATAAAAATTTTCTAAACTTTCTTGAGAATTATTTAAAATATTTTTAGCAGTAGAAAAAGACATTTTATTTAATTTATCTTCAATTTCTTGAAGTCTTGGAACGCTTTTATAAAGCTCAGTTTTTCTTTTGTCTCTTTCTAATTCTGCTTTAAACTTTTTATGCTCATATTGTTTTAATAAATCATCTAATATTTCGTTAGCCATTTATGCCTCCTTATTAACAGCGTTATTTGCATATAAGAAATCTAAATTATCATATTGTCTTTGGTCAAAACTTGCTTTTGCAACTTTTGATTTTAATTCCTTTGTATCTTTTATTTGTTTTTTCCTTTGTTCCATAAAAGCCATAACTTCTGTTGGAGTTTTTAAATTTCTATCATGCCAATCTGTAATAATACTATTTATATACTCAAAAGTAGGGTTTTGCTTATAAGTAGTTCTTTTTAGTGCAATTTCAATAATGCTCATATCATACCCAAAATTTTGAACCCAATTTTCAATATAAGCTTCCTCATATTGAGTAAGACCATTATGTTTGCCAAGCTTTTTAGCAATAGTCTTCTTAATTTTAACCATTCTTTCTTGTTGCTCATAATATTTATCAAGTTCATTCCAAGTGTGAATATTATTAGCTGCCCATGCTTCTGCAACTGCTTGTACATAATTTCTATGTAAAGCACTTCTATTATAGCAATAGCCAAATAAAGCAATCATAACTTGATCTTCAAAACGATATTTTTTAAACCATAAATCTATATCATTATACCAAGAAGGGCTCATAATACCTTGGAAATACATATTATTTATATGTTCAATTGCTTTAGCTCTTGCTTGGTTTTTAGCATTCAATTCGACTTTTTCTTTAGACATAGTAAGATTTGGTGAATACAAATGATGAAGAGTTTCTTCTTGAATATCCACTAAGATATATCCATTTGTCTTTTTTAAAAGTAAACCATTTTCCTCTAAAAATTTCATGCCATCATTAATTGTTTTTAATGGAATATTTAATTTTTTAGAGATGTCATTAACTTTTATATCTTTATTATATTTAGACAAAAAAATGATGTACATATATATTTTTAAATAATCTCCAGGAATAGCTGATAAATAATCTGAAAAAAATACATCTGGGATTAAAGTTCCTGCAAATAATAAAGATTTATCATTTTGTTCTATTTTCATAAAAAACATTCCTTTCCATGGCACAAATATTATATTTAAAGTTCTTATGATACAAATTATACATTTTTTATATAAAAAATTCAAGTAAAAAATCATTTTTTGTAAAAATATAATTTTTGAAGAAATAAAAACTTGAAAATATAAGAACCAACAAATAAAATATTCTCTCCATTAATTCCAGAAAAGCTAAATAACAATAAGGGAAAAGCTAAAATTATAAAAAGAAAAATTTTAACTTCCAGAGATGGTATAAATAAATTTAGTAAAATCAAAACAATAACATACCAAATAATATTTACAATAACAGTAGTATAATCAATAAAACCAAAAAGTTTATTTTTAAAATTATAATTTTGTGGAAAAATAAATTTCATAATAGAACCTCCATTTTTTAAAAAATAATATAAAATTATTTTAATAAAGAAAAATTTTTCACATTTTGTGTAATAGTTGTGGATATTCCACCGACAAATTCTCTTACAAATGAATTTGCTTTAATCAAAGTATAAATTCCACCAAGATAAATGATTTTTGTAAACAAATCACCAGAATTATAAGGAATTGAAAACAAAATAAGTAAGACAAGTGCAACTATAATTTGAATAAGTAACAATGAAAAGAGATTTTTAGCCCAAGATTTAAAAAACCAACTTGTAGTATTTAAACTAAGAGAAAGAATTGCAAAAGGTGCAAGGAGAATAAACACTTGAACCATAATATAACGGAAAGCATAAGACAAAACAAGACTTAAAAGCGAAAAACTTAAAGTTCCTTTTAATAAACCATCAATTGTAAAAATATCTAAGGCATTTGTATCAACTGCTACATTAGGATTCATAGACTGAATTAATTCAGAAAAACATATATCTTTTCCTGTTAAATTTTCTCCTAAACTTCGAATAGCAAGAGTAATATTTGAATTTAAATCTAGGACCATTTCTAAAATAAAAAACGAAAAATTCATAGCTATTCCATAAATAATAAGTTTTAAGACAAAATTTCCGGGAGACTCAACAGGGTGATATGTAAAATGTGAAAGCAAATAACGAAGTCCATAATAAAGAAGAAAGCCGAAAAGTAGAGAGTTTGCAATAATTAATACTCCATTAGAAACAGACGTACCAAATAGTTTTTCAAAATGGTTATCTTGCAAGATATCAGAATTGATAAAAGTTAAATCATCTAAAACAGTATACAAACTATTATCAATAGAACCAAAAAGATTGCCAAAAATAGTATTAATTGTGTCTATTATAATCTGTGTAATATTTGATGTATTTTCCAAATAAACCTCCTTAACTAATTAAAGATTTTATAGCAGAAAGAATTAAATCAATTGCTAAAATAAAAGCATAAGAAAATAAAGAACCTTTAATAATTTTTTTTCCTGTTCTTATTTTTTCTTCATCACCAAAACTAAACTTTCTCATAAAAATACCTGTACCAACAGCGACAGCGGCTGCAGGTGTTGCAATTTTAAGAATCCAGCCTTCAATAGTTTCAAATGCAGAATTAACTTTATTTACAATTTCAGGCTCGCCCCAACCATAGGAAAAACTAGAGAAAGTAAATAAAAGAATAAGAAATAAAAGAGAAATAAAAATTAAATAATATAATTTCTTTAGTTTTAAATTTTTCTTTTGTGTATTTAAAAATGAATAATTTTTAATTATTTGATTATCCATAAAATCACTCCTTTAATTTTTTTTAAAATATGGGAACATATTTATTTTTTGTGGCGGAAATATAGTATTTCCATCAGATAAAAAGCTAAGAGCAGTAAATGTTTCTAAATTACGGGAAAAGAAATTAGTGTCAAACATATAATCCATTTGAGTAAAAGTATTATATGTTTCAGAAATATTTGAATTTTCAGAATTCAAAGTATTTGTAATATAGCTAAAACTTGTTTCTTTAGCACTTTCAGAAATACTTTTAGAAGTGCGGTGCTTTTCTTCTTTGCCTAGTTGCTTTTGAACTTCTTCAATTGTAAAAACATCATCAGTTCTAAACCAAATTTTATTAATCAAATTTTGAATTATTACTTTAACAGAAGCTTCATCTTTCAAACTCATTTTAAGGGAAGAATAACCTTGAGTACTAACAATATTTATACATTTTGCTTCTCTACTCATAGAAAAGAAATCTGCATCAGTCGAAGTTGCATATTTATCATATTCATCACAAATAAAAGCAGTTGTTTTAACTATGCCATTAGATAATTTAGAAAGAATTTCGGTTTGAAAATCAAGCTTCAAATAACTCGCAATAATCTTAGAAAGAACACTATATTCAGAAATATTCATATTTAAGACCACAATTTTTCCTTTACAGATAACCTCATCAAAGCCAGTAAATGTAAGTTTTTCTTTTGGAGAACAAAAAGTAGACATTACGTCATAGTCATTAACAAAAGTATTAGTAATTCTTGTGATCTCTGAAATCAATATATTTTTAGTTCTACTATCTAAAGCTTCAAATTCTTTTTGAAAAAAGTTAAGACTAGCATTTAATTCGTAAAGTTGCTCTCTAGAAAATTTAGAATGCATGAATAAATTACGCAATTCTACTATCTTTTCCTGGTAATAATCAGGAATAGTTATTAATTTATGTAGCTCATCAAAAGTTACATAACCTTTATTATAAAGTCGACAAAGCTTAATACATTCACTTAAAATTTGCTCTCCTTTATCTAGCCAGTAATCTTCACTATTATTTTTAGAAAAAAGTGTAAGTATAGTTTTTAAACGATTAGCTAAAACCTGTGGCTTTAAATGTGGCTTATGCAAAGGGTTATAGCAAATATTTGAATTTAAGCCTATAATTATTAAATCATCTTTTAACCCTAGTTCCGTAGAATATTTACAAACCTGACTATAATAATTTCCTTTTACATCCAAAATAAGCATTCCAATTTTTTGATTTGGATGGTTTGCATTATACTTCATAAGTTGATAAGTAAATGGATACATTGCACTAGAAGTTTTTCCAGCTCCAATTGTACCAGTAATTAAAAAGTTTTGATATAGGCCGAGACTCTGGAATATAGACTCTTTGCTTATTTGACACAGTTTCTCCAATGAGTAAATTTAAGTTGTCAGTTTTTGTAGTAAATTCTGAATAATTACATAATGAGTCTTTTTTAGAATTATTATCAACTTGAAATATTTTAAAATGACTTAAAAACCTTTTGAAAATCATATGACTAAATATTATATTTGAAAAAACAAATGTAATGATATAAGCTATTTTGATGTATTTCCAAAGTTCTGGATTTTTAGAGCATATATCAAATGGATGGATTCCATATGTAATTATAATTTCATTTGCTTGATATATTGGATAAAAACTTTTAATTGCAAAAAATGAAGATATAACTAAAACAACAAAGGAAAAAACGAAACTTTTCCAATTTTTTAAAATAAGAAAACCTCCTTTCTATTTTTTAGAATCTTTTTCAATTAAACTCTTTTTTAATTTCAATTTGGAACCTTGTAAGTTATGAAATAATTTAATATCAAGGAATGTATAAATTGAATATAAAGTAACAAAAAGATGAATAATAAAAGTAATGAAAAAAATATTAATTAAATTAGAAATAATATCACCGCCTTAGATTATTTAACATAATACAACATTTTTTTAAATTTGTCTATACTTTTTTAAAAAAATGTGATAAAATATTAAAAAAAATTTACAAGGAGGAATCTAAAATGAATTTTAATAAAGATACAAAAATTGGTGAAATTTTAGAAAAAGCACCAGAGAAAGCAGAAATTTTATTAGAAATAGGAATGCACTGTTTAGGATGTCCAGCATCACAAATGGAAACACTAGAAGAAGCATGTGATGTGCACGGAATAGATGTTAATGAAGTTTTAGAAAAAATAAATGCCTAAAAATATTTTAAATAGGCTAAAAACCAATTAATTTAAAGTGTAAAATATAAGAGGAAAAGGACAATTATATGGAAAACAATATAAACTTTAAAAATACAAATAAAGAAGAAATAATAAAAGAATTTTATGAATGGTTATTAGAACGAAAAGATGTAAGCTTAAATAAGTCAATAGATTTACCATCGTGCAGAGAATATGAAGACCCATATATTTATTATCCAAAAGAAATAGAAGAAATATTAAATACTAAGCCAATGCAAAGACTAAAAAGAATAAATCAATTAGGGGACTGTATTCTTTTATTTCCCAATGCATTTTATACAAGATACGAACATTCCTTAGGGGTATATAATAGAAAGCTAGAAGTTCTTATAAACAAATTTCAAGATAATTACTGGAGAGAAATGATAGAAAAAGAAGGAAGAAAATTAGAATTACTTGCAGAACTTATTAAATTCCTAGGGCATGATATAGGTCATTTGCCACTATCACATGTTATGGAAATAAAAATTATGGGAAGGCAAGGCATACACGAAGAAATAGGTAAAAGAATTTTACTAGAAAATGAGGAATTAACAAGCCATTATAAAAAAATTGAGGACAACTTTTTATCTATCATGGAAAAAGTGTGTGATGAGAAATATGACGATTTAAACCTAAAAGAAGTAGATGAGTCTAATTATGATGTTGATCGACTAGATTATTTACAAAGGGATAATTTGTATTTAGGATATTTTATAGATTTACAATTAGAGCCTTATGAAGAAATAAAAGTAAAAATAGATAAAAACGGAGAAATACAATTATCGGAAGATGGAAGTATTGTAGAAGCTAACCCAAATGAAAATTTTAAGATTATAAATGTATATGGAAGAAACTCCATAGCTAAAATTGAAGAAACGTTATGTGCAAGAGAGAAGCGGATATAATGAAGTATATTATTCAAAAGAAATACAAGCAATTGATAATACAATAGGAATGTTTGGAAAAGAGTTATTAAAATCGGATATTACAGAAGGTAAAGAACTTAAAGACTTTATACAAAAACTTAGAGAATGTAAAATAGAAGAAATAGATGTAAATGATGAATTTATTAAATGTGATGATATCGAGTTATGGAAAAATGTAATGGATATAGCATCATCTAAAACGCAAAATGGAAAACTAAAAGAGCTTGCTAAACTTATTTTGCCAAATATAGAATCTATGATGAAATTCACTTACGAATTTTTAGATTGTAAACAAGGCAAAAAAACAGGATATCAAAATTATTCTAAAAGAGATAGGGAGTTTATTAAAAGAATAAAAAATGTCATAGACGGAAAAGATGAATTATCTGAACAAATGAAACAAAAAGACTATTTTTGGGATAATGTCATTCTAGAAAAAGAAAATAGTGAAATTTTCAAGGACGAAACCATTGCAGATAAAATTGAAGAAACCAAAGTGCCATTTAAGCCTTATTCTAAAAAAACGCCTTTATATATAAAAGCAGAAAATGGAAAAATATATGAATTAAGTAAGCACCCAGAGAGAACAAGTAACTGGAGTGGAGAAAAGGAATACATGACTTGTCGATATATTATTATACCATTTTTAGATGAAACTCAAAAAGATAAAGTTAAAAATTATAAAAAAAGCAATATACATGTTAAAAAGCCAGAATATAATATGAGCCAGACACAAGTTCAAAATAATCTAGAAGAATATTTTGAAGAAATTTAATATTAGTTAATATAACAAAAAGCCATTAATAAGAATGGCTTTAAAAATTATTATTGATATTGCAATTTTAATTTTTCATAACAATTTGCGCATACTGGCACATATTGTTCATCACCTATAACTATATCAGTATTTTTTTCGCCTTTAAAAAATGAGAATAGAGCAGTTTCATTTTTACAAACCTGACAAGTAGAAGGAATAAGCTCAGAGTTATCTGCAATATCTATTACATCATACATTTTACCAAAATTCTTTTTGTCAGAAGTTAAGTTTAAACCATAAATGTAAAATTTTTTCCCTTTATTTGCTAGATTTTTAATGGTATCTATGTTTCCATCTAAAAATTGAAATTCATCAATTAAATAAACATCAGCATCATAACTATTTAAATCATCAATACAATTTATATTTATTGCATCTGCTGAATTTCCAGCACGTGAAACAATTTTATTTTTATCAAAACGTGTATCAATTGAAGGCTTAAATAATTTAACATCATACCCTGAATTCTTTTGTATTTGAAACTCATTTAATAATTTTTCAGTTTTTCCACATCTCATTGGTCCGTAAAATACATTTATATTCATACTTATATTATCTCCTTGAATAGCACTTAATAAATTCTATAACACATTTTATAATATAAAAGATGAAAAAGCAATAATTTAAGATAAATTAATTTTCAAAATTGGATTTTGGAAAAAAAATAAAAAATCTTTTTTTAAAAATTGTAGAACAAAAATAAAATATATGATAAAATTTTAATAAAGGAGTAGTTATGGAATTAAAAAATATTAATAATTTAGCAAACAAATTATATAATGATATAGAAAAAAGAGGAATAGAAGCGGTAAAAGAATTGTTTTCAGAGGGAAAAATACTTTCTAAACAGGTTAGATATGATAAAAGTGAAGAATATATTAAAAAGATGATAATATCGCAAATGGACATAGATAAAATGTTGTTAACACATAAATATATGAATGTAGAATTTGACGAAATTCCAAAATTTAGAGGAGAATCAGCAAATTTAATAGAAAAAATAAACAATGATTCACGCCTAATATTTAGCAATAATACAATAGAAGAACTGTTTGGGAATACCTTAGAAATAGAGTCTTACGAAGAATATAAAGGATGGAAACAGTTCATATTCCAGGATACGCATAATGGAGGAAAAGATTTAAATACAATTTTCGAAGAAGAACAATTTAAATATTTATATGATAAAGAAAAAAATCCATTTTTGAAATTTATAAAATCTTTTAAACAAAAAAAATTAACAAAAAGAAATGAACTAGAAGATGTATATTCAAAAAAAATAAGAAAAATAATACAAAAAGAACTAAATAAAAATGAAAATTCATATACATCATATAATAAATGCCGTAATACCTTAGAAAAAGGAGTTCTAGAATATGAAAATTTAAAAACTGCAGAAAATATTGCAAAAGTAACCTTAACTTCATTGACACAACAAGAAAAAATAATTAACATAAAAGAAACATGTGACAAATATAGAAATGAAATACAAGAAAATAAAGCAACTCAAAAAATAGATACAGAATATAGAAAAAAACAAGTGACTTTAGGTAGTGAAAATGGTATAAATAAACAATCAGTTATAAAAACAATACCTTTTCAAGATATACCAAGGGCTATGGAAGGAATACAAAAAGAATATGAAAAAGCATATAATAAATCCCAAAGCACGGAAGATTATATTAAAGATATATGTAAAATATATATGGATTTTATGTATATACAACCATATGAAGACGGAAATAAAAGAACAGCCACAAGTCTATTTAATAGTATGTTACTATCTAAAGGAATAATTCCTCCACCAATAAGTCTAGCAAATGATGAAAATATAGTAGAGGCTTTTAATAAAGCAAACAGTCATGATTATACAATGTTACAAGATATTGTTATACAAAAATATAATAAACAAATTACTAATAATGATAATGAAAAAACAAACTCTATAATTCATGAAAATAATAAAATAATTTCTATAGAAAAAGATGAGTTATAGAAAGAAGAATAAATAATTAATATATAAAAATTAGCAATATAATTTATTTTATCAAATGGTATTGCTAATTTTTAAAATTCAGTATATAATAAATATGAAGCAATACTTAATCTTTGTATGGGGAGTATTTCAATAAAGACCTACGAACCTTGTCAGGTCCGGAAGGAAGCAGCAATAAGTAGTCATCTTTATGTGGAAT
>CANQEA010000035.1 GCA_947594095.1 uncultured Clostridia bacterium | reverse complement strand
TTTTTTGCTTCTTCTTTTGTCATATTTTTAGTTTGTCCACTTATAGATTTTTGATTACAAAATATACAATCATTTGGGCAACCTAAATGTGGTACAAATATTGGTATAATATAGTTATTTTTCATTTTTATTATTCCTTTCCGTAGTTTTCTAAAGCTTTTTTTGCTGCCTGCATATGAGCTTCTTTTTTGCTCTTCCCTTTACCTTTTGCTAAAACCTTTCCATTTAATTTAACTTGTGCTTCAAAAGCTTTATTATGGTCAGGTCCTGTTTCTTTAATTATCTCATATTCAATTTTAACTTCACCATTTTTTTGCAGCTTTTCTTGTAGTACTGTTTTATAATCTTTAAATCCTACATGCTTTGTTGCATCTTCAATTGCATCTTTTAAATTTTCTATAATAAATTTATCTACCGGCTCTATTCCACCATCTAAATAAATTGCTGCAATTACAGCTTCTACACTATCTGCCAAAATTGCTGGTCTATTTTTTCCACCTGTTGCTATTTCTGATTTACCAAGATACAAGAAATCACTAAAATTATGCTCTTTTGCAACTTTATATAAACTATTTTCACATACTACACTTGCTCTAACTTTAGTCATTTCTCCTTCTTTTAAGTTATCATATTTCCCATATAGATATTTACTTGATATAAATTCTAAAATGCTATCACCTAAAAACTCTAATTTTTCATTACTTTCAACATTATGCTCATATGCATAAGATGTATGTGTAAGTGCTGTTTTTAGCAGTTCTTTATTTTTAAAAACATATCCTATGCTTTTTTCTACATTTTCTAGTTCCACTTTATCACCTCCCTTATTTCTTATACAGTATATCATATAATTTTATTTTTTTAAATATTTAACTAAAAATTTTTTATTTAAATAATTATTGACAACACTGTAAATATATGGTAAAATAGACACAGAATAGAAAGAATAATAAAATTATAAACCTTCTTCTATTCAAGCGATAATTTTTTTCATGGTTATTAACATGAACAATAAAGCTCTAGTTGCGCATTAACTAGAGCTTTTTTTGTTAGCCTATATCTCTTATAATTAAATAGATTAGTACTAATGCGATAATTTTAATCATAGTCTACCCTCCCTTCTTGTTACTAATATTATGTAATTAGGTATACATAAACATCGATACTATATCATAAACAAAATTAAATATCAATATTTTTTTGTAAATTTTTTCCAAATCTAACTATATTTTTAGTAATTTTTACTATATTGAATTTTTTTGCATTTTTTTGTAGACAGAAATAATTTGTTGTTGTATAATAAATATGTATAAATTTGATTACGAAAGAGAGGTAAACTATGATAGACGATAGAAATAATTCTCGTAATTATGCGGGAAGGAATTTATCTGATGTATTTAAAGAATTACAGGCTATGCAGCAACAATCTAAAGGACAAAATACTAATCTAAATGCTAATGTAAATCGAGTTAAGCAAAATCAAATATTAAATAGTAAGCCAATGACGCCTGTAAAAACACATAGTTACTATGATTTTGACGAGCAAATAAATGAGGTACCAAGTTATAGTTATGAAATTCCAAACTATAATAATAGACCAAAAGAATCTATATTTTCAAAGTTTAAAAATAAGAGCCGTACATATAGAAGTTATAGTACTACTAGTAAAGGTGATTTAAAACTATCAAATATTTTAACAGCTTGTGCTATTTTAGCTGTTGCAACAGCTGTGTTTTTCCCAAAAGCTTCATCTTTCCAGACAAGTTATGCAAGGGAAACGCCAACTGTTGATATTTCAGAATATGAAATTAACCGTCATAGATTAAACATTCAGAGTATTATTTCTGATAACTCTGACATGGATAGAGTAAAAGAACAAGCAACAGAAGAAAGAGAAGTTGAATTTGAAACAGAATATACAGAAAACCCATCTCTTCCAAAAAATGAAGAAGTAGTTGTTCAAGAAGGTATTAACGGAAAAGAAAATGTAACAGTTGTTAAAACATATGAAAATGGTGAATTTGTTGAAGAAATTATTTTATCTAAAGAAATGTTAGAAGAATCAACACCAAAAATTGTTGATCGTGGATCTTCAGAATTTTTAGCAAAATTAAAAGTACATGTTGGAGATACATTATACTTAACATCAGATGCAAAATTAAAAGAAGAAGCATCAGATGAGTCAGAAGATGTCGCCGAAATTATAAAAACTATGGACGTTAAACTTCTAGAATTACCAAATGAAGAATGGTGTAAGGTCTCTTTTGAAACATTAGAAGGTTATATTAAATCAAGTAGCTTAACTTCAGCATATGCAACGCCTTCAATTGTAGAACAAAACAGAATTCAAAAGATTTTACAAAAAGTAAATATACATATGGCATTAAATAAATCATCTGGTTTAACATTAAATGACTACAAAAAAATATTTACAGGTCTTCCACAAGACACAAACCATATATTCCAAGATAACTACGCAGTATTTTACAATTTGGACAAGAAATATAATATAAATGGTATTTTCTTAGCATCTATTGCAATTCATGAAAGTGGTTGGGGAACTTCCCAAATAGCAAATGAGAAGAAAAACTTATTTGGATATGGTGCATATGACAACACACCTTACGAATCTTCTTATTCATTTGAAACTTATGAAGAAGGAATTGATCTAGTTGCAAGATCTTTAGTAAAATATTATATAAATCCAGCTGGAACTAAAATTTATGACGGAGAAACTGCCAGTGCTTGGTACTACAATGGTCCAACATTAGAGGGAGTAAATACAAGATATGCATCTGATAAAGATTGGCATACAAAAGTATATTCTTATATGGAAATGTTATATAATAGATTAAAGTAGATCGATCATATTAAAGAAGGAGGATATGTTAGAATCTGTACTAACATAAAAAAAATCATGAAGCTTAAAAAAATTAAAGTTAAAAATGAAAAAGCATTATTTAGCATTTTAATTATTATACTTCTTGCATTAATGTTAGTTTATTGTAATGTAATACTTCGTGAAAGTTTTGCACGTAATTCTTTTGCAAATGAAGCAATTAGACTTTCAGAAGAAAACGAAAATCCTATCTTTAATATACAAAAAATCTTATTATATAGTAGTGCAAATGTAATTGATAAAACACAAGATCAGTCTCTTCAAGATTTAAGCGTATATCAATACACAGATATTGCAGTTTACATAGATAATACTAGCTATATTGCTGATTTAACTGATGAAAATACAATAAATAGCTTATATATTGATGATATTAAAATAACTCCAAATGCAGATAAAGGTCATAGATATATAAATTATAAAAATCCTTTTAATTTCGGTAAATCAGAAATGGTAGAAGAACAATCTTTAGATAGAATAGATTACGAAATAATAAATACAAATGATGAAAATGAAAATCATGATTACTCTAAGCCAACATTTTACACAGATTGTTCAAATCCTATTTCTTTAGGATATGTAAATAAAGATATTATTACAAATTACTCTGTAAGTGATGATGCAAGCAAAATATCATTTAATGGTAAAGTATTAGAAGAAACTGGTGTTAATCTTGAAGAAATTGGAGGAACTTTAAGTTTTAGAATAAATATTACAAATAAGCTAAATCAAAAATTCTCATGCGCAGTTTCAATCAACCTTGATTTAACACAAAATGAAAATAAAATCTTCGAAGGTTATTTATATGAATCTCATTCAACATCAGGACAAAAATATGAATTTTTCAAACAAATATAAATATAGATAAAATAAGCTAGAACTAATCAAAGTTCTAGCTTATTTTTAGTTTGAATTATTATCATTTTATATCTTTATATTTATTATACTTTTTGTACATAACTAAAGCTATTACTGTAATAATTATAATGCACATGATTATTGTTGTACTTATGCCAGTATTAGGTAATACACCTTTTGCAGTAGTTAAATCCTTCCCTCCACCGTTGTTATTTAGAGTAGTATCTTTTCCAACTTCATCTTTATTTGTAGATGATATTATATTACTAATTTTTATTTGTACATCTTTTGTCATTCCATCTATATCTACCAAATGAACATTTTCAGTTACATTAGACAAATAACTTTTAGTTAAAGTCATTCCATCTTCAGATAATGTCCAACCATCAACTTTATTTACTTTTTTATTTGTTTTGATAGTTGCAACTACATTCCCTGTAGTATTAGTTGTAGGATTATAACTTACTGTAGCTGTTAACTCCTGTTTAAATTCAGATAATTGAATTTTCGGACTACTTGTCAATTCAACTGTATAATCTTTTGCTTCTGTATCTTTATAAGTTAATACTACTTTTTCATTTGTAGCAATTGTTTTATTCAATAACTCTGAATTTTTCATGTCTTTTAGCTTTAATTTATACCTTAAGGTGGCAATTTCATTGCCTTTCAATGTTCCTATATCCCATGTTACTGTTTTTGTATCTTTATCTATTTTATCTGATGCACTTCCTACACTCGGATTTCCTACATATGAAAATTCAAAATTATCTATAATATCTTCTGGAAAATAATCAACTATTTTGGTATTATTTATTGAGTTGTGAACAATTGCTGTTACATCTTTTAAAATATCTTCTGTAATAATTTTATTTATATCTAAATTATTAACTAAATAATATTTATCTGCAGTTGGATTAGAAGTTGTTCCAAAAATATTCTCTGCGGCTTTTAATTTTTCCTCTAATGTATTTTTATCTTCATATATTGTTCCACTTTTATCTGTATTTCCATCTAGTTCACTCATACCTGTAAGAAGCGTTATTGTATAAATACCTGCACTTTTTAAATTTAATAAAGTTGCTTTAGTATTATTTCCAATTTCAATATTCCCCTTATCTGTTACATCATTGCCATCTTCATTTTCAGTACCTTTTACATCCGCATTTGGTATTCCATCAGTTAATAAGATAATAATTTTATTGTTATCTTTTTTAGAAAAGTTTTTTTGAGCTGTTTGTAAACCAGCATCAATATTTGTTCCACTTTCTGTTTTTCTCTCTAATTGCTTTTGAATAGCTGATAATACCTTTTCTTTATCATTTGTTAGTGACTGTCTAACAGTTGCATTATATATCCAGGCTGGTTCATAGACCAAGCCATCCTTCTCTCCATGGAAGTCAATTAATCCAACCTCTACATTACTAGCATTATTAAATATAGATGTTATTAATCGATTTGCACTATTTAAAACTAGTTCTTTTCTAGTTTTTCCTGTTGATGTAACAAAATCCATACTTGGAGAATTATCTACCACTAAAAAGATTTCAGTTGATTTTTCTACAGAACTTTCCTTTTTTGTATTAGATAATTTTAATTCAACTGTCACTTCTCCTGCATCTGGATTAGAGTCTACTATTGATTTTGAGATATTTCCCTGATCATTTTCAAGTTCTTTGGTTTCACTAGATTGTTGAATAACATTTAATGTTGTTTTAACATCTGCATTTGAAAAAGATGCTAGTATTAAAATTATAATTAGAGTAATACTCCCTATTTTCATCAGTGTTTTCATTTTTTTCTCCTTATTTTTTTAAAAAATCTTTACATTTTCATTTGGTATTCATTACTATCTTGTTTATGAAAAAAGGCATATGCAATTAAACTTAATGTTCCAATCCACATTACATAAAATCCTAAACCAAAAGATGACACATTATCTACTTCTACAATTGAAGTTAAATATATTGCAAGTATTGCACATAAAACTGTAGGAATAAGTGAGAACTTTGGATTATTACAATCTTTAATTTTCTGACCTATTGATGAATTAAACAAAGATGGTACATATTTTTCTACTAAATCTTTAAATATAAATAGTAAATTTGCTACTGTAAGAGTCATCATTATCTTACCTTCCCAATATCCCCATAATGATAATGAGTATTTATATCCAAAGATATTAAATGTTACATATGGCATAATTATTCCTAAAATTAACCCTACGATTCCAATTAAACCTAAAATTCGTGTTGTTCTACATTTTTCTATAATATTTTTCATAGTTTATTTCCCCTTTATATTTTCATTATTTTAGACTATCTGTAAAAGAATCTATCATTGATTCACTAAAACTTTTACCACTAACTCTTGTATTATTTGCTCCAGCAATTTTAGAATTTGTAAGTCCTTGTTCTCTTTTGATTAAATTGTCAACTTTTCTTAAATTAAATATAGATTTTTTTGTTTCTGTTTCATGGTGATGTCTTGCATTTGAATTGCGATATTTTGTATGCATAATGAAAAAATATATAAAACCTGCTAGCATAAAAATCCATTCATACTTAAAATCTACTAGCCACATTAAAATAAAGCCTAATAACTCTACTAAACATGATATTCCTACTAATTTTTGCATATAAATAGGTACACTACCCATCGTTTCTTTTGTTCTTGCATTTACAGCAACATAATGTAAAACACTATTATTATCACTTTTTTCTTGTCTATAACTATATAACCAAACAGGTAAATAAGCCGTTTTCCATTGTTTACCTTTTACATTAAGTTGTTCCGTCTGCCAATTAACACCTCTATCATATTCCTTTAATGTTTCATTTGCTGCAAATCTTGCAACATCTTTTGATTGATTATCTACAATTGTCCTTAATTGTTCAACATTTGTGTCACGTTTTTCAGAGGTATATCCTTTTAAATAATTTGCATTATATTTTGCTGCATTTTCAATATCAAATGGCATAATAGCATTTATAACATTATTTGTATTGTTTGAATTTTTATTTAATTTGTCTGAACTAGATTCAACAGTAAGCCCTTCTATAGTCAAATCAAATTCACGTTCTACATCATATAAATCAGCATCATAATATGTTGTACTATTACTAACACTGCCACGCGTATAACTTCTAACTTGATGTTCTCCTTTTCCAGAAAAGAATGCATGTGAATTAACATCAACTACCATATAAGGAAAATAAACTCCCATTATATTATCTGTTGTAAACTCCCCAACAAATTTTGGATGAGCAAAGAACTTTCTTTTTCCTACGAAATTTTCAATTTGCTCTTTTGCTTCTGCCTTTGTTAACTTGAATGGTAATACAACATCTGGTATAACACCATTTGGAACTTGTTGATTAATAGATAATGTATTTCTACACCAGTGACACCTAGCTTGTGTACTCTCTGACGTATCTATTACAACTTCTGCTCCACAACTGCTACACTTTAATGTCATAATATCTTGTGAATCACTTGCAATATCTTGTGTTCCTGATCCCATTATCTCTCCCTCAAGATTCGCTATATTAGTTTCTAGTCCCTGTACTTTTTCTGGTTCAAATTCATGTCTACAAAAATTACATCTAAGTTTACCTGTTTTTGCATTTACAGAAATATCTGTTGAACCACATTGAGGACACTTATTTTGTCCATCTTTTGAGCCTTCATCTGTTTTTACAATTCTAGGTTCGCTATTTAGAATTGGATTTTCTAGCATTTTTTACACCCCCAAAAGTTTTTCTTTTGCTTTATCATAATCTTCTTGAGTAATAAGTCCTGCATCAAGCATTTGTTTCATTTTAGCTAGCTTTTCCATAGGATCTTCTTTAGCTTCTGCATTAGCAGCTACAGTTGGTTGTTGTACTGCTCCCATTACTCCTCCTGCTCCACTTAGTCCCATTCCCATAAATGCCATACCTGCTGCTCCACCATTTTCTCCTGCTGCCTGCATGCCACGAGCTACAGATTGTTGCATAAATGAATTACCACGTGCACCTGATAAAGCATCTGCTTTTTTTACATCACTCAACAAAGCTTTAGTATCTTCATCATATTCTATTGCTTGAATTGCAACTTTAACAATTTCAAGTCCTCTATCAGTTTTCCATTGGTAGCCTTCTTCAACTGCTTGTGATAAACTTTGAGCAAATCCAATTTGATCTCCTTGTATTTTAGTTATTCGATTTCCTTTACTTGGATCATTTGTATAATTTGAAAATGCAGCAGATAAACTACTAACAACTTCATTAAATAATTGAGCTCCTGCATCATTATCCATATCAGCAAAGTCAAACACTTCTCCATCTGATAGATAATTTGCTGGAACAAAATTTTTAATAAATAATATTGGATCAATTATTTTTAAAGTATATGTTCCTCTTGTAACTGCTCCAACTTGAGCATTCAAATAAGCATCATCCCAATAAATTTCTGATTGTGTTCCAAATCTATTATTAGGTATTTCTTTTAAATTTACATAGAAAGCTGTTTGGTTAGTCCCAGGCTGTCCTCCATATTTAAATCTTTCCCAACTTTGTTTAACTAGAGATGATACTATTCCATCTCCAGCAAAAATTGATTGTGCATTTGGATCATCAGATGTAAATGTAAATCCTCCTGGCTCTGTAATTAATCCTGTAATTGCCCCTTCTTGCATTGTGATAAGTGCCATTCCTTCTGGAACAATCATCTTACTTCCATTTGAAATAATATTATTTGAACCTTTAGTATTTGACCCTCTTCCTGCATTTGTACCTTGTGGTACTGCTGGATAAATCCCTGCTGTTGCAGGAACTCCTTGCATTGGGACTAAATAGTCTTTCCATTGATCTGCAAAAGTGCCCCCTATAGCACCTGCAAATGCTTTTATAAATCCCATAATAAAACCTCCCTTTTTATAATAACTTTAAATATGTTATTTTGACTTTACTATATCTTTTTTGTAGAAAAATGTCAATACTTTTTTGTAAAAAAACTACTAATTATGGTAGGCTAAATATAAAATTGTAACAGTTAAAAGATTTATAAATATTTTATATAATTATTAAAGTAATGATAAATAGGATGTGATATTTATGCAAAAAGGATTTTATAGGTTTTATCATAAAGAAAAATGGCTAAATAAAAATATTGAAATAGAAGAAAGTCTATATGAAAAACTGAAAAAATTGTCAGAAAATGAAATAGATGCGTCTATAAATAAACTTATAGATGCTTGTGTTGAAAATTTTAAAATAGAAAATAATACCATTATATACTATAAAAAACCAGAAAATGAAATTTCTATATCAAGAAGTATTAGACTAAGAGAATCTATGTGGAATAAGTTGGAGACTATCAAAAAAGAATATGATATTTCAATTTATAAATTAATAAATATGTCTATAAAATATACATTGGAAAATAACTAAATAGTTAACTCTTATTTTAAAGAATAGCTCTATAAAAGCTATCCTTTTTTTATTTGAATACTTACTTTGTATTGACATTCAGCCCAAATTATTGTATAATACTTATGTCGATTTTCAGTGGATCATTATATAAGGAGTTGATATATATGGCATTCTCATATCAATTTACAAAAGACAACTCTGGCATCATTGTATCAGACCCAATTTATGGAGAATTTGAGGTAGGTTACCCTTATTCTAAAATTATTTTAACAAAAGAAATGCAAAGATTAGAAGATATTTCACAAAATGGATTTTCTGAGTATGATTATCCAGGTTTAGTTAATAATGAAAGATTAAGCCATAGCGTAGGAGCATTCTATAATATGCAACGAATAATAGAACATTTAGAGAAAAAATTATCTAATTATGAAATTACTATATCTCAAACCGACAAGGATATTGCTCTATGCTCAATGCTTTTACATGATATTGGTCACGGGCCTATGTCTCATTCTTTTGAAAAAATTACACATTATTCTCATGAAAAAAGGACAGCAGAAATATTATTAGGTGATACTGAAATACACTCAGTTTTAGAAGAGATTTTTGGTGAACAAAAAGTAAAACAAATTGCAAGTTTTATTGCTGAAATTAATGATGAAACTATTCCTAAGGATAGTTTTACAAAATTATTAAAATCTCTTGTATCACATCAATTAGATGCTGATAGATTAGATTATTTACAAAGAGATTCATATTACGCTGGCATTCCTACTGCAATAAATACAGAAAATGTTATAAAAGCTTTGGAACTCATCGTAAATGAAGATCAGGAATATGAATTAGCAGTAAACCAAAAAGGTCTTACTAGTATAGAAACAATATTATTAGAAAGATTTCAAAAATATAGAGATATATATTTTACTGACTCATCAGTTATTCTTGATACTGCTATTTTCAAAAAGGCTTTAGAATATTATAGAAAAAATCCTAATGTAGTCACAGGAGAAGTACCAATACAATTTAAAAAAATTGTGGAAACTCCAGAAAATATTGATTTACAAGAATTTTTAGATATGACAGAAAGTAATATTATGAAAGGATTTTCAGTGCTAAAAGAAACTTCAATTGATCCATTGCTTTCTTATTTAAGCGATCCTAATAATGTTAAAGATTATTTATTATTTGAAACGGAAAAATCAGAAGAAGAAATTAAACAATATTTGATTGAAATATTTAACAATCCTTCTTTAGAAAATACGGATTCTATATTCTCTACATCTTGTAAAATTAGATTATATAAAAAAGACGAAGGTTTGAAAATTATTGGTAAAAATAAAATTGTTGATTTATCTGAAGCCACTAATTTAATTAGGCCACAGGAATCACTTGAGAAAAAAGCACTTGTTTTTAATCCTGAATTATTAAGGTTAGAATTGGGATTATCTAGAGATGAATTTCAACAATATGAAGGAGAAATAGAAATGATTATTCAAGAATTAAATAAAAAACCAGAAGAATTTGAATTAAAATACATTCTTCCGGAATCAGAAAAATCAATTATAACAATAGATAAAATTATAGATATTTTTCAACAAAATGGATTTAAAAAAATATCCGAATCTGAAAAAGAAAATAATGATAAATATTTTGATGACAAAAATGCTAGTCTATTATCAAGAGGTGGTTCTTTACGAATCAGAAAAGCTACTCAAGATGGTAAAATTAAATATAAAGCAACTTACAAAAATCCAACTGGAGAGGGTTCTGTATACTCATCTAGAGAAGAAATAGAAAAAAAACTAAATGTTCCTACTTTAGAAGAGTTAAAAAAAGTAATGCAACAAAAACAAATTAAGGTAGATTTAGATGGCATACTTTCTACACCTATTCTAAATTCTAAAACTCAACGACATGATGTGGTTTTAGAAAAAAATGGCGTTAGAGTTTGTCTTTCTTTTGATAATACTACATACAAAAATTATGCTTATCCAAAAATTAACGCAACAGATTCTATGATAGAAATTGAAGCAATCGGGGAAGTAACTGATAGAGTCATTTTAAATGAAATACATAATTTTTTACATGCCGAAATTCCCTCTTTAGTACCAAATAGGCAAAGCAAGTATGAAAGAGGCGTTAAAAAAACAAGAGCTCAAGCCAAGAGTGCTCAAAAGTTAACTGAACCATATACAGATGACCAAGAAAAATAAATATATTTTTGAGAAAAAATGCAGATTAAAGTCTTAAACCTTAACCTGCTTTTTTCTTATCTAAACTTTCATAGAAAGTCCTACTTTTTGTCTGTCCTTGTCTATATTTATAACTTTAACTTTTACAACATCACCTACTGATACAACTTCAGATGGATTTTTAATAAACTTATCACTCATTTCTGAAATGTGAACTAGGCCGTCATGTTTTATTCCAATATCAACAAAAGCCCCAAAATCGATTACATTTCTTACAGTTCCAGTAAGTACCATACCTTCTTTTAAATCTTCTAGTTTTAAAACATCGCTTCTTAAAATTGGTTTTGGCATATCTTCACGAGGGTCTCTACCTGGTTTTGAAAGTTCTTCCATAATATCAGATAGGGTCATCTCCCCTATTTCTAATTCTTTGGCAGTCTCTGCTACTGATATAGTTTTTAGCTTGCTTCTTAGCTCTTGTAGTTTTTCTTTATTCTTCAAATCTTCTTTTTTAAATCCTAATTTTTTAAGTAGTTTCTCAGTAGCCTCATAACTTTCTGGATGCACTGCTGTAATTTCTAAAGGATTATCTCCATCAAAGATTCTTAAGAAACCACTACACTGTTCAAAAGCAACCTTACCTAGTTTTGGTACTTTAAGCAATTCTTTTCTGTTTTTAAGTTTTCCATTTTCATCTCTATATTTTACTATGTTTTTTGCAATCGTGCTGTTAATTCCTGATACATAAGATAGAAGTGATGGAGTTGCAGTATTTACATCAACACCTACTTTATTAACACTATCTTCTACAACACCTGTTAAGCTTTCTTGTAATTTCTTTTGATTTACATCATGTTGATATTGACCAACACCTATTGCTTTTGGGTCTATTTTTACAAGCTCAGCTAATGGGTCTTGCAATCTTCGTGCAATTGAGATAGCACCTCTTATTGAAACATTAATGTCTGGATATTCTTCTGTTGCAAGTTTTGATGCAGAATAAACAGATGCCCCTGCCTCACTTACAATAACATAGTGCACATCTCTTGATGTATCTTTTATCATATCTGCAACAAACATTTCTGATTCACGAGAAGCTGTACCATTTCCTATAGCAATCATATCTACTTTATCTTTTTCAATTAACTTTAATAATTCTTTTTTTGCACCTACTACATCATTCTGTGGTTCTGTTGGGTACACAGTTGTATAATCTAATACTTTACCTGTTTCATCAATTACTGCAATCTTACAACCTGTCCTATATGCAGGATCAAATCCCATAACTGTTTTTCCTTTAATAGGAGCTCCAAGTAATAATTGCTTTGAGTTTTGTCCAAATACTTTAATTGCTTTTTCTTCTGCCTTTTCTGTTAAATCTGAACGAATTTCTCTATCAATAGAAGGTTCAATTAGCCTTTTGAAACTATCTAAAATAGTTTCTTTTAGCATATTTGTAAATTGTGTTTCTCCCTTTAGAATATCCTTTTCCATATATGCTATAATTTTTTCTTCTGGCTTTTCTAATTTTACTTTAAGGAAATCTTCTTTTTCTCCACGATTAATTGCTAATATTCTATGACTAGGTATGTACTTAATAGCCTCTTGATATTCATAATACATTTCATAATTTGATTTTTCTTCTTTTGCTGCTTTAGTTACAATTAATCCTTCTCTATAACACATTCTTTTAATTTGTTTTCTATATTTGCTATTATCTGAAATGTCTTCTGCAATAATATCTAATGCACCTTGAATTGCCTCTTCTTCATTTGATACCACTTTATCTTTATTTTTCTTATCTTCTTCAGATAATTTATCAACATTTATGTACTCTTTTGCAATTTCATTAATATTCTTCGTTTCTTTTTGCTCAATAATAATTTGTGCAAGTGGCTCTAACCCCTTAGCTTTTGCAACTGTTGCTCTTGTTTTTTTCTTTTGCTTATATGGTCTATAAATATCTTCTACCTCAGCTAAAGTTTTTGCAATAGCAATTGCTTGTAAAATCTCATCAGTTAATTTACCTTGTTCATCTATAGATTTTACAACTTCTTCTTTTCTTTGTTCTAAGTTTCTTAAATAATTTAATCTTTCTCCTAAATCTCTTAACTGTTCATCAGTTAAGCCACCTGTAACTTCTTTTCTATATCTTGCAATAAAAGGTATTGTATTTCCTTCATCAATTAATTTAATTGTTTCTTCTACTTGTTTTTCTTTAATAGATAACTCTTCTGCTATAGTTTTTATAATTTTTTCCATTACTTTTTTCCTTTCAGTCATGTTTTGGGGACGGAGCCTTCTTAGACTACGTCCCTATAACAAATTTATTATTATTCTTCAACAGGTGCCTCTACTGGACAAACTCCTGCACATGTACCACAACTTATGCATGCAGATTCATCAATTTGGAATTTATCATCACCTTGTGATATGCATCCAACTGGACATTCTGCTGCACATGCTCCACATGATATACATTTTTCTGTTATTTT
>CANQEA010000034.1 GCA_947594095.1 uncultured Clostridia bacterium | reverse complement strand
GTAGAAGTTCCAATCATTGGTAAAATAACAGCAGGAGAACCAATTTTAGCAGTAGAAAATGTAACAGATACTTTCCCGATTCCAATTGATTTTGTTGGTAATTCTGAAAGCTTTATGCTTACAGTCAGAGGAGAAAGTATGATAGAAGCTGGCATTTTAGATGGAGATTATATTTTAGTTAAAAAGCAAAATACTGCAAACAATGGAGAAATAGTAGTTGCCTTAATTGGAGATGAAGCAACAGTAAAAACATTTTATAAAGAAAAGGATCATATACGTTTACAACCAGAAAACAGTACAATGGATCCAATTATTGTTCCAAACTGTGAGATTTTGGGTAAAGTTGGTGGAGTATTTAGAAAAATGTAAAATTCACATAAAATTCACATAATATCAATTGACAAAACGCGTTATATCTTATATTATATTATAGATATAACGCGTTTATTGATATATTTGATTTAATTTATAATGTAATGAATATGTATTATATGTGTGACTTTCCTATTTATAAATTTAAAGAGAAAGATTACAAACTTTGATTTTTTATAAAAATTAAATTAAAAACTCACATTGACTTGACAAGTGTGAGCTTTTAGTTTAAAATTTATATGGGGTGAAAAAAATGATATATAACCATAAAGAAATGAAAGAAAAATATAAGTCAGATTATCAAATAAACAAGGCAATAAAAAATAAAGAAATATATAAAATAGAAAAAAATATATATTCTGATACAAAAAATATTAATTATTTGGAAATGATTTCTAAAAAATATAGAAATGCAATTTTTACATTGGATAGTGCTTTTTATTTTCATAATTTAACAGATGTTATCCCAAGCAAAATCACTTTAGCAACAAAAAGAAATGCATTAAGAATAAGGGATAATAAGATAATACAGGTATTTACTTTAGAAAAATTATTTGAAATTGGAAAAACACAAATGATTGTTGAAGGGGCAATTATTAATATTTATGATAAAGAAAGAATGCTAATAGAACTAATAAGAAATAAAAATCAGATAGCATTTGATTATTATAAAGAAATAATATCTAATTATAGAAAAATTACCAATGAATTGGACATTAGTAAAATAGAAGAATATATAGAAATATTTCCATATGAAGAACATATATATGAAGTTTTACAAAAAGAGGTGTTTTAATGGATTTAAGAGAAATGAGGCAAAATTATATTGACAATGGATATGAACCTTTAGATGCGTCTGCAAAAGTATGTCAAGATATACTTTTAGCAAAAATATCTAAAAGCTCATTGAATAGAAATATAACTATAAAAGGTGGAGTAGTTATGCACAATATTTCAAAAGATAATAGGCGAGCTACTAGAGATTTGGATTTGGATTTTATTAAATATTCTTTAGACAACAAATCAATAAAATCTTTTATAGAAAAGTTAAATTATCCTAAAACAGATATAAGAATAAAAATGATTGGAAAGATAGAAGAATTGAGTCATCAAGATTATAATGGAAAGAGAGTATATATTGAGCTTATAGATAAAAAACATTATAAACTTGAAACAAAATTAGATATAGGAATCCATAAAAATTTTAATATAGAGCAAGATGAATATTGTTTTGATTTAAATAATATCAATGAAAGTGTTACTTTATTAATAAATTCAAAGGAGCAGATATTTACTGAGAAACTGAAATCACTATTAAAGTTTGGATTTGTTTCAACAAGATATAAAGATATCTTTGATTTTTATTATTTGATCAATAATGAAAACTTGGATAAAAATAAGTTATTAAAATGTTTTGATATACTAATATTTAAAGATAAAGAGATGAAAGAAAATAACATAAACGATATATTAAAAAGATTGAATAGAATATTACATAATAAAAATTACTCAAGAAATTTAAATACAGCTAAAAACAATTGGTTAGAATTACCAATAGACGATGTAATTGAAAATGTATTGAATTTCTTTGAAAATATACATTTTGCAGAAGTATAGGAGATGAAATAATGTTAAAAGTTTTAAAAAATTTAAAAGAATCATGGCCAGCTGTACTTGTAATAGTTATATTACTTTGTGTTCAAGCAGGAGTTGACCTAGCACTTCCAGATTTCACATCTAAAATTGTAAATGTAGGAATTCAAGCAGGAGGAATAGAAAGTAGTATTCCAGATGTAATATCAAAAAAAGATATGGATTTAGCTTTACTATTTTCAAATGATGATGACGAAATTTTAGATAATTATGAACTGGTTGGAAGTAATAAGTCAAAAAATCAAGAAGAAAAAATAGAAAAATATTTTGGTAAAGATAAAGAAATAAAAGATGATACAATTTATGTTTTAAAAGATGATTTAAAAGAAGAAGAAACAGATGGGTTATCTAACATGATTTCTGGACCACTTATGGGAATATCTATGATAACAAATGAAGAAACAGCAAATCAAATAAAAAGCCAAATAATGTCAAATCTACCAGAACAACAAAAAAGCTTAATTCAAAATAGAAGCTTGTTAGAAATTTTGCAATCAATGCCAGAAGCGCAAAGGGATAATATGCTAGAAGACTTTAACTCTAAAATAAATGAAATGCAAGATTCAATAAAAGAACAAGCTGCAATAACATCTGTTAAGCAAATATACATAAATTTAGGAATAGATGTAGATAAAATTCAAAATGATTATATCTTACAAAGTGGTTTACAAATGCTTGGAGTTGCTTTAATTAGTATGATAGCAGCAGTTGTAATAATGCTACTTTCTGCAATATGTGCAGCAAGGCTTGGTAGAACTTTAAGAGATAAAGTATTCAAAAAGGTATTACAATTTTCACATAAAGAACTATCAGAATTTTCAACAGCGTCTTTAATTACACGTAGTACAAATGATGTGCAACAAATACAACAATTGATTACAATATTATTTAGAGTTGTAGTTTATGCACCAGTTATAGGAATTGGAGGATTTTTCAAAGTTTTAACAGGTACAGATAATTCTATGGCTTGGATTATAGGTTTAGCAATAACTTTAATATTATTTATAGTAGGTACATTATTTGTAATTGCAATGCCAAGGTTTAAGAAATTACAAGATTTGATAGATAGATTAAACCTAGTTGCAAGAGAAGTATTAACAGGGCTTCCTGTAATTAGAGCATTTAATAAAGAAAAGAAGGAAGAAGAAAGATTTGAAAAAGCAAATAAAGACTTAATGAAAACAAACATATTTGTTAACCGTGCAATGTCTATGATGATGCCACTTCTTATGTTTATAATGAACTCAATTATGATACTTATTGTATGGGTTGGTGGCCACAATGTAGATCAAGGTTTAATGCAAGTAGGAGATATGATGGCATTTATCCAATATACTATGCAAATAGTTATGGCATTTTTGATGATTTCTATGGTTTCAATTATGCTACCAAGAGCAGCTATTTCTGCAAGACGTATTAATGAAATAATTGACACAGACCCTGTAATTAAAGATAAAAAGGAAACAAAGAAATTTATGCCAGATAAAAAAGGTTTAGTAGAATTTAAAAATGTATCATTCCATTACCCAGATGCAGATACAGAAGTATTATCAGATATAGATTTTGTTGCAAAACCAGGTGAAACAACTGCAATTATAGGAAGTACAGGAAGTGGAAAATCAACAATTGTAAATTTAATTCCTAGATTTTATGATGTAACAGGTGGAGAAATTTTAATTGATGGTGTAAATGTAAAAGATGTTGCTCAAAAAGATTTAAGAGAAATTATTGGTTTTGTACCACAAAAAGGGATGTTATTTTCTGGAACGATAGAATCTAATATAAAATACTCAGATGAAAATATGTCAGATGATAGAATGAAACTAGCAGCTGAGATTGCTCAAGCAGAAGAATTTATATCTACTAAAGAAAATGGATATAAAGACCCAATTGCACAAGGTGGAACAAATGTATCAGGTGGTCAAAAACAAAGACTTTCAATTGCAAGAGCTGTAGCTAAAGATCCAGAAATATTTATATTTGATGATAGTTTTTCAGCATTGGACTTTAAAACAGATAGTAAATTAAGGGAAGCATTAAATAAAAATATGAAAGATAAAACTGTAATTATTGTAGCTCAAAGAATAAATACAATTTTAAATGCAGACCAAATTATTGTATTAGATGAAGGAAAAGTTGTAGGAATTGGTACTCATGATGAGTTAATAAAAAATAATGAAACATATAAACAAATTGCACTTTCTCAATTATCAGAAGATGAATTAGACAAGAAAGGAGGCAAGTAGATATGCCAGGACCAATGGGAAGAGGAAAACCAATTGAAAAAGCAAAAGACGTTAAAGGAACAATAAAAAAACTTGTATTTAATTATCTATCAAAATATAAAATTGCACTTGTCATTGTCATACTATTTGCTATAGGAAGTACAATATTTACAATAGTTGGCCCAAAAATACTTGGTAATGCTACAACAGAAGTATTTAATGGTCTAATTAGTAAATTATCAGGTGGAAGTGGTATAGACTTTGGCAAAATAGGTGGAATTGCAATTACACTTTTAGGACTATATGTTGTAAGCGCTATTTTCTCTTTTGTACAAGGATTTACAATGACAGGAGTTACACAAAAGCTTACATATAAACTAAGAAATGATTTAACACATAAAATAAATAAACTACCAATGAAATTTTTTGATAGCAAAACACATGGAGAAGTTTTATCAATTATAACAAATGATATTGATACACTAAGTATGAACTTAAACCAAAGTATCACTCAAATAATAACTTCTATTTGTACAATTATTGGTATTTTAATTATGATGTTTTCTATAAGTTGGCAAATGACATTAATTTCTTTAATTATATTGCCAGTAGCTGGCTTTATAGTTAAAACAATAGTTGGAAAATCACAAAAATACTTCAAAAGACAACAAGCATATTTAGGACACGTAAATGGTCAAGTAGAAGAAATATTTAGCGGATTAGATATTGTAAAAGCATTTAATGGTGAAGAAAAAGTTACTAAACAATTTGAAAAAGATAATAGCGAGCTTTGTCACTCTGCATGGAAAGCACAATTTTTATCAGGTTTGATGTTCCCTGTTATGAACTTTATATCAAATATAGGTTATGTTGGAGTTGCAGTAGCAGGAGGGTATTTAGCTATAAATGGAACAATTACAGTAGGAAATATCCAAAGTTTTATACAATATAACAAACAATTTACCCAACCAATTAACCAAATTGCACAAATATCAGCAATGCTTCAATCAATGATTGCAGCTGCAGAAAGAATATTTGAATTTTTAGAAGAAAAAGAAGAAATAGATACATCAAAAGGATTAATTGATACAAATACTTTAAAAGGAAATGTAGAATTTAATCATGTAAAATTTGGTTATGATGAAGGAAAAACAATTATTAATAACTTAAATGTTGATGTAAAAGAGGGCCAAAAAATAGCTATTGTAGGTCCAACAGGAGCAGGTAAAACAACAATTGTAAAATTACTTATGAGATTTTATGATGTAACAGATGGTAATATATTAGTAGATGGCTACAATGTAAAAGATTTTGAAAGAGGAAATCTTCGTAAAATGTTTGGTATGGTTCTTCAAGATACATGGCTATTTGGTGGAACTGTCAAAGATAATATAAAATACAGCAACGAAAATGCATCAGATGATGATGTAATTAGAGCTGCAAAAGCAGCACATGTTCATCATTTTATAAAAACTTTGCCTAGAGGATATAATTCTATAATAAACGAAGAATCAAGTAATATATCTGCTGGTCAAAAACAATTATTAACAATTGCAAGAGTTATTTTAGCAAATCCTAAAATCTTAATTCTAGATGAAGCAACGAGCTCAATAGATACTAGAACAGAAATTCAAATACAATCTGCTATGGATAATTTAATGAATGGTAGAACAAGCTTTATAATTGCTCATAGGTTGTCTACTATAAAAAATGCTGATTTAATACTAGTTATGAATCATGGGGATATTGTAGAACAAGGTTCTCATGAAGAGCTACTTGAAAAACAAGGTTTTTATGCAGATTTATATAATTCACAATTTGAAGTTGAACAAGAATAAACTATAACAAAAGGGTTATGAAAATCATAACTCTTTTTTCAATATATCATATAAAAACTATTGAAAAAATCAAAAAAATAGTGTATTATTATATAGATTTAAAATCACAATTTTATTTCTATTTTTTATCTATAAAAATCCAATAATTAAAACATAAAAGGCAGGAGGTGATAAATTATTGAATCAAGAAAATAAACGAAAATATATTGACATAACAGAAAATTTATACTACAATAGAAGTAACACTAACAGTACGAAAAAACACAAAGACTTCAGCTATTCTGTTTACTTAACAATGATAAATAGAATAAAGCGAAATACATATAATACATATTTAATGGAATCGTCTGCCCCATATATATTAGGTGAAGATAGTCTAATAAATAATAAACATGATAAAATATTTAGAACTATATTATCAAATAAAGAAGAGGCAGGAAAATTTATAACAAAACAATTAAATCTTAATACTCCAATTTTAGGAGGCAAATTAGAATTATACAATAGTAGTTTTATTACAAATCAATTTCAAAATCAAGAAGCAGATATTGTTTACAAAATTAAAGATAGTAATATTTTTATTCTTATAGAACACCAAACAAAAGTTGATTATAATATGGCATATAGAGTTTTTAATTATTAAGTAGAAATTATAAGAGAAAACTTTTATCTAAGAAAATATGAAAAAAGAAGTCAAATTATACCTAATGTTATTCCTATTGTACTATATACAGGTAAACAAAAGTGGAATGCTAAAACTAGTTTGCTTGAAATGCAAGAAAAACTAGAAGATGTAAAAATAGGTGTTAACATAGCTAATTATAAATTAGTAGATATAAATTCTTATAGTAAAAAAGAATTACTTGAAGACAATTTATTTACAAGTAAAATGATGTTAATTGAAAAGACAGATACAAAAGAAGATTTAGAATATTATTTAGAACAAATAATCCAGAGAATAGAAGAAAAAGATAAAAAAATAATGATACAAATAATAGATGTGATTTTAAAACATGAAATTGGTGAGCAAAAAAGTAAAGAATTAATTAGTAAATTAAATGGAGGTGAAGGAAATATGCTAGCATGTTTAGAAATGTTAGAAAAAGAAGAAAGAAGAAAAACAAGACAGGCAAAACTTAATGAAAAACGTGCAGAAAAACGAGGACTACAACAAGGAATATCTCAAGTTGCAAAGAAATTATTAGCAAGAAAATTTTCTATTGAAGATATTATGGATGTAACAGGATTAAGTAAAGACGAATTAGAAAAAATTTCATAATATAAAAAATGTTTTAATATTAAATTTATGTGCTAAATATTAATGTATGAGGCAGAAAACTTTTTAAAGTTTTCAGCCTCAATATTTTTTTGTAAAGGTATATCAACAAATAAAAAAGTCAATAATATAAGAAACGAAAAAAGGAGACAAGCATGTTTAAGAAAATAAAAAGAATATTAATCATTGTTATTTTAATGATTATTTATGCGTATGTTTTAGCAATTGATACTTTGCCAGATAATTTAGTGATTTTTGAAGGAGAAACTGTATCTGTGAATTCAATGTTAGGATTAAAACTAGAAAATAATGAAACTACAGAGGTATCTTCAAATGAAGAAGGCTTAGAAAATAGGACATATAAAGTAAGTTTGTTTGATAATTTATTTGTAAAAGATATTAATGTATCTGTATTGCCAAGAGCAACAGTTATTCCAGTAGGATGTATGGCAGGTGTGAAACTTTATACAAGTGGCGTTTTAGTAGTTGGAATGTCTGAAATAGAAGGAATAGATAATAAACTTTATCGCCCATATGAAAATACAGGGATAAAAGAAGGAGATACAATTGTAAGTATTGATGAAAAAGAAATTGCATCAACTGAAGATTTAATTGATAAAGTAAATGACTCCAGAGGAAATAACATTAAAGTAAAATATATTCATGATGAGCAATCAAAAGAATGTAGTATAGTTCCTGTACAAACAGGAAATGAAGAATATAAATTAGGCTTATGGGTAAGAGATAGTGCTGCAGGCGTTGGAACTGTTACATTTTATGAACCATCAACAAAAACATTTGGTGCATTAGGTCATGGAATAACAGACATAGATACAGATGAATTAATAAGTATTTCATCTGGTGAATTTGTAACAACACGTGTTTTAAATATAACAAAAGGTGAGTCTGGAAACCCGGGCAAAATTCAAGGAACAGTAGAAAATCAAAAAAATATAGGTACAATTAGTAAAAACACAAGGTTTGGAATTTATGGTACAGTAGATAATTTGTCTAGTTTAAATATAGATACATCAAAAGAAATGGAAGTTGCATTAAGAGATGAAATAAAACTTGGAAAAGCAATTATACTATGTAGTTTAGATAATCAAAATGTAGATGAATATGAAATTGAAATAAAGAAGATATATAAAGATAATAATTATAATAATAAAAGCATGGAAATAAAAGTTACAGACCAAAGATTGATTGAGAAAACTGGTGGAATAATTCAAGGAATGAGTGGTTCTCCAATTATTCAAGATGGTAAATTTGTCGGAGCAGTTACCCATGTTTTAGTAAATAATCCAGAAGAAGGTTATGCTATTTTTGCTGATTTAATGATGAAACAAAAAGCAGAAGTAAAATAATATACAAAAAAATCTAAAAAAGTCTTTAAAAAAAACAAAAAATGTTATACAATGATAAAAATATTATTTTAGGAGAAAGAAATGAATAAAAAATGGCAAATTTATGAAGCAAATGAGGAAAAAATAAAAGAATTAGTAGAAAAATATAATATGAATTATCTACTTGCAACAATATTATCTAACAGAAATATAGTAGAAGAAAAAGATATTGAGCTATTTTTAAATCCAACTAGAAAAGATTTTCATGACCCATTTTTAATAACTGATATGGAAAAAGCAGTAGGAAGAATTATTAAAGCAATTGAAAATAAAGAAAATGTCACAATATATGGAGATTATGATGTAGATGGTATTACAAGTATAACTGTTTTAAAAACCTTTTTAAATGAAAGAGGACTTGATGTCAATTTTTATATACCAAATAGATTAGAAGAAGGTTATGGATTAAATAATGCAGCAATTGAAAGTATTGCTAATAATAAAACAACACTTATGATAACAGTTGATTGTGGAATTTCTGGAATAGAAGAAATTGAATATGCAAAAAAACTTGGAATAGAAACAATAGTAACAGATCATCATGAACCAGGAAATGAGCTTCCAAATGCATTAGCAGTTATAGATAATAAAAGAAAAGATAGTAAATATCCATTTAGAGAACTAGCAGGGGTGGGAGTAGTTTTTAAATTAATACAAGCAATATCAATAAAATTAGGATTACCTGAAGAAGAATATTTAAAATATTTAGATATTGTGTGTGTTGGCACAATATCAGATATAGTTCCATTAGTTGATGAAAATAGAGTAATTGCAAAACTTGGACTAATGCTTATAAAACAAACAAAGAATATAGGTTTGAAATCTATTATTAATTCATCAGGTTATTCAAAAATTGATTCAACTAGTATCTCTTTTGGAGTTGCACCAAGAATAAATGCATGTGGTAGAATGGGAAAAGCAGAACAAGCTTTAAAATTGTTTACATCAAAAAATATTAATGAAGTAAATGAGCTTACAAAAGAATTAAATGAATATAACAAATTAAGACAAGAAACAGAAAAAAGCATTTACAAAGAGGCAACCCAAAAGATTGAAAAAGAACATTTAGAAGAAAATAATACGATTGTTTTAGGTGGTAAAAATTGGCATCATGGGGTAATTCGGAATTGTTTCATCTAAAATTACAGAAATGTATTTCAAACCAAGTATTTTACTTAGTTTTGAAGAAGATGGAATTGGAAAAGGTTCTGGAAGAAGCATCCCTGGGTTTGACCTACATGAAGCATTAACCAGTTGTGAAGGCTTAGTTGAAAAGTTTGGTGGACACTCTATGGCAGTTGGTGTAACTATAAAGAAAGAAAATTTAGAAGCATTTAAACAAAAAATAGAACAAATTGCTGTAGATAAAAAGATTAATGAAATTATACCAATTATTTACATAGATGCAAAAATTTCTTTAACACAAATTAATAAAGAAATGGTAGAAAGTTTAAAACAATTAGAACCTTTTGGAGAAGCAAATAAAATGCCAATATTTGCTTTCAAAAACCTAAAAATTGATTCTATTAGAGCTTTATCAGAAGGAAAACATCTAAAATTAACGTTAAGAGATAATCACATTATTATAAATGGAATAGGATTTAATTTGGGAGCATTAGCAGAAGAATATAAAATAGGTGATAAAATAGATGTTGTAGGTGTATTAGAAGTTAATTCTTTTAATGGAGCAGAAAGCTTACAAATAAATATAAAAGATATTATGAAATCGATATAAAGAGTATATAGAAAGAAGTGAAACTAAAATATGCCAGAAAAAAAAGAAATAACAATTGAAGATGTATTAGCAAAAAGAAAAGAACATACAAGAAGAATAGATAGTAAATTAATATTGAAGGCATATGACTATGCCCTTAATCATCATGGAAATCAAGAAAGAAAATCAGGAGAACCATATATTATACATCCTTTAAATGTTGCTTATATTTTAGCTGAAATTGGTTTAGATGATAGCACAATATGTGCAGCGCTTCTTCATGATGTTGTAGAAGATACAGATGCAACAGATTCAGATATTAGAAAGGAATTTGGAGACGAAATCGCTGAAATGGTTGCAGGTGTAACTAAATTAAGTACAATTCAATTTGCTTCTGTTGAAGAACAACAAGCTGAAGACTATAGAAAAATGTTTTTAGCAATGGGAAAAGATATTAGAGTAATTATTATCAAATTAGCAGATAGACTTCACAACATGAGAACTCTAAAACATTTGAAGAGAGATAGACAAATTGCAAATGCAAAAGAGACAATGGAATTATATGCACCACTTGCAAATAGATTAGGACTTTATTCTTTAAAATGGGAATTAGAAGATTTAGGATTTAAGTATTTATATCCAGATGAGTATCATGAATTAGTTGAAGGAATAAACAAAAAAAGAGATGAAAGACTTAAATTTATTGAAAAAATCATGGATGATATAAGAGTTGAATTAAAAAAACAAAGAATAGATGCAGAAGTAACAGGAAGAGCGAAACATTTATATAGTATTTATCGTAAAATGAAAAGAGATAACAAAACTTTAGATCAAATATATGATTTATTTGCTTTAAGAATACTTGTTAATTCTGTAAAAGATTGTTACGCAGCATTAGGTGTAGTACATGAATTATATAGTCCTATGCCAGGAAGGTTTAAGGATTATATTGCTGTTCCAAAACCAAATATGTATCAATCAATCCATACAACATTGTTAGGAGAAAAAGGAACACCTTTTGAAGTACAAATAAGAACTTGGGATATGCATAGAGTCGCAGAATATGGTATCGCAGCACATTGGGCATATAAAGAGGCAAGTTATTTAGGTAGAAAACAATCTATTAAGGTTGAAGACGATAAATTAGCTTGGCTTAGAGAAACACTAGAGTGGCAAAAAGATATGCAAGACCCACAAGAGTTCTTGGAAACTTTAAAAACAGAGTTGTTTGAAGATGAGGTATATGTATTTACTCCTAAAGGTGCAATTAAAGTTTTGCCAATGAATGCAACACCTATAGATTTTGCATATACAATACATCAAGAAATAGGTCATCATATGACAGGATGCAAAATAAACAGCAAAATGATGCCAATAATCACTCCTCTTAAAAGTGGAGATATTGTAGAAATAATAACATCAGATAATTCACAAGGACCAAGTAGAGACTGGCTTAAATTTGTAAAAAGTACAAGAGCGAAGAATAAAATTCAAAGCTGGTTTAAAAAGGCACAAAAAGCAGAAAATATTGAAAAAGGAAAAGAGCTAATTGAAAGAGAATTAAAAAGAATAGGATTTGCTCATGATGCTTTGTTTAAACCAGAATACATTGAAAAAATGCTTGAGAAATATAAATATAAAACTATAGATGATATGTATGCAGCAGTCGGGTTTGGAGCAAATTCTTCTGTTAAAGTAATTGCTAGAATGTTACAAGAATATAGAAAAGAACATGAAGAAGAAAATATTGAACAAAAAATACAAGAATTATCTAAGGAAAAACCTAAAAAGCCAAAATCATCTGGTTCAGGTGTTATTGTAAAAGGAATAGATAATTGTCTAGTCAAACTTTCTAAATGTTGTAATCCACTACCAGGAGATGAAATAGTAGGTTATATTACAAAAGGAAGAGGAGTTTCTGTTCACAGAAAAGATTGTGTTAATGTAAAAGATTTACTATCAGAAGAAAACAGAATGATTGATGTAAAATGGTATAAAGAAGATAAATCATCTTACCAAGTAGATATAGAAGTTAACTCAAATGATAGAGGAGGACTTCTAGTAGATATACTAAAAGAATTAGGAACAACTAAGGCGAAACTAATGGGAGTAAATACGAAAACTACTAAAGAGAAACTTGCAATTATAGACATGACAATTGAAATTGAGAACCTAGAAGAATTAAACAAAGTAATCAAAGCAATACGTAAAGTAGATAGTGTATATGAAGTAAGGAGAAAGAAATGATATTAAAAGAACTAAAGATTGATACATGGATTGGAGATCCAACAAATTGTTATATTATATTAGATGAAGAAAGTAAAGAAATAATGGTAATAGATCCAGCAGGTGAAGTAGATAGAATTGTAGAAATGATAAAAATATTAAAAGGAAATTTAAAATATATTTATCTAACACATTGTCATGGAGACCATATTATGGGAGTTACTGAATTAAAAGAAAGATGTGGGGGAAAGATATTAATACACAGAGATGACAGCAAAGGATTAAATGATTCTAAAATTAATTTAACTCCTTTTATCGTTGAAAAGACAATTACTTTAGAAGCGGATTCTAGAGTAGACGATGGAGATTTAATTCATTTAGGAAATCTTCAGTTTAGAGTAATTCATACACCTGGACATACAAAAGGTGGGTCTTGTCTTTATTGTGAGGAACAAAAGTGTCTGTTTTCAGGAGATACAATGTTTCGAGGAACATGGGGAAGAACAGACCTTCCAACTTCTAACAGAGATGATATTTTAAATTCTATAACTAAAAAACTTATGCTTTTGCCAGATGATACAATTGTATATCCAGGACATGGTAAATCAACAATGATTAGAGAGGAAAAACCAATATATTTAGAATTAAAACCTAAATTATGGTAGAACAAAAAGGGGGCTATATTTTGAAAAAACTTTTAATAGTAATTTTAATATTGTCAATTATATTTATTGCCCTTTTAATACAAAGAAATATAGCTAAACAAGATGAAATAAATATTCAAGAAATTGGACAAATAGAAGAATATATAGGAAAAATTTATTTATGGAAAGAAGTAACAATAGAAGCTCTGCCATGTTTTCAAAATATAAATGAAGTACAAGAAAAATGGATATGGGAAGCTGTTAAGAAAAATATAGATCAATATGAAGTTGACTATGAACAGATAAATGAAAAAGCAAAGGAATTGTTTGGAGAAAATTTAACAAAAACTTTTCCTAAAGAGGGAACAGATTACTTGCCATATCAAGAAGATATTGGAAAATATGTTATTACAGGAACATCTTTAGATGCAGAAAATGATATGTTTTTACTAAATGCAATAAATAAAACAAAAAGCGGATATGAAGTTGATATAATAGAATATATAGAAGATTATACAGAAGGGCAAGATGTAGTGAATCCAGAAGAAATATTTTCAATTAAAATCAAAAATTTAAAAGATGAAGTAATTCAAACTATTCCAAGTAATATTGAAAAAACTGATATTAATCAAGTTATTAAAGATTCTAGTGATAAATTCACTCATAAAATTTTATATATTGAAAAAAATAGTGATAAAATATTTATACAAAAAGTCGAAGAAAAAAGTTAAATTAATAAAATCACATACTATGTTAAAAATAAAATAGTTTAAAAGTATGGAAATTTATAATAATATGTGGTATACTCACAGTATAAATAATAAAAAATGGAGGAATAAAAATGAGAATTGTTGAGCCATGGATTAGTGTAGAAAAAATTGATGGAATCAAAATTATGAAAAAAATCGAAAGAGCATGTAGAACATGTTATCG
>CANQEA010000033.1 GCA_947594095.1 uncultured Clostridia bacterium | reverse complement strand
AGTTTACCACTTATTGTTGCAGAACAATGTTATGAAAAACTACTTAAAGATGCAAGAACTTTACTTCAAGACACAAAGATTGCAACAAAAAGAGAAAAGACATATTCAATGTTAATTAACTTAATGGAAGATTATCATGTAAAACTATTATCTACAAAAGTATATTGGGCAAATAATCAAGATAGAGAAAATTACAAAGAGTTTTGGCAAAAATATAAAGAAATTAAAAAGCTAAAAGAAACAGATTTTATGGAATACGTAAAACAAAAAGAAGTATTATTTATTAAAGATGATATGAAAAAGATAAGAAACTCTAAAATAGATTATACAAAACTAATTACTTATTATAAAAGAAAATTAGTTGATTATGATGCAATTAGACAAATTAAAAATTCTTACAAATCAGAAGGATCTTACGTAAAAATAGGAGAAAATATCAAAAAATGTATGAAATAATTTATGAAGATGTAGAAGAAAAAGAAATATATGAAGAAATTGTTAAGAAAGTACTACAGCAATGCATGAAAGAAGAAAAGCTAGAAAACTCTAAATTAAGTATTACAGTTACACTAACAACTCCAATGCAAATTAAAAAAATTAATAAAGAGTATAGGAAAATTGACAAAGCAACTGATGTGCTTTCTTTTCCTATGTTTGAAAAGGACGAGTTAGACGAGAAAATAAAAGATCAAGACTTTATTCATGAAGATGTTTTAGGAGATATTATAATTTCAATTGAAAAGGTAGAAGAACAAGCAAAAGAGTACAATCACAGCTTTGAAAGAGAATTAAGCTATATGCTAGTACACGGTTTTTATCACTTGATGGGTTATGACCATATTGAAGAAGAAGATAAAAAGGTTATGAGACCTAAAGAAGAAAATATTCTTAATAAACTAAAAATTACAAGATAGTACAAAATAAGCTTGATATTAGAAAGGAGAATTTATGAAATCTAAAGGACTTGTTTTTATATTAATCATTTTAATAATAGTAGCTGGAGTAATTTTAGCTAATAAAATTGTTAAAGACAAAGAAGGTAAATCTGTTTTAGCAGAAGAAGCAACTGAAGAGGTTATTCCAGAAGAAAAGAAAGTTCAAATATATCAAGGAACAGATAGACCAATTGCAGTTATGATTGATAATCATAAGGACGCATGGCCACAAGCAAGTTTAAATAAGGCATATATGGTTTATGAAATTGTTGTAGAAGGTGGAGAAACAAGACTAATGGCTCTATATAAAGGAGTAGAGCTAGATAAAATTGGACCAGTACGTAGCTCAAGACATTATTTTCTAGACTATGCTATGGAAAATGATGCAATTTATGTACATTTTGGTTGGAGTCCACAAGCTCAAAGTGATATTAGAAAATTCTCAATTAATAATATAAATGGAATAGCAGAAGATGGTACAACATTTACAAGAGTAAAAGATAAAGCAGCACCACACAATGCAGTAACAAGTACAGCACAAATACTTCAATCTGCAAAAAATAAAAATTATAGAACAACATCTACAAAAGAGAGTTTACTAAATTATGTAACAGATGAAGTAAATCTAGAAGAAGGAACATCTGCAACAAAGATAACTATTCCACATTCAAATTTACAAACAGTAACATACGAATATAATAAAGAAACAAAGCGTTATGAAAGATATGCAAGAGGGGTAAAACAAACAGATTGGGATACAAAAGAAGCAATTACTACAAAAAATATAATTATTACAATGTGTGATAATTATACTTTAACAGATGCAGAGAATAAAGGAAGACAAGGATTAAAGAATATAGGAACATTTGATGGATATTATATTACAAATGGTAGAGCAATTAAAATTAAATGTACAAAATCTGCAAGAGATGAAAGAACTACCTATCAGGATTTAGAAGGAAATACTATACAAGTAAATGATGGAAATACATTTGTAAATATTTGTCCAACTACAAGCAAAGTAACAATTGAAGGAGAAGAAGAACCAGTAGTAGAAGAAAACACAACAAATAATGTATAAGGAGGTTTTTATGAATATATATGATACTGCAAATAAATTAGCTAGTGAAATAAAACAATCAGAAGAATACACAAATTATAAAATGGCGAAAGAAACTCTAAATTTAAATCAAGATTTAAAAAAGAAAATAGGAGAGTTTGAGCTAGCTCGATATGAAGCACAAATTACTGCTATGCAAACAGGAAAGAATGATGAAGAAAAAATAAAAAAAATGCAAGAATTATATGCAGAATTAATTGAAAATCCAGAAGCGGTAAAATATTTTGATGCCGAAACAAAATTCAATGTAGTTATTGCAGATGTAAATAAAATAATAGGAGAAGCAATACAAGAGGTTATGAAATAAAGTTCAAAAATGATTTTAAAATGAAGGCAAGTGAATAAAACTTATAAATTCACTTGTCTTTTTTTGGAAAATATTGTATATTATAAATGGAAATAAATTAAAGAAGGGATGAAGTAAAGCATGGAGTTTTTAGTAATTGCAATAATAGTATTAGTAGTTATAATATCTCAAAAGTCTTTATTTGGATATGATGTAAAAAGAATAAAAGGAATAGCAGAAAATAGAAAAGAATTAGATGAACTTGCAAAAAAATATCCAAGTAATATAGAATTATGCAAAACATACTTAAAAATGTTAAAAAATGAAACTGTAAAAGTAGAAGAAAACAAAGAAAGTGATGCTAGTTTGTATATTGCAATTAGCAATAAAATAACAATTGCAAATGTTAGAGATAGCTTTACAAGAATTCAAACAATTGCACATGAATGTTTACATTCTGTTCAAGATAGAAAAATGTTACTATTTAATTTTATTTATTCAAATATATATATCTTATATTTTATAGTAATCTGTATTCTTGCATTATTTAAAATTTTACCATACAAATTAATGTTTCTAACTATCTTAATTATTCTTGGTATGGTATATTATGCAGTAAGAGCATATTTAGAAAATGATGCAATGATAAAAGCTAAATATCTTGCTAAAGAATATATCGATGATGCGAAAATAACAACAAAAGAAGAAACAGATAAAATTGTAGATGGGTTCGATGAATTAAATAATATAGCAATAAAAGCAACAAATTATAGTTTACTTTTAAGTGTTATGGTACAAACTTTTATATTTTCTATCATTTGTTTTATTAGATAAAACAATAAAAAAACAAATACAGAGCAAATATGTATTGCATTTTGGAAAAAAATGTGATAAAATATAAATTGATTTTAAAATGCTAACAGATATAGGAGGAAATTTATCATGGAAATAGTAAAATGGGTATTAATTGTTATATATATAATTGTATCGCTTGCTCTAATTATATTAGCATTAATACAATCAAAAGATGATGCAGGCTTATCTTCAACAATAACAGGTTCTTCAACTGGAAACTTCTTTGAAAAGAACAAAGGAAGAACAAAAGAAGGAAAGCAAAAAAGATGGTTAATCATTCTTGGAATTGTATTTGCTATTTTAACTATTATATTAGGTATTGTTTATATGATGTAGGGTATAATAATAAAGGGGGCAGGTTAAATTAATAACTTGCCCTATTTATTTTTTATTGTGAAAATAAACTTCGTCTTGAGTTGTTAATTTAAAAAAAGGAGATTTTATGGAAGAGGAACAAAAACAAAAAATTTTAGATTTTATGAAAGACCCAGATTATAGGCAAATGAAAGCAAAAGAAATTGCCATGTTAATGAGTGTGCCTAAAGTAGAATATAGGAACTTTTTATCGGTTTTAGGAGAACTAGAATTAGAATTTAAAATTCAGAGAAATAGAAAAAATCAATATAGATTAGCTGCTAAAACATATTATGATGGAATATATAGAAAAAATCAAAAAGGTTTTGGATTTGTTAAAATATTAGAAAATGAAGAAGAAGTATATATTGCACAAGAAAATTCACTAAATGCACTAAATGGAGATAGAGTTTTATTTGAAATTATAGAAGAAAAAAATAACATAAAAAAAGCCGAGGGAAAAATTGTAAAAATTCTAAAACACGAAAAAGATACTTTAGTTGGAATTTTTCAAAATAACAAAAGCTTTGGATTTGTAGTACCAGATGACAGAAACTTTGGAAGCGATATTTTTATATCTAAAAAGAATTTTGGAAAAGCAAGAGAAGGGCATAAGGTTTTAGTAAAAATAATAAAATACCCAGAAAAAGGCAAAAAAGCTGAAGGAAAAATTATAGAAGTACTTGGTAATGTAAATGAAGCAGGAGTTGATATGTTATCTTTAATAAAAGAATACAACTTGCCATATACATTCCCAGAAGAGGTAGTAGAAGAAGCAAAAAAATATGGAAACAAAATTGATGAAAAAGAAATTTCAAAAAGAGTAGATTTTAGAGGTAAAAATATTTTTACTATTGATGGAGAAGATGCAAAAGATTTAGATGATGCAATAAGAGTAGAAAAGCTACAAAATGGTAATTACAAATTAGAGGTTCATATTGCAGATGTTAGCAACTATGTAAAAGAAAATAGTTTATTAGATAGAGAAGCACTAATTAGAGGAACTAGTATTTACATGTTAGGAAGAGTTATTCCTATGCTACCAAGAGAACTATCAAATGGAATTTGTAGTTTAAATGAGGGAGAAGATAGGTTAACTTTATCATGTATCATGGAAATTGATACAAATGGAAAACTAATAAGTTCAGAAGTAGTAAAAGGAGTAATAAATGTAACCAGAAGAATGTCATATCATGATGTACAAAAAATTATAGATGAATCAGATATTGATGTTGTAAAAAAATACAAAGATTATATACAAGAATTTAAACTTATGGAAGAATTAGCACACATTCTTAGAAGTAAAAGAATGGAGCAAGGGTACTTAAATTTAGATATACCAGAAAGCAAAATAGACTTAGATATAGATGGAAAAGTAAAAAATGTTTCAAAATATGAAACAGAGTTTTCAAACGAAATAATTGAACAATTTATGCTTATTTGTAACGAAGCAATAGCAGAAAAATTTTACTGGTTACAAGCACCATTTATTTACCGCGTTCATGAAGATCCAGACTTAGAAAAAATTCAGGAGCTAAATAAATTTTTATTTAACTTTGGCTTAAAGATAAAAGCAAATAAAGATAATATATACCCAAAAGAATTTTCTAAAGTATTAGAAGAAATAAAAGGAAAAGAAGAGGAAAAAGTTGTCTCAAATCTAGTTTTAAGAACTCTAAAAGTTGCAAGATATGAATCAGTAAATAAGGGACATTTTGGGATAGCAAGTAAAATGTATTGTCATTTTACATCACCTATCAGAAGATATCCAGATTTATTTATTCATAGAGTGATTTCTTATTATTTAGAGAATAACTATAATGTAAAAGAAGAATGGATAGAAGAATACAAGGTAAAAGCAGAAAAAAGAGCAGAACAATCATCAGAAAGAGAAAAGATAGCAACAAAAGTAGAAAGAGAAGCAGAAGACATAAAAAAAGCAGAATATATGGAAGGTCACATAGGAGAAGAATATCTAGGAATTATATCATCTGTAACATCTTTTGGTATATTTGTGGAATTAGAAAATACAATAGAAGGATTAATACGTTTTGAGGACTTGGGTGATGAGTATTTTATTTATGATAAGAACAAAAAACAACTAATCGGTGAAAGGACAAATAAAGTATATAAAATTGGAGATAAAATAAATATTAGAGTTAAAAAAGCAAGTAAGATGCTAAGGCAAATTGATTTCGAAGTGTCGCAAACGGAGACATCCCAAATGCAATAAAAAAGAGAGGAGTAATAAATGAACAAATACGCATTAATACTAGCAGGAGGAAAAGGTAGTAGATTATGGCCTATTAGTACCTTAAAAAGACCAAAACAATTTTTAAATTTATACGGAAATGAAATTATGATAAATGAAACAATAAAAAGGATTGAACCATTATTTGATTATAAAAATATATTTATTGTAATTAATGAAAGTCAAAAAGAACTAGCCTATAGATATGTTGATAATAACATACCAAGAGAAAATATTATTATTGAGCCAGAAGCTAAAAATACATCTATGTGTATCTTTTATGCTACTTTAAAAATAAAAAAGGCTAGAGGAAATGGAGTGGTTTCAATATTGTCTTGTGACCATTATATTCAAAAAGAAGAAAAAATGGTAGAAAATATCAAAGATGGAATTGAAATCGCTGAAAAAGATGATAACTTAGTAATTATTGGAATTAAACCAACATACCCAGAGGTAGGTTTTGGATATATAAAATTTAAAGAAGACAAAGAAACAGGATACAACATAGTTACAGAATTTAAGCAAAAACCAAATTATGAAGATGCAAACGAATATGTGAAAGCAGGAACATATTTGTGGAATAGTGGAATGTACATTTGGCAGTTAGATGTTATCTTAGAAAATTTCAAAAAGTTTTTGCCAAGTATTTACTCTATTAAAGAAAAAATTTACAATGCAATAGGAACAGATAATGAAGAAGCGGTTATAAAGAAGTTATATCCTATAGTGGAAGCACTATCTATTGACAAAGGTATATTAGAAAAATCGAACAATATAAAAATGGTAAAAGGAAGTTTTGAATGGAGTGACATTGGTAGTATAAAAAGCTTTTTTGAAATGTATGCAAAAGATATAGATGGAAATACTACAGTTGGTAATGTGATTACAAGAAAAGCTAATAATTGTAACATATTTAGCAATAATAACCAAATAGTAATTGCTGCAGGAACCAAGAATTTGAATATAATTAATGATAATGGAGTATGCCTTATTTATGATTTAGAATCTGCAGATGAATTACCAGATATTTTAAAAGAATTAGAAGATGATAAAGAAAATAAAAAATATTTATAAAGAAAAGATGTTTTTTGATTCAAGGTCAAAAAACATCTTTTACTATTTTTTTAGCTATGCAAAAACAATGCAAAATTTGCGAGAGCTACACAAAAAACTGAAAAGCATATAATTACAATTCCACCTATTTTATTTTGTTCCTGTTTAATTTCATATATTGCATAAAAAATTAGTTTTAAAAGAGCATAAATAGAAAATAATACGAAGATTATATAATGAATCATATTAACCATAATAAATAAACCATTCCTTTCTTTTCTATCTAAGTGATTTTATTTAAGTTTCAGTAAGTAAAGTCGACGAAGTAATATTAGTATCAACATTTACTTCAAAGAAAGCATCTTTATATTTTTCATTCCAATTATAATTATCGAACTCATCTAAAGTGAAAAACGAAGCTTGTGCGAATTTACCAATACGATTAATGTCTGAGCCTAATTCTTTAGAAGTTTTGTATAAATAATTTGAAAAAACACTTTCCAAATATTTATTACAAGAATTAGAAATGGCTGAAAGTATAGCAGGATCTAAATATCTAGAATTATCAGATAAAGATGCAATTCTACCTTTAAATCTATAGCTAACTTTAATATAAGGAGAACCACTAACACTTACAATATCAATTTTAGAATCACTAGTAGGAAACATATTAATATCAAGAAATTTATCATCTTTTTCTGGATCAGGTACAGAAACCATAAAGCCTTGTATTCCATTTGATGTAGCTAAAAAAGATAAAGTTTCAATTGCATTTAATTCACCGACAAGTTTTCCTCTTTTAAAAACAGCAAGACCTATATTTTCAGAAGTACTTTGTTCTGTAAGTAACGAATTATTTGAAATTGCATTACTATCTTTTTGAGAGTCTGTGGAAGTTTCAGTGTCGCCTTTTTCGCTACTAATACCACCCAAAATAGCATATGGTTCACATGAGTTACACACCATTTGATCGAAGAAATCACCAATCGTTGCATTTGATGTATAGCCAGTATATTCGCTAGAATCTGTAAGACTTTCATAATACTTTGTAATTAAATGTTCTAACTGTGGTTTTGCATTTTCAAGATAAAATGATGCAGAAGTCTTACTAATAATAATATTTGCTGATGGTCTAATTTGAGGGTCATTGATCAAAGTGAAAATTTCATCTGATATGTCATCTTTTGCAACTTCTTCTGAAAAAATAATCAATTTACAATGTGATAAATTTAGCTCTTTACCAATATATGAATTCATCCAGTTAATTGCAGAACTAATAGAAGATGCATTAATTGAATAATTTATAGTCTCGCTTTTTTCGGACGATCCAGACTGGGCAAAAGATGATGGATTAGTAAATTGAAATGTTACTTTTAAGTTATTTGTGTCAGATTTATCAATTGCCATAGCAATAGCGATTGCTAAATTATCAACACTAAAAGACTCGCCAGAGTCAAAAAAGGCAATTAATAAAACAACAATTATAATAAATATAAATAATCTGCTAATCCATTTATTCATTTGATACGCCTACTTTCTTTTTCCTCTTCTTTAAATTTGCTAAAATTAATAATGCAAAAGCTAATGCAAGTACAACAACAAAAACAGTTATATGATATACATTGTTTTCTAGATATTTTGAAATTGCATAATTTTTAGGAATAAAGCTAATTCCAAATATAAGCAATGCAAATATATAACTAAGAGGTTTTGTATCTTTAATATTTGTAATTTTTTTCAAAGTTATCATAGAGATTTTGGTAACTATACTTAAATAACATGCAATTTCAATCATCCAAATAAGTAAAAATGCAGACTCTAATCTTTGAAAAAAGCTACCAAATTCTATATATCTTGCAGCAGAATATAAAGGCATCATTTCATCAACATTTATAAGAAATGAAAACATAAATAAAATTGTTGCAACACATAAAAGTATATAAATAAATCCAAGACCAAGAGAAATTAAGGTTATTTTCTTCATTTTTTGAGGTTCTTTTAAGTATGGAGGAATAAAATAAATAAGACAAATACCACCAAATGCGCCAATATTACCAAGTCCAGTAACAAAAGTATTCATAAATCCTCCCCCTAGAATAGGGTACATATTATTCAAAGAAAAGTTTCTAAAGTTTGCAAAAAATACAAAAAGTACACTTACAAATACAATAGGAAGTATAAGTAAATTTACTCTAGAAGTAGTTGCAAATTCAAATTTATTTGTAATACAAAGCACAATAATATAAGTTAAAAGTATAAAAATAATATTTGTCATTGGATAATATACAACTTTTAAACCTTCACAAAAGTTTCTAAGTAATATGGCAGAAGAAAATGTAAAATATGCAATAAAAATAAATCCAACAATAGATTTTAATAATTTACCACCCAAATATTCTGAAATATCAATTATGTCACTGCTCGGAAACTTACGCAAAAGCAGATATATAAGATAACTAATTATAATTGCAATAACTCCAACATAAATTATATTAATAATTGTTGCTGTTTTAGTAGAAAGCAATAAATTTCTAGGCATGGAAACAATAGAATGTGCAACAAATATTGTAAGAATTACTGCAATTGCTTCTACTGTACTTAACTTTGTTTGAGTCATATATTTTGAACTCCTTTCTTTCTTTTTTATTTGTTTTTCCATTTCATAGAGATATGAGCTTGTTTTCTTGGTCTATCAGGGTCTACATATGCAGAACGATATTCTCTTTTCCACATAGGGGGAAGATAGTAATTTCCACCTTTGATATGGTCAAAAGCAGAAACACCGACCATATATGGCACTCCGAAGGATTTTAGTTCTCCTAAATATGAAAGATATACAAAAAGACCTAATGCAATTCCTAAAAAGCCACATATATAACCTAAAAGTATAAATAAAAATCTAAAAACTCTTAAGTGAAATCCAAAAGAATAATCAGGTATTGTAAATGATGATATACCAGTTATTGCAACTATAATAATTAATATAGGGCTGACAATCCCAGCACTTACTGCTGCTTCACCAAGAACCAATGCTCCTACAATACCAATAGTAGAACCAATAGCATTTGGAACTCTTAGACATGCTTCTCTAATTAATTCAAAAGAGATCTCCATAAGAAGAATTTCCAAAATAATAGGAAAAGGCACGCTTTCTCTTGCAGATAAAATTGAATATAAAAGTTCTGTTGGTAAAAGTTCTTGATGAAAACTTACAACAGATACATAAAGACCAGGAAGTAACAAAGTTATACCAACACAAATCAATCTTAGAAATTTTACAAAATTAGAAAGAAGAACTCTTAAGTTTTTATCATCTGGAGAAGTTAAGTAATCTTTTAAAATCGCAGGCATAATCAAAGCATATGGGCTACCGTTAATAAGTACAATAACTCTGCCATCTAAAAGATAACTACATGCTTTATCTGGACGTTCTGTGGAAAGTGTTTGAGGAATGCTTAATGTATTTGTATCTGTAATAAGTTGTTCTAATTGTCCAGCAGATAAAAGAGAATCAATTTCTAAATTATTTAAACGATATTTTACTTCAGATATCAACTCATTATTTGTAATTCCATTTATATAGCATACTGCACACTTAGTTTTAGTTATATTTCCAACTTCAACATTTTCAATTGTAAGATTTTCATTATTAACAATTCTTCTTAAAAGTGAAGTATTAGTTCTAATATTTTCTACAAACGCTTCATGAGCACCTTTAATAACAACTTCATTTGTAGGTTTATCTACGCTTCTTTGTTTAAAACCTTTTACTTCTATATCAAAAGCAACGTCTAATGTATCAACAAATAAAGCACAATTTCCGTGAATTAATACCAGAAATAATTTTCTCAAAGTCTTTTTGTTCTTCAACAGTATTTTGAGGCATTAAGCTATTTAAAATATAGTTACCTAAATCAAAGCGTTTAACTTTCCTAACAGTAATATTATTAGCAACTGCTTCAGAAACCACTTTAGATTGTGAACCATCGAATAAATTATTTCTATTCCTCATCATAAGTGGTTCTAAAACAAATTTATTTAAAATATCAGAATCTATCATACCATCAATATAGACTAAAAAAGAATTATATTGCTTTCCGCGGGCATTTAGAACAAATTCCCTCGCAATAATATCACTATTGTTAGAAATATTATATTTTGTTTTCATATATTGTAAATTAACATTTATACTAGGAAATACTTTTTTCTCATTAGAAAAATTTTTGCTATCATAGTTATTATCATTAATATTTTCATTTTCTGTTAAATTAAATTGATATTTTTGTCTAGGATTATAACCAACAAAAGATTGTACAAAATCTTTAAAATTCATAATTTATCTCCATCATAATAATTTATTTTTTATATTATTTGCAAAATATGAAATAATATTCCAAAAATAATGTTTTTAGGTAAAACAATTATGTCATCAAATATAGGCTTAAATAAAAATCTTAAAAATATATTGACAAAGAAAAAGATTATGATTAAAATAAAGGTGAAGTAAAAATAAGAAAAATATAAATAAGATGAAGATACGTGAAATTAAAAAAATGTTAAATCTTTAAGTATATTACTTAAGGAAAACAAAAAATACTCATAATTATTGATTTCTTAATAATTATAAGTATTCTATAATATGTATGTATAAAAAAATTTTATTATATATATAGATAAAATTTTTCTATCAAATTACTTGTTTTCGATGTTATAATTTTATTATAATGAATATATAAAATTATCTTTAAGTAATATACTTAAAGATAATAATCGACAAAAAATGATAGAAATACATTGACAATAAAACTAACAATTCATATAATAAGCTTAACACATAGTAAAAATAGTTCTTAATATTGTATAGAAAAAATAATATTTCTATATTAATTATATAATTATTATTCTAAGGAATAATAAAGCAAAATATGCAAATAATAACAAAAGAATGAAAGGAGAAAAACATGTTTAAAAAAGAAAAAACGAACAAAAAAACGAAGTACAAAAATTTACAAACAAAAAACAAAGGTATTACATTAATTGCCCTTGTCATTACAATAGTTGTGATATTAATCTTAGCTCGGAGTAAGTATTAATACTCTTTTTGGAGATAATGGTTTGCTTACAAAAGCAGACCAGGCAAGAGTAGCAAACGAAAAAGCAGGAATACAAGACAGAATAGAAACAGAAGTACTGGCAAGCTATGGAACAGATGGAAAAATCGATTTTAAACAATTAAATAGCAATTTAAAAGCACGTATTTCTGGTATAACGCATGATGGAAAATCTTTAGATGATAACCCAATAACAGGATTGCCAGCAACAGTAGTAGTAGACGGATATGAAATAGAGATTAAAGGAGATACAAAAGAAATTGCGGAAGAGCCATTTACTCCAGATCAATTAACATTTGATCCAAATGCAGAAGCAAAAAACGCGGATAAATATGGAAATGAAGTAAAATTAAAAAGCTCACCAGAAACGCAATTAACAAATGGAACATGGAGATTATTTTATCAAGATAATGATTACACATATATAATACATGATGAGTTAGTATCGTTAGATGGTTCATTAAAAACGAAATATGGAAATAATTATGATAGTGGAACAGTAGGAGCAATAGGCCAAGCATTAAATCCAATGATAAAAGCACAAAAATCAGACATGTTTACATTAAGTGATGGTCTAGAAAATATGAAAGGAGTAGCGTACTTAACAGATACTGATAAATGGAAAGGATATTTGGACGGATTAGATGGAGCATTATATGCAATAGGAAGTCCAACAATAGAATTATTTAGAGCATCATTTAACGCTGCAATAAAAGCGCGTAATGACATGGGGAATGTGAAAGAAATATCAGAATTCACAATTGGTGAATATGGATATAATCAGGGAAACCCAGCAACTAGTAAAGGTTCTTTCCGAGCATCTTATAGCAATGGAATATACAGAAAAGGTAGTAGGGGCTATTGGTGGTTGGCTTCACCTCTCAACAGGGAGTGGGTAAGCGTGTGGTGTGTGGACGAAGAGGAAGGTTCTTTCAATGAGTATGCTGTGGTCAGCGATTCTGAAGTTACTAGTGTCCGCCCTTTGGTTTGTTTCCGAACACCTGTATTCAATGATTTATACAGTTATGAAACGAAGAAATAATTATGCAAACTAACATGAGACAGAAGAAATAGAATATCATGGCACTGGCAGGCTTCGTGTCTGCCAGTGTCATGAAAATAATAAGAAATAGGATTTTTAAAATTTTGTCGAATTTTGCGATGAAAAATGCTTTACAAATTACATAAAATCTATTAATATATATATATATATATAATTTAAATTAATATCAAAATTTTTAATTCAAGATTTAAAATCTAAAAAAATCCATTTAATAAAAATATAAAAAGGAGGTTCTACTATTTTATATTCTAAAATTAAAGCTACATATACTAATAGAATGAAACATAATTTGGGTCATTATTATTGACAATGTATTTACAATGTGTTACAATAAAATTATAAAACGGAGGTGTTAATATTGGCTAAAACAGATACATTAAATATAAGAATTGAGCCAAAATTAAAAAAAGAAGCAGATGAAACGCTAAGCGATTTAGGTATGAATATAGCTGAAGCAGTTACTATTTTTCTAAAACAAGTTGTAATGACTAAAAGTATACCATTTAAAATAAAAAAACATAAATTTAGTGATGAATTTTTAGAAGCAATTGCAGAGGCAGATGAAATTGCAAAAAATCCTGAAAAATATAAAAGTTACAAAAATTTGGCTGAAATTTTAGAAGAAATAAACAAAGATGATACAATATAAAATAAAAGTTACAAATAAATTCAAGAAAAAATTAAAACAAATACAAAAGCAAGCATATTTTAATTACAATTCTTTATATGAAGTAATTAATATGCATGCATCAAATATTATTTTACCAAGGAAATACAAAAATCATTTATTAAAACCTAAGAAAAATCGGCATATGGGAATGCCATGTGCAACCAGATATATTGTTAGAATATTAAAAATTAGATAAGCAGTCTATTATTATTTTAATCACTATTGACTCTCATTCAAATCTTTTTAAATAAAATTAAATTTTTAATTCAAGATTTAAAAATCTAAAAAATCCATTTAATAAAAATAGAAAAAGGAGGAATATTTTAATTAAATATGCTAGAAACAGTAGCAAAACACGTAAATATTATTAGCCTAATTATATCAATAATAATATTTTTATTCATAAACTTAATTTTATCGATATTTACAATTCCAAATGCAACATTTAAAGCAGAATTTTCAACCAGTCAAGCTGTATCTAATACAAATGCATCCACAAAGCAAGAACAAAATGTTGAAAACAAATCAGAAAATCTAATAAAAAATGACTCGTGGTATATAGAAATTCCAAAAATAAATTTAAGTGCACCAATAGAAGAGGGAACAACAGATGAAGTATTAAACCAATTTGTCGGCCATTTTGAAGAGACATCTAAAAGTACAGGAAATATTGGCTTAGCGGCACATAATAGAGGATATTCTAAAAATTACTTTGAAAATTTAAAAAAATTACAAATAGGAGACGAAATTGTTTACCACTATCAAGATTTTACAAAAAAATATATTGTTAAAAAACATGAAATAATAAAAGATACTAATTGGGAATACTTGGGAAGTTCTAAAGAGATAAATAAAATAACACTAATTACATGTGTAGAAAATGAACCTAATTACAGACGATGTATTCAAGCAGAAGAAGCTCAAAATTAATCTTAAAATTCATTATTTTATAACATTTGAAAAAAAATTATTGAAAAAATTATGGAAAACGGATATAATAAGAAAGAATAATTTTGAAGGAGAATAAATAATGATAACACAACTGATAATTCTAGTAGT
>CANQEA010000032.1 GCA_947594095.1 uncultured Clostridia bacterium | reverse complement strand
AATTTTTAATATATTGAAAAACATATATGACTTTGATATAATGAAAAAAAAGGATGAGTGATATATATGGATATTAGTAAATTAAAAAAGGTTATACAAGATAATAAAGATGATATGACATATTTATATATTTATTATATCTTAACAAATGAAGAATCATTAACAAATAATATTTTAGATGATGAAAAGAAAATGGAATTTCTTATACTTCTAATAGAAAATACTTATCTATATGGAGAGAAAAGATTTGATTTAGCATTTATTTGTGGTGTTGCATCAGATTATATAGATGAAATATTTGAAGAAAATATGACAGAAGAAGATTTAGATAATCTTTGTGATGAAACACTTTTGAACATGAATTAATATAAATAATAAGAAAATAGAAAAGAAGTTGTGTAAAATCAACTTCTTTTTTTGTTGGAAAGGAATGATTATGAATGAGCATAAAAAAGAAATATTTATCAAAGAAATACCTTATAGGCAACTACAAAAAAAATATGATTTATATTATGAAAAATTATATAGATTAGAAGAAAATAGAAATTTTATAGCAAAGTATTGTAGGTTAAATGAACAATTAAAAACGGAAGAACAATACTAGAAAGGAGTATTTATGGAAGATAAATTATATAAAAAATTAGAAGATGAATTAAAAGAATTCAAAGCTGAAATGAAAGAAAAAGGTGTCGATTATGCGATAGATAGAGCTTATGAACTAACTACAAAACAGGAAATAATAGATAGTATTCAGTTTGATCACAATCTATCAAAAACAGAAATTAAAGCACTTTTATCAAGAGAAAATGTACTAGATGAGTTATATTCTGATTGGCTAAGTTTTGATGGAAATATGAGAGAACATATCAATTATTCAGTAGATAAATCCCTTAACTTAATTACTGATGAGTATAAAAAAGATAAAGTAAAAACAAAAAATGATGCTCGTTAGGAGGTGCATAAAATGTCGAAATATGTACCAAAAGAGTTAGTAAAGAAAGCCAAAGAAGTTGATTTATTGACTTACTTTATGAACTATAATCCGAGTGAATTAATAAAAAAAGGTATAGGTACTTACTGCTTAAAAACGCATGATAGTGTAATTATAAGTAATGGATTATGGCATAGATTTTCGACAAATGAAGGTGGAAAAACTGCACTTGATTATCTTATGAAAGTTGAAAAAATGACATTACAAGAGGCAGTTGAAAGCATTTTGAATAGAGAAATAATAGAGTATAAAGTTCCAAAAGAAGAACTTAAAGAGAATAGAAAAATTGTTATTCCTACCAAAGCAAGTAACAATAGTAGAGCTATTGAGTATCTTAAAAATCGTGGTATTGATGAAGAAATAATACAAGAATGTGTTGATAAAAAGTTAATTTATCAAGAGGATAAAACAAATAATATAGTGTTTTTAGGGTACGACAATGATGGAAATATTAAGTATGCAGGGTGTAGAAGTACAGGTAGTAAAAGAATAATGAGAGATGCTAAAGGTAGTTCAAAAGAGTTCTCTTTTAGAATGTTAAGTAATATAAAAAACAACTCTATACATATTTTTGAGAGTGCGATAGATTTGTTATCTTATGCAACAATGCTTAAAATAAAAGGATATGATTATAAAAATCATAACTTAATTGCACTTGCAGGAGTGTACCAACCTAGTAGCAATATAGAACAAAGTAAAGTACCAATAGCAATACAAAATTACTTAAACAAGCACCAAGATGTACAAGATATAGTGTTACATTTTGATAATGATAGAGCTGGAAGACAAGCAACAAAAGCAATGATAATTGCATTAAGCAAGTACAATGTTTATGACATTTCTGCTCCTTATGGTAAGGACATAAATGATTATTTATGTTTCAAATTAGGATTAAAAAAAAGACAAGAAATTGAGGCTTATAGAAATTATAAAAGTCAAAATAAGGAACAAATTGGGGTACGATAAATGAGCTTATTTTAGATTTCTTGTCCTAGCAAGCAATGAATTTGGGAGACCGAAAAATCGGCTCACTCAAATTCTGTACAATGGGGCTTTGCCCCAATCCCCAAAATTATTTTGCAGAGCAAGGAGGGTAAGATGAGAAAGAGAAATATAAGAATACAAGTTAGACTTAATGATATTGAGTATGCAAAATTGTTAGATGACATTGCTGTGAGTAAAGAAAATATTTCTGAATATATAAGAAAACTTATTTTAGGAAAGGAAATAAAGGAAAAACCTGATCGTGAATTTTATAAAATTATGAAACAACTTTCTAAAATAGGAGTTAATCTAAATCAAATAGCACATAAAGCAAATAGTACAAATGTTATTGATAAAGATTATTATAATCAAGAGGCAAAAGAGTGGCACGAGTTATCAAGACAAATTAAAAGCAAATATTTATGAAAGGAGTAAATGAAATGGCAACAACAAAAATATGGAAAGTTGTAAAAAGATTAGATCATGTAGTTGATTATGCAACTGATGAAACAAAAACAAAAAATATTGAGTTTAGAATTGAAAAAGGAAATTATCTTGTTTTAGTTAATGACCTAAAAGATGTTTTAGACTATGCAACCAATTCAGATAAAACTGAAAAGCAATATTATACAACAGGAATAAATTGTGAAGTTGATTCAGCTTATGAAGAGATGATAGATACTAAAATGTATTTTCAAAAAGAAGACGGCATTTTAGGATTTCATGCTTATCAATCTTTCAAAGAAAACATTTCTCCTGAAGAAGCTCATCAAATTGGAATTCAGTCGGCAAAAGAAATGTGGGGAGATAGATTTGAAGTAATAGTAACAACACATCTTAATACTGACCATGTTCATAATCACTTTGTAATCAATTCAGTTTCATTTGTAGATGGATATAGATATTATAGTAATAGATATAATACTGCTAGATTTAGACATATATCAGATGAAATTTGTAAGGAACATGGGCTAAGTGTATTATCTGAAAAACCATGTAAAAAAAGTAAGATTAATTTTGGTAATTATTATAAGAAATCTTTATATAATGATAACTATTCTAAAACTGCTAAACGAGAAATTGATTTAGCGATTAGACAAGCATATTCTTATGATGACTTTATATATCTAATGAAAAAATTAGATTATGATGTAATGGTTAGAGCAGGAAAGTTGAGTATAAGAAAAAAGAATTACAATAGGAATATAAGAATTGAAAGAAGATTTGGAGAAGATTATACAATAGAGAATATAAAGCGAAGAATTATAGAAGAACAAGCAATTCGTGTTCCATTTATAGAAAATGTTTATAGTAGAAAAATAAATTATCCTTTTGCAAACAGGCATAAAAGAGCCAAAGCAAAAGGATTTATTGCTTTATATTATCATTATTGCTACTTATTAAAAGTATTTCCAAATAATGTACCACAACAAAGACTACCTGCAAGTATAAGAGCAGATGTTTCGAGAATGGAAGAATTATCTAATCAAGCAAAATTATTAGCAACAAATAATATTAAAACATTAGATGATTTATTAAATTATAAAGATGATATTACTTACAAGATAAATGAATTATCAAATCAACGAGAAAGATTATGGGCAATTAGAAAATTGTCAAAGGATGAGGAAGAAATGAAGAAATATGCAGAGCAAATCTCAACTTTGACAACTAATATAGACAAATTGCGAAAGGAGGTAGAGCAATGTGAAGATATAAAAAATAGAGTAAGAGTTATTGATAAAAGTCTAGATGAACTTGATAAGCAAGAAGAATTAGAAAAAGAAACTAAAGATAAAAAGAATAAAGAAAAAATAAAAAAAGGAAAGGAGTAATTTTATGAGTGTAAATGGAGATGCATCAGAACAAATTGTAAGATTAAGTTTAGAAGGATTTGAGGTTCTTGCTAAACTAACAGGTAGTGGAGCTAAAAATGTAGCTGCAATGTTATATACTATAATGAAAGATAAAAAACAAACTAAAGGAAAGACAAGATTAAACAATATGCTAAAAGCAGGTAAACCATTAAAAATCTTTTCTATAAAAAATGAAGATTTAGAAACATTTAAGTATGAGGCAAAAAAATATGGAATACTTTATTGTGCTTTAGTTGATAGAAAACATATAAATATTGATGGAATGACTGATATTATGGTAAAAGATGAGGATGCCTCAAGAATAAATAGAATAGTAGAAAGATTCAAACTAACAACAATAGATACTGCAAAAATAGATACTGAAGTTACAAAAGCTATTGAAAATAGAGAGGCACAAAGAAAGGAACTAGGAGTTCAAAAGAAATCTAAAGAGGAATTATTAGAAGAAGTTTTGCAAGATAAACCAATACAAAAGGAAGAAAATAAAACCGAAAATTTCAATTTGGCGAAGACAGAAAAAAGCCCTCAGTCAGAGCCTTCCTTAACAACTTCAAAGATGCAAGAAGGGGTATCTAAAGGAGAAAAAAAGCCTTCTGTTAGAAAAGAACTTGCAAAATTAAAAGTAGAAGTTGAAAGAAGAGAAGAAGTTAAAGCTAAAGAGAAAGTCAATGTAAAGAACATAACTCCAAAGGCTAAAACTAATGCTGATAGATAAGGGGGAATTGAAATTGGAAGAAACAAGAACTATTGTGTTGGATATATATGATTATAAACTAATAATAAATGCTCTTAATGAATTTAGAAATAAGAAAATAGCAGAAAATGTTGATACTGAAATTATTGATGAATTAATTAAAAAATTATTAGATGCCCCAATTGACAAAAGAAAAGTAAAAGGTAGTTTTGCCTTTGAACGATGATAAGAAAATTGCTAGAATTGTTTATATTCTTGGAATAATTCCTGTAATATGGTTAGCATTATTAGTTGCTCCATATATAAATGGTGGATTGATAGAAATAATAAAAAATGGAAGTAATGCCTTAAGCAATCCTTTCAATATTACATTTATGGAGAGTAGTATAAAAACTATTCTTATTTTTTTAGTAATATATATAATGTCTATATTATTATATGAATCTACTAGAAAAAATTACAGGAGAAGAGAAGAAAATGGTTCTGCCAAATGGGGCGAGGCAAAAGAATTAAATAAGAAATATAAACAACCTAATAATTATAATAAGATACTAACTAAAAATGTTTCACTTGGATTAAATGGAAAGAAACACAGAAGAAATGTAAATGTATTAGTTGTTGGAGGTAGTGGTGCAGGAAAGACTTATAGTTATTGCAAACCTAATGTTATGCAATGCAATACATCTTATGTTGTACTAGATCCTAAAGGAGAAATTGTTAGAGACACAGGATATTTACTAGAACAAAATGGATATGAGGTAAGAGTTTTAGATTTAATAAATATGGAAAAATCACATTGCTATAATCCATTTGTATATTTGAAAACTGACAATGATGTTCAAAAATTAGTAACAAATCTTTTCAAATCTACAACTCCAAAGGGAAGTAGTACAAACGATCCATTTTGGGATACGGCAGCAAGTATGCTCCTTTTAGCTTTAATCTTTTACTTGAAATATGAAGCTCCTGAAGAAGAACAAAACTTTGTTATGGTTATGGAACTATTAAGAGCAGGAGATGTAAAAGAAGATGATGACGATTATGTTAGCCCACTTGATATGTTATTTAATAGATTAGAAACAACAAATCCTGAACATATTTCATTAAAATATTATAGAGCATACCATAGTGGTTCTGCTAAAACATTAAAATCAATACAAGTAACACTAGCTGCAAGACTTGAAAAGTTTAATTTAGAGAGTGTAGCACAATTAACACAAACCGATGAATTAGACTTGCCAAGTTTAGGAGAAAAGAAGGTAGCATTATTTGCTATAATACCTGATAATGATACATCTTTTAATTTTCTAGTAAGTGTACTTTATACACAACTATTCCAACAATTATTTTATTTAGCAGATTATAAATATGGTGGAAGTTTACCTGTACATGTTCATTTTGTTATGGATGAGTTTGCTAATGTAAGCCTACCTGATGATTTTGATAAAATTTTATCAGTCATGAGAAGTAGAGAAGTTTCTGTTTCTATCATATTGCAAAATTTAGCACAATTAAAAGCATTATTTGAAAAACAATGGGAATCAATTGTTGGAAATTGTGATGAATTCTTGTATTTAGGTGGAAATGAGCAATCAACTCATAAGTATGTATCTGAACTTCTTGGAAAAGAAACAATAGATACAAACACTTTTGGAAGAACTTTTGGTTCACATGGTAATTATTCAAAGAATGACCAAATTGCAGGAAGAGAACTTTTAACTCCTGATGAAGTAAGAATGCTAGATAATCAATATGCATTACTTTTTGTGAGAGGCGAAAGACCTGTAAAAGATTTCAAATTTAATCTAAAGGAACATTTTAATAGTATAAATACACCTATTGGAAACGAAAGTATTAAGCCATATATACATGGAGATACTTCAAATGCAATAGGAACAATATCATTTAATTTTGAAGATAATATAAATATGAATGAAGTAATTGATTTAGAATTAAAAGAAACAGATTATGAATTATTATCTGAAGAAGAAATTGATAATTTATTTAATAAGAATATTGAGAATGCTAATATCAATATTAATTAAGACCTAGAATTTATTGAAAAGTAAAATCTAGGTCTATTTTTTGTGCCTAAAAATAGGAAAAAAGAAAGGAGAAATATATTATGAAAGAAAAAAATGTAAAAAATAGCAAAAAATTTTTAGTAAAAGGAGTATTTATAGTAGCTTATATAGTTGCTGTAATTTTAGCACAAGCAAGTAATGTTTTTGCTGCTGATGATCCAATAGCTGTTGTAAATAATTTATCTAATTTTATATTTGGTTTAATTAGAGCAGTTGGAATGATTATTTTAGGCTTTGGTGTTGTTCAAGTAGGAATGAGCTTAAAGTCACACGATCCAACACAAAGAGCCAATGGAATAATGACACTTGCAGGTGGGATTGTAATTACATTTGCAAAAGAAATATTAAACTTGATTACAGGTGGCTAAATTTTAATAGTATAGACAGATAACTATATTATTATCTGTCTATACTAAATTTTTATGAATCGAGGTGAAAATATTGAATTGGATAGTAGGAAATTTACAAAATGCAATAGACACATGGAATGGCAAATTATCTGAAATATATACAATAGTTACTCAAAGTCCTGCTGACTTCAAAGGTGGTGCAATATGGAATATTATTACAAACATAAATGGAGCATTACAAGCGATAGGATTTGCATTGTTAGTCTTGTTTTTTGTAATGGGAGTTATGAAAACTATGGGGAATTTTTCAGAAATAAAGAGACCTGAACAAGCCTTAAAATTATTTTTACGATTTGCAATAGCAAAAGGTATTGTTACTTATGGTATGGAAATTATGTTAGCAATATTCAAAATAATACAAGGAATAGCTACTACAATAATGGCAAAAAGTTCATTTCAAGCATCAGGAGTATCTTTACCACAATCAGTAATAGATGCTGTAAATAATTGTGGATTTTTTGAGAGTATTCCATTATGGGCAGTTACTTTACTTGGTGGATTGTTTGTGACAGTACTCTCTTTTATTTTAATTTTAACTGTATATGGCAGATTTTTTAAGTTATATATGTACACAGCTATATCTCCGATACCTTTGTCAAGCATTGCAGGAGAACCTACACAAAATATAGGAAAAAGTTTTTTGAAAAGCTATGTTGCAGTTTGTTTAGAGGGAGCAATTATAGTATTAGCATGTATTATTTTTTCAAGTTTTGCAGCAAGTCCACCGAGTGTGGATACAGGTGCAGCTACCGTAACAATGGTATGGAAATATGTAGGAGAACTAATATTCAATATGTTAGTTTTAGTTGGAACAATAAGACTTTCAGATAGAATTGTAAGAGAAATGATGGGAATATAACTTAAAGAGAGGAGAAAAAAATGAGTTCAGATTTTATACATACAGAAGAAAATGGAATTAAGTATTTAGTGCATCCTAAAGGAAGTATATTTGAGGGTATGAAGATAAGAGAAAATCCTGATGATGCATTTGATAATGCAATAAAACGAGGAATGAAAAAACCTGAAGATTGGATGTATATGTATTCAGAAAATAATAAAGATTATTTCAAAAATTATTATACAAGAAACTATAAGTCATATCCTCAATTTAATATAACAGAAAGATTAAAAAATAAATTATTTGATAGAAATGAAAGATAATAGGAGGTACAAAACAATGTCAGAAACAAGAAGAATAAATGATACATTTAATATTTTAGATGTAGGTTATAGAAAAGAGCAACCGGTGGCACTAGTTGAAAAGACTTTTGCCGATAATTCCAAAGAATACATTATAGCTTTTGATTATAGTGTTAAAGATAGCGATATAGATTGGGGTTATGGTTATTATTATAATGAAAATATTGATAAAGCAAAAGAAGATTTTGCAAGAGTTTTGAAAGGCGATAATTTGGCTGATACATTTTCAGAAAAAGAAGTTTCAGAAAATGAATTTAATCCTTCATTTTATTCTGAAGATGAAATAAGAAAATTAATTGAATTAAAGACAGAGCTTTATTATGCAGATGATGGAGTAGATGAAGTAATAATAAAACTTGAAGATATACCTGATTTTATAGTTGAGTACAATAGAAAATATGAAGTTAGAGATTTGAAGTTTATGAAATTAAATAAAGGTGTATTTGAATATGATATTACTACTTATGGAGAGTACTTAAACAAAATCAATCCTGAATTAAGAGAAAAAATAATTGATAGGTTAGTAGCTTTGCAAACAAATGAAGTTGAACCTAAAAAGTTCAAATTAATTAATGAAGATATTTACGAATATGTTGAGTCTAAAATAGAACAGGAAAAGGAACAAAAAAAGTCAAAAAGCAATAAAAAGAATAGGGAGGCAAGATAAAAATGGAGGTAAAGATAAACAAAGACATTAGAGAATTTAGTGAAAGCATTTTCTTTGGATTGTCTATGAGGCAGTTCATTTTTTCTATATTGGCTTGTTTAGTAGCAGTAATTTTATATTTCTTATTAAAGCCTTTTTTTGGAATTGAAACATTGTCTTGGGTATGTATTTTAGGTGCAACACCTTTTGCAGCACTTGGTTTTATAAAGTACAACGGAATGACAGCTGAAGAATTTGTTATTGCATTTATAAAGTCAGAAATACTGATGCCTAGACATTTAACTTTCAATTCTCAAAATATCTATGCTGAAGATTTTAAGGGAATAATTGATAAGAAACTAAAGCAAGGAATATTAAAACCACAAAAAAAGCATAAAGAGAAAAAGAATAAGAAACCTAAAACTAAAAAATTAAAAAAGAAAATGAGGGAGGTTGAAGAAGATGCTGAAAACACTTAAAACAATATTTAAGCAAGATAAAGAAAAAATAAAAGTTCCAAAATTCGTACAGGATATAATTCCTATAAAGGCAATATACGAAGATGGGCTTTTTTTAGTTGGAAAAAATAAGTATTCAAAATCATATAAATTTTTAGATATAAATTATGCAGTAGCAAGTAGAGAAGATAAAGAGGCTATGTTTTTAGAGTATTCTGAATTACTTAATTCATTAGATACAGGATCTACTGCAAAAATAACTATAAACAATAGAAGAATAAATAAATTAGATTTTGAAAAAACAATATTATTGAAAGATGCAGGAGATAAATTAGATAAATTCAGAAAAGAGTATAATACAATGTTAGATTCTCAATCCAAAACTGCAAATGAGATAGTACAAGAAAAGATATTAACAATATCTGTATATAAGAAAACAAAAGAAGAGGCAAGAAATTATTTCTCAAGAATTGGAGCAGATTTAAGTAATCATTTTAGTGCATTAGGCTCAAAATGTATAGAACTTGATGCAAAGGAAAGATTAAGAATAGCACATGACTTTTATAGAACAGGAGAGGAAACAGCATTTACATTTGATATTCATGAACACATGAAACTAGGACATGATTTTAGGGATATGATTTGCCCTGACTCTGCAAAGTTCAAAAGTGATTATTTCAAAATAGGTAATAGATATGGAAAAGTATTATTTTTGAAATCTTATGCAAGTTATATAAAGGACTCAATGGTAACTGAACTTACTGAACTTAACAAAAATATGATGTTATCTATTGATGTTATTCCTATACCAATGGATGAGGCAGTAAAAGAGGCAGAGAATAGAAGATTAGGAATTGAAACAAATATAACTAATTGGCAAAGAAAACAAAATGCAAACAATAACTTTTCAGCCATTATTCCGTATGATATGGAACAACAAAGAAATGAAAGTAAAGAATTTTTGGATGACTTGATTACAAGAGACCAAAGAATGTTTTTATCAGTTTTAACAATGGTTATAACTGAAGAATCATTAGAAAAATTAAAAGTATTATCTGATGCAATAGAACAAATAGCAGGTAAGAACATGTGTCAAATGGGTACATTAAGATACCAACAATTAGATGGATTAGAAACTGTCCTACCATTTGGAGTTAGAAAAATAAATGCTTTAAGAACACTTACAACAGAAAGTTTAGCAGTATTTATACCATTCAAAGTGCAAGAGATTAGGCATGAGAATGGTGTTTTTTATGGTCAAAATACAATTAGCAAGAATATGATTATGGTAGATAGAAAACAATTATTAAATGGTAATAGTTTTATTCTTGGTGTTAGTGGTAGTGGTAAATCATTTACAGCTAAACAAGAAATAACATCTATCAAATTAAGAGAACCTGATGCAGATATTATAATCGTAGATCCTGAAAGGGAGTATTCTCCTTTAGTAAATGCATTAGGAGGGGAAGTAATTAAAATATCAGCAACAAGTGATAATCATATAAATGCTATGGACATGAACTCTGAATATGGAGATGGAGCTAATCCTGTAATTCTAAAATCAGAGTTTATTTTGTCTTTGTGCGAACAACTTATAGGAAGTGGCAATCTCGGTCCAAAGCAAAAGTCTATTATTGATAGATGTACTGCTAGTGTGTATAGAATTTTCCAACAAGGAAACTATCAAGGAATACCACCAACACTACAAGACTTTAGGGAAGAATTATTAAAACAAGAAGAACCTGAGGCAAAAGAAATTGCACTTGCTATTGAGTTATTTACAAATGGTTCATTAAATACATTTGCACTTAATACTAATGTTGATACATCAAACAAACTTATTTGTTATGATATATTAGATTTAGGAAAACAATTACTTCCAATAGGAATGCTAGTTGTACTTGATAGTATTCTTAATAGAATAACTGCCAATAGAACGAAAGGAAAGAATACTTATATATTCATTGATGAAATATATTTGTTATTCCAATACGAATATTCAGCCAATTTCTTATTTACACTTTGGAAAAGAGTTAGAAAATATGGAGCTTATGCAACAGGTATTACTCAAAATGTTGAAGATTTATTACAAAGTCATACTGCTAGAACTATGCTTGCAAACTCTGAATTTATTATAATGTTAAATCAAGCATATATAGATAGATTAGAGCTTGGAAAACTACTTAATATATCTGATGAACAAATGAGCTTTATAACAAATGTAGGTGCAGGAGAGGGACTAATGAGAGTTGGTTCTGCTAATGTACCATTTGTTAATAGATTTCCAAAGAATACTGAACTTTATAAATTGATGACAACAAAGCCGGGAGAGAGTGTAAATGAATAAAGTTAGTAAAATAATTTTAATGCTACTAATAGTTGTATTAGCTATTAGTAGCTATTTCTTTATTAAAGAATTGGTTAAAAATAAGAAAGAAACTGACATATTTGATGATTTACAGGAAATTGTCGAAAATCCTGAAAATACGACAAACGAGAATCAATTTACAGACATTTTAGAAAAAGAAGAAAGTAATTTATCGTCTGAAAATACTTATAATTTAGAGAATATTGCAAAAATCAATTCAGATGTTATAGGTTGGATAAAAATAGATGGAACGAATATAAATTATCCTATAATGCAAAACGGAGATTTTTATTTGCATAAAGATATTTATAAAAATTATTCTAGTCATGGTACTCCTTATCTAGCACCATTTTGTAATATAAATAAATCTGATAATTTAATTATATATGGACATCACATGAATGATAATACAATGTTTTCAGCACTAGAAAAATACAAAAATTATAATTTTTATCTAAATCATAAATATATAAAATTTTATACAATAGAAAAAGGCAAAACTATTGAAAATACTTATGAAGTGATGATAGCTTTCAAAACAATAGCATATTCTGATGCAGGTTTTAGATATTACTCTTATATTGATTTTCAAGATTATAAAGATTATGATGAATTTGTCGAAAATTGTCGAAATTTAGAATTTTATTATACAGGAGTTGTTGGAACACACAAAGACAAGTATATAACATTATCTACCTGCGAGTATTCACAAAAAAATGGAAGAATGGTTGTCGTAGCAAAAAAAATATAAAAAAGAGTAATTTTCAATTTATTGAAATTGCATTATAATGTAAAAAACAAGAGGAGATTATTAGTATGAAATTGCAGAAAAACTAGAAATCTTAAAAAAATAAAATTTATAATGTGAAAAGTCGAAAAATCGACTTTTTTTTGTGTAATAATGAAGGGAGGTATTATATATGTCAGATATAAAAATAAAAGTAAAACCTCAAGGAACTATAAAAAGTATTGATAAAAGTATAGTTGGTGTACAAAAGATAAAAAATAATTTGATAACAACAAAAGAAAAAATAAATGAAATAACTATTGATGATGATAACAATTCAGGAGAAGAATATGCAGGAAGAAAAATTCAAAATGAAATCAGTTATGCTACTAGAAAAGGAATTGAAAAAGGAAATGAAATTGGTAAGAAAGCATTAAATGAGACACAACAAAATTATATTAAAGGAAAACAAAAGTTAGATGCTTTCAAATCAAGAATAAAAGAAAAAAGAGCAAAAGAACTAAAAAATGCAGTAAATAATACAAATAAGACAATAAAAAATGGAACAAAGAAAACAATAAAAACTGCTAAAAGTTCTACTAAACTAACAGGAAAGAGTATAAAAACTGCTGAACGAGTTGCAAAAAATAGTCAAAAAATTGCAAAAGAAAGTGTTAAAGCCACACAAAGAGCAATTAAAATAACAAAACATGCTGCAAAAGTTACTGCTAAAGCAGTAAAAACTACTATACAAGCTACCATAAAGGCAGTAAAAGCTATAATTGCAGGAGTTAAAGCTATTATATCTGCATTAATTGCAGGAGGTTGGGTAGCTGTAGTTATTGTGCTTGTTATAGTTTTAATTGCAGGATTTATAGCAGCAATTTTTAATAGCGATGGAGATATGGACTATGATAGTTCACAAATTCCTAATAGTGAAATTATTTTAGTAGCTAAAGCTCAAATTGGTAATGAGGGTGGCGATAAATTTTGGAAATGGTATGGGTTTGAAGAACATGTGCATTGGTGTGCTTGTTATGTGAGTTGGTGTGCTAACGAATGTGGATATATAGATAAAGGTATTATTCCAAAATTTTCAGTATGCACTGATGGAATAAATTGGTTTAAGGAAAAAAATGAGTGGCATGATAGAGGAGATAGTTATTATCCAATTGTTGGAGACATTATTTTCTTTGATTGGTATGATGAAAATGGTAATCAAGATGGAACATCAGATCATGTTGGAATTGTAACTAGAACTGATATTTCCAATAGAAATATTTATACGATTGAAGGGAATACAAGTAACAAATGTGCAGAAAGAATGTACTCATTTGATGATGCACAAGTTATGGGATATGGTTCTCCAAAATATGAGTAGCAAATTTTCAAAAAATCAACAATTTTTTTGAAAAGTATGTTATAATAAAAAAGATTTTAAGAAAGGACTGAATAACAATGAATTTATTAAATAAATGTACAGAGAAAGAACTAAAATTAATGAAAAATGCTGGAGTATATTTAGAAAATAAAGATTACTCAAGAGAAGAAATGAAAATAATAGAACACAACATTACGGATTTTATAATGAATCATAGTTCAAAAGATGGAAGTATAGGAAGATTACAAAAAGAGTATGATAGTATTTATAGAACTCTAAATATTGAATAGGAGTAGCTTATGAAAAATTATAATATGTTTGATGTAGTAGAACTTAATAATGGAAATAAAGCAACTATTATCACAAGTAATAAATTGAGCATAAAAGTAGAAGAAGTAAATAATGAAGGAATATCGCTTGGAGTAAAAGAAATTACTGAAAACGATATAAAGCAAGTTATATTCAAAAAATAAAAAAGACTGATAGCTCTGAAAACTATTAGTCTTTATTTGTTTCTTGGTAAGTATTTTTGAATACATCATCAGAAAAGAATTCACCTAATGTAATATTAAAACCTTCACATATATGAAGTAGTGTATCGATTTTGATTAAATCAGTTTTACCTGAAAAAAAGTATGATAAAGTTGAACAAGGAATTCCTGCTGCTTTAGATAAAGCCCATGTATTCATATTGTTTTTATTAAGATAATATTTAATTCGTATTCTAATTGCTTTTGATAATTCCATATCTAATAACCTCTCTTTTCTATAAAATTATATAAAATTTAATTTTTATACTACTTGAACGAATTGAAAATTTTGAAAAAAATTTCAATTTATTTAACTACTTGGTTGCATTGAAACAAAAAATATGTTAAAATGAACTAGCATTAAAAAAGGAGAATTAGTAATGGAAGATGCAATAAATATACTACCTGAATATACACCTGACTATGTGATAGATGAAGTACAATATTATTTTAATAAAATAAATGCAGGAAAAAATGATTGTTTTACACTTGATAATGCAATTTCATTGGTAAATTTAGCAAGAGTAAACAATAGAATAAATGATGAACAAGCTGAAAATATTAAAGATTCAATAAGAAAAATAAAATAAGAAAAGGCACTTGTGGGAATATTTCTGCAAGTGTCTTTTTATTTTTTATCTAAAAATTGTAGTGTATTTATTTTTTATAAGTTGAAAGTAAAACTAGATTTGACTTCTGAAGAAACATATAATTTTCTCTATTTAGTAAGTACAAAATTAGAAAATAATAATTCAAAATATAGAGGAGATAAATTATAACCTTACAAAAATGTAAGGTTATTT
>CANQEA010000031.1 GCA_947594095.1 uncultured Clostridia bacterium | reverse complement strand
TAATTTGTCTCTTCTTATTTGCATCAAATGATTGATGTCTAATTCTTCTACTTCATTATTTTGATTTTCTTGCATAATAATCTCTCCTATCTTTAATTAAGTAATAACTACCTTTTAATATTTTTATTCTGATGTTACCATTTCTTCTGTACTTGGTTCATTTTCTCTATTATCTATACTTTCTCCTTCATTTGTTTTTTCTTGTTCTTCTTTAGTTGTTTCTTCTGGTTCTTTTTCTTCTGGTATTACTATCGTAACATCTTTTTCTGCACTAGAAACTGGTTCATTAAATATTTGTACTTTATATTTATATGTTGTACCTGCATTTGGTGTATCTACAGAAAAAGAATAACTTTTACCATCCCAGTAATCTGGTATTTCATACCAATTTTTTACACTTTCACTTTCAACTAATCCATATTTAATTTTCCATTTTTTTATATATCCCTTATATTCAACATTTGATATAATTATCTTAGAAACTCCCTTATTTTCTTCTGTTGTTATATTAAAAGTTGGATCAAGATACTTTTCAGGTTCATATTTTACATTATATACACTATCTGAAACTTGTTCTAAGTCATAATACCACTCGTCTTCTTTATTTCTTACTCCATCACAGCTTACAACACTTCTTGTTTCTATGTCAATGAAAAAATCTTGTTCAACGTCTTCAACTTCCAATTTTTTTATTAAATCATTACTAAAATAGCGATAATTTCCTTCTGTTTTACCTTTCAATGCTTCTGAAGCTTGGCTACTTTTAGGGCATTCACCAATTGATTGTCCTAAATCTTTATCAATATCATTAATTCCTTCTTTATTATTACTATTACCATAAGTTTCTCCATCAATAGTAATAGTTCTATTTTCTTTCCAATCATCATATAGCTCATTTACCTTATATTGCATAATTTTTAGCTCAGATGTAAATTTAGTAAGTCTTGCAGATTCTAAAGTATCTTTTGCAGCATAAGTTCCAATTGATGCTAAAACAATTAAAATAATAATTGTAATTACTAAAGCAATTAAAGTTATCCCCTTTTCATTTAATTTTTTCATTGGTTCCCCCTGTTTTTATTTTATATTTTTGGCATTTTACCATGTATATTATATAAAATTTTTGCAAGAATAGCAATAGATTTTCAAAAATTCCATTAATTATAATTATCTTTGAATTCTGATTATTTATTCGAATAAAGTTTTACATTTTTGTATATACTTAAAATAAGAAATTTGCCAAGAAGGATGTGATAAGATATGGATATAAATAGAATTAATTCAATTTTAAATAACAGTGAAAAATTTGATGTGTTTTACCAAAACAGGGCTGTATGGATACAAGGTATAAATAATGACCTTGCAAAAGTTGGTTTTGTAGATAATTTTGAAGAAATGGATGTATCTATTAAAGATTTATACGAAAAATAAATTTTATAAAGTAATATCGCTACTTTTATGTTCTAAAGAAGTTATCATTGTAAATGATAAACTTGATGTAGAAAGCCAAAAAGTAGCGACATTTATTTATATTGCTTTTGCAAGTATAATAATTCTTTGCTGTTCGTTATCTGAACAACATTGCAAAGTTATTTCTGGCATTTCAGTTACTTTCCTTTGTAAATAAGTAATATCTTCTGGAGTTGTAGCAAATTTGCTGTATATAATATATTTTTGTTTTTGTCCATCCTTAGAAGTTATATAAATTTCATCATTTGGTTCTAAATATTTATTATTAGAAAATAATGTCCCATTTCTTTTATTATGGCCAATTATCATATTGTTCCCACTTTTATTAAGCTCACCTGTTGAATATAAAAGACATGTTGCTTCTTCCATTTTTTCAATAGTAATTTGCTTATAAATTGGTAAATTCACTTCTGTTTTAGGTATTTCAACAATTCCAATTGTTTCTTCATTTATCATTTGAGATTGTATATTTTCTTCTTGTGTCAATTCATTTGAAACAACTGAAATTCCTTCTTCATTTAAATTAGTTTGTAATTCTTCTTGCTGTATATCAAAATTATTTTCTTCAACCTCATATTCTTCTGTTTGTATAGTACTTTCTATATTCTCTTCATCTATTTCTAGTTCACTATTTATAATTTCCTCATCATATTGAAATTCATCTATATCATCTATATCCTTTTTAATTTCTTTTGTTTTAACTTTATTATTTTTTAATGTTACAACTAACAAATCTTGTATTTGTGTAACTCCTGTTTTGCTTTCTATATTTGCTAATAATGACACTTTATCTTGTGTGACTTTATTTGTAACTATAATACTAATTCCAATAATTATAAAAGATAAAATTGCTAGTATTATAATTGCTTTTGTACATATTTTTAACCATATGCCATCGTCACTCATTAAAATAATCATTCCCTTCTACAAAATTATGTAACCATTATATCAAAATCTTTTAAAAATTACAATGCTTTTTAAGAAAATATATAAACCCGTTATTGTTCAATTATTTCATCTATTACAATTTGTTGATTTTCATCTAGTTTATATTTTGGTAATTCTGGCATATCTTCTAATGATGAATATCCAAATAATCTTAAAAATTCAGGTGTTGTTTTATATCCCATAGGCTTTCCTGGCAAATTTGTTTTACCAGATTCTTCAATTAAACCATATTCAAGTAATTTATAAACACATGCATCTGCAGATACTCCTCTTATTGCTTCAATTTCTGCTCTTGTAATTTTAGGATTATATGCAATAATTGCTAAGGTTTCTAATGCTGCATTAGATAAATTAGGTTTTGCTCTTTTATCAACTACAGAATATACATATTCATGTAACTCTTTTTTTGTACATAATTGAAAAGAATTATCAACTTTAATTAATTCTATTCCTCTATTTTTCTCTTTATATTTTTGTTGCATATTATCTATAATTGCGAATATATCTTTTTCATCTAATTCTAATATTAAAACCAATTCATTCATAGAAACTGGCCTTCCAGCTGCAAATAATAATGCCTCTATAATTGACTCTATTTTTTCTATATCCATATCATTTTCCTCACTTATATTTATTTAGAATATTTATTGCCACATCTCGTCCAGACTTTGCTGCCCAGGCTACTGTTCCTTTACATCCTGCCAAATCTCCTCCTGCCCATATTTTAGGATTTGATGTTTGATAATTTTCATCTACTTCAATATTTCCCCATTTGGTTAATGTTAATCCTAAATTTTGTACAAATGGTTCTGGCTCTGATCCAAGTGCCATAATAATATAATCTACATCTATTATTCTATTAGATCCTGGAATATTTACAGGTACAAGTCTTGTCTCTCCCTCTTTTTTTACTAATTCAGTACTAATTAGTTCTACTTTTTCTACTTTATTTTTTCCTATAATTTGAACAATATTGTTTTGAAATTCAAACTCTACGCCTTCTTTAATTGCATCTTCTATTTCTTTGTTTTCAGCTGGCATTTGCTCTCTTGCTCTTCTATAAATAACTGTTGTTTTTAAAGCTCCCATTTTATTTACAGTTCTAGCACAATCCATTGCAACATTTCCGCCACCAACTACTGCTACTTTTTTTCCTTTATAATCTGGATGCAAGTTATATTCTAATAATTCATTTCCTCCATAAACCCCTTTTAAGCCTTCTCCTTTTACTCTCATTTTGGAAGATACATTTGCTCCAAATGCTAGAAATATATCATCATATTTTTCTTCTATTTCTTTAAGAGTAAAAGTTTTTCCAAGTTCTTGGCCATATTTTACTTTAACACCTAAACTTAAAATTCTGCCTACAGTTTCCTCTGCAACATCTTTTGAAAGTCTAAAGTCCGGAATACCATGGACAAGTAGTCCCCCTAAGTAATTGTATTTTTCGTAAATTGTAACATCTACTCCTTCTTTTGCTAAAAATGCAGCACAGGTAAGCCCTGCAGGCCCTCCGCCTATAATTGCAACTTTTTTGTTTATTTTATTTTTAGGCTTTCCATATACATCAACTAAACTATAATTTTCTTCTACTGCCTTTTTAAATACATATGCTTCAAGTTCTCCAATTTGGACAGGTGTCTGCTTTATTCCTCTTATACAAGAACCTTGACATTGTTTTTCATGTGGACAAATTTTCCCACATACACCTGGCAGTGCTGTTGTTTTAGACAATATTTTATATGCTCCTTTATAATCACTTTCCTTAACTTTTTTAATAAATTCTGGAATGTCATTGTTTAAAGGACAACCTTTATTACTACATGGTTTTACTTTACAACCTAGACATTTATTTGCTAATTCATTTATATCTGATATATTTTTTTCTTCCATATACTTCACTTTCTTTATATAATTTTGTTAACAATATTCTTGTATCTTTTTTAAATCATTTATGAAATCAATTTTTTTAGTTTCATCTCTAAGTAATGCAGCCGGGTGCCAAGTAGGCATGTATTTAATCCCTTTATTTTCTATCCAATTTCCTCTAACTTGTGTTATTTTGTATTCTGTTCCTAAAATATTTTGAAGTGCAATTCTTCCCAACAAAACAATTATTTTAGGTTTTACAAGCAAAACTTGATTTCTTAAATAATCCATACATCCTATGACTTCATCTTCTTGTGGATCACGATTTCCTGGTGGTCTACATTTTACAATATTTGCAATATAGACTTCTTCTCTTTTTATTCCAACAGCTTGGAAAGCCATATTCATTAGTTTTCCGGCTTTTCCAACAAAAGGTTCTCCTTGCATATCCTCGTCTGCACCTGGACCTTCTCCAATAAACATTACATCTGCGTTTTTATTTCCCACACCAAATACAATGTTTTGTCTTGTTTTACACAATTTACATTTACTACAATCTTTAATTGAATTTTCTAATTCTTCCCATGTTTCATACATTTTACATTTATTCCTTTATTTAACACAATTTTCTATCAATTGTACTTTGTTAGATATACTTGTATCTATTTTTGCCTTTGTCCCAATAGGTATAACTGTTTTCATTTCTATATGTCCAAAATGATTTGATTTTACAATTGGAAATGTATATTTCTTATTTGGTAACTCCAATACATCAGAAACCATTTTTTCTAAAGTTATTTCGCTTTCATGTTCATAATTTCCTATCCATAAACCTTTTATTTTATCAAACACATCATTTTGTTTCATAAAATATAGAAAATTACTAATCATTTCTGGTGGTGATTCTATGCCTAAATCTTCTATGAATAATATCTTATCTTGAAAATCTATTTTATATTTACCACACACTAGCCCATGAGTTAATTGTAGGTTTCCACCTATCAATTGTCCTTCAACTTGTCCTTCTTGGATAGTTACAAATGGCCCATTACCTGTTCCTAAACTTAAACTTCCATCCACAAATCTTTTTAATGCCTCTTTAAAACTATAATCTGTTTCATCTGTAGCAATAGTTTTAAAGTTTGTTCCGGCTAAAAGTTACAAGTCCAGTTTTTTCAGTAATAATATTAGTAATTGATGTTATATCACTAAAGCCACATATAATTTTAGGATTTTTTTTAATTGTTTCATAATCTAAATATTCAAAAATAGAATTTGAGTTATTTCCTCCTTTTGCACACCATATCATTTTTACTTCTTTGTCTTTGAACATGTTGTTTATATCTTCTGCTTTTTCAATAGGCGATGCACTATATCCATATGTATTAGAAAATAAATTCTTTGAATATTTAACTTTAAACCCTGCATTTTCTACTATTTCTTTGGCTTTTTCTACTTCAGGTATTTTTAAATCTACTATAGGACCTGATGGAGCAACTACTCCTATCGTATCTCCCTTTTTTAATTTATCTGGCAAAATCATTTAACTTTCTCCTTATTAAACTATATTTTACTATAAATAAATTTTGTTTGCAAGATAATCTTAGAGATACTGCATAATATATTGTTTTTCATTTCTTTTTTGATCCATTTGTATACCTTCATTTTTAAAACCCATAGCTGTTAAAAATAAAATTACATTTATATTTTTTTCATATTCTGTTATTGTTAAAGTAGGGTAAATATTTTTTATATGATTTATCAATTTTCTGCCGATTCCTTGCCTTATATTATCTTGTTTTACAAAAATCGCTTCAATTATTTTTTCTTTGCTTACGCTAACAAAACCTTTTATATCATCACCGTCAGAATATACATATGTATCAAAATCATTTAAGAATTTTTCTTTAACATCATTATAAATCTCTAGCCAATAATCTTTTTCTATGAAATCATGTGCTTTGAAATTTCCTTTTACCCATATTGTCATAACTTTAGTAATATCTTCTTCTTTTATTTTTCTAATCATACCTGATCTAATTCCTCCCTAGCCAATAATTGTATTTTTTTGTTTATCTTCTTAATTCAATCAAAGCTGTCTCTAATCCATAACCCTCTTTTTCTACTCTATAAGAATGGATTTTTGTGCAATTACACACACTACAAATTCCACAGTCTATTATATTTTCTGGCAATACCCCTTTATCTTGTAACATTATTTGATTTATTTTTACTGTATCTATATTCCATTTGTTGTTTTGAACTTTTGATTCAATTATTTCTTCTAGATTCATCTCTTGAAATTCATGTGTAAACATATCTTTTACATCTTTATCTACTTCAAAATGACATTTTCTAATACTAGGGCAAATACAAACTATAATATCTTTTGCATTACAACCATAATCTTTTTGCATTTTTTCTATCGCTTTTACTGATATTCTTTGAAGTGTTCCTTTCCAACCAGAATGAACATTTGCAATTGCTTTTTTTACAGGGTCAAACATCAAAAGTAAAATACAATCTGCATTTGTAGTAGATAGCATAATATTTGGTTTATCTATTATCATACCATCTGTTGCTTTATATATCTCTAAATTAAAATCCGGCTCATCTTGATTTATCTTTTTTTCTATTTTCTTTACTTCGTCAGTATGTTCTTGATTTGTTTTAACTATATTTTTATAATTACTTCCAATTTTCTCACACAATTTTTTATAACAATTAATTGCATGTTCATATTCTTCTTTTGGAAGGGCAGTTTTATCTATTTTAGCTGTTCTAAAATTAACATCTAAACCCAGACTATATGCATGATTTATTGTATCCTTATATTCTAGTAATTTTCTAAATTGTAAATATTCTACACCATCTTTAACAATATGTAACACATTTTCATTTGATAAATCCATAATTTTTCATTCCTCCAATTACATTTTTAACTCGTCATATTTTCTTTCTTCTTTGGAATATTCTTCTGGTTTTAATCCTACTCTACTTTTCATATATTTTCCCATTAATATAAATGCAATTGTAAATACTATTCCTACAGTTATCATAGCATATGCAGTTGTTGTCTTATCTAGCAAAAATGATGACAACATTCCAGCAATTGCGGATACAAAATTAACACATAAGTTTTTAACGGCAAATATTTTTGTATCTATATTTTTATTTGTAAAGTTTCTAAGGTATCTATCAATAATTGTATAATACATTCCATGAGCATATCTTGCTACAATATATGATAAAATAATTACAATCAAAAGTACTCTAAACTCTTCTGCTTTTATGCCTGCCAATCCAGCTATAAAAGTACTAATAGATGCCATTAATGCTACAACCATAATAGATTTATTTCTAAACTTATTGTGGAATTCTCCCTGCTTCCTAGATGCATATGCACTTGCCAAACTCACTATTGCGGCTAATACACAAATAAGAGAAGCATTAACATGAATATCTTGTAGTAATCCTGTCTGATAATTTAATATAATATTTAATAAACTAACAATTAAACTTGCAGCTATTATAAGAGCTTTTAATCTCTCTGATTTTAATACATAAACAAACCCTTCCTCAATATCTTTTAATTGTCTTTTTACAGTCATTTCTTTTCTTTTTTCTTTTTTATCCTTAACTGGCTCTATAAAACATATTGATATAATAGTAACAATAATTAATACAATAAGAGAGCATATCATAGGTAAATATGCATTTATTCCAAATAATATACCTCCTATTAATCTAGACATAGCACCTAAAATATAATATCCTTCTTCACCTTTAGCCATTATCTTAGCAAATATTGTACTTTTATATTTAGATGGAGGAATAGAAATATTTAATATACTAGGTTCAGCTATACCAGTAATGGATGTTGCAAGTGAAGATACAAATTTAGCCACAATTAAATCAAATAAACTACCACTTGCCATAAACATTACCATATATAAACATTTTAAAATATTTCCAAAAATGATACTATTCTTTCTTCCTAAAAATTCCACTATAATATTTGCTACTATTTGTAATAATATACCGAATAATGATCCTACCGAATATAATAATACTACATCTGCAGGACTAATTTGTTTTATCTGTGTTAAAAATAGAAAATCAACAGTATAATAAAATAGATAGTCTCCTGCCAATTTTTTGTACGTTGGAAATATCCTCATATTAGTTTTTCTCATCATTCGTGTTTGTTCTTTTGTTTCCATCTTATTTCTCCTTCATTTTATTAATAACTTCATCTTTAGACTTTTGATCAATATAAAAATATTTGTTATCTTTTTGTCTTGGATTAAACCCACAAATTGCCTTATAGCTACAATATTCACAAGGTGTTTTACCTTTCTTATAATATGGCTTAATATCAATTTTTCCATCTAATATTTCTTTTGCAATTTGTCTTATTGTTTTGTCTATATGATTTTGCAATATCTGAAATTCTTCTTGGTCTACTCCACCTTTAGTCCATTTTTCGTTTATACTACCTTCTTTTGTAATTGCTGCTGGAACAATTTTAGAGCTTCCCGATTCTAAAGAATTATCTTGCATTTTAATAACTTTTACGTCTGCTAAAATTATACCTTTCATTCTAAAATTTTTTCTGATTTGTTCTTCTATTTCTTCTTCTGTACATCTTTTATCAGATTTTATCATTTGTTCTAAAAGTGGAAAATAAAATGCACCTGCTGGAATGTAATCTTCTTTTTTACAAATGGCATCTACATATGTAAGTAACTGAATTTGCAAACCTGCATAGACTTCATTAAAATCTATATCTTTTACAGATGATTTATAATCAATAATTCTTAAGTATTTTCCATTTTCATCTTTTGCAACATCCATTCTATCTATTTTTCCTGTTATTTCTACTTTCTTGCCATCATCTAAAAATAAAGTAATTGGTTCATGCTCTTTTCCTTTTCCAAATTCTATTTCAGTTCCTGCAATATTAAATTCACTATTAACTAGAGTTTGAACTAAATATTTTATTGCTTTAGTTACAATTTTTTGAAGACGTCTAACTAAAACTACATATTTTGGAGTAGCTGTAAAAATAAAGTTTTTAGTTTGTTTTAAATTTTCTTCTATTATATCTTTAACAATTTTTTCTATGTCATCTTCTTCTAAATCTACAAGTTTGATATTTTCTTCTTTTACATATTCGAAAAAGTTGTCAATTACTTCATGCATAAATGAACCTGTATCAAAAGATTTAACTTTTAATTCTGGTTTTTCTTTTAAATTCAATCCATATTGTAAGTAATATGAAAAAGGACAACTTCTATATTTTTCTAATCTTGAAACGCTTGTATTTAAAGTGTTTCCATATAATTTATGTATATTTTCTTTGGTGATATCCTCTGGAAGGTTAGTATAACCAACCCCCAACATATCTTTTTCTAATCTATTTTTATAATTTTCATCTTTTCTAAAATATTCATATACTGCATACCATATAGGATTTATTTCTTCTTGTTTTTTAATTTTCGCAATATTTTCTAATAATTCTTCATATGTTGCATCTTTATTTACAATTTCATATTGTTTCTTTATAATGTCACTTTTTTCTTCTAGTTTTGGAAACATTCTCTTTATTCTATTAACATATAGAGAAGGTCTTAAAGACTTCCCTTCACTATCACTTGATGCATAAGACAAATAAATTTGTTTTTCTGCTGTTGTAAATGCTTTATATATATTAAAGTTTTCCTCATATAAATTATCTATTGTTCCACCTGCTAATTCTAGTCCATCATTTTTTAAAGTCTCTCTGTCCTCATCATTAAAGAATCCTTCGTCTCTTCTAACACTTGGAAATGCGCCATCATTTAATCCAATAATAAATACTACATCTACCTTGTGACTTCTTGAACGTTCTACATCTCCAATAATTACTTGGTCCTGAGTTCCTGGTATTTTTCCAAGTCCGCTATTTTTTAGCCCTGTTTTTAATATATTTTTGTATTGTTCTAAGTTTAATTTATCTTCTCCAAACACCAAAACAATTTCATCTAATACATTTAATATAATTTCATAACTATCTTTATATTCTTTAGCTAACTCTAGCATCTCATTTTCTTCTAAAGCTTGCATTTTATCAGCAATTTTTTCTTCTATTTGCTGTTCTTTTAAAAACTCATATAAACATTTTGTTATATTAATTGCTGTTTTTTGTTTTCCAATATTCTCTTTTAGACAAACTAAAGGCTCTACAATTTGTTTTCTAATTTCATTATATCTTTCTACTTGTTTTTCGCCTTCTTGTTCTACTCCATATGTAAAATTTTCTTTCCATTTGTTTCTTTTTATTCCCCATTTTAGACAATAATTTTCAAACGAAAACAGCTCATCTTCTTGCAAGTTTAAAAACCCTAATTTCATATAATTAAATATAGCATCATTTGCAAAATTTTTACTAAGTACCTCTAAAATAGCTAAAACATATTGGATTATAATATTTTGGTTTAGATCTCTTTTTTCATCAATAAAAATTGGTATTTCATATTTCATAAAAATAGCTTTTGTTAAACTAGAATATAATTCTAAATTTTTAGTAATAATTCCAATATCTTTGTATCTTAAATTTTTATCTCTAACTAATTTTACAATTTCTTTTGCAACATTTTCTATTTCATTATATTGGTTTTTAGCTAAAAATAGATGTAAGTTTTCCACATTTTGTTCTAGTTTTGTGGATTTTGTTTTGCCTAGGTTTTCAGCTATATGTTTTAATTCTTTTGTTTTAAATCTATATTGTTCAGGAAGAAAAATAGGCTCTTCCATTTCTAAATTATTTTCAGCTGCAATTTTTTTAAGTTTTTTATATGTCATTTTGTTAGAATAAAAAATATCTGTATCTGGGTTTGTATTTAATTCTAAATTATCTGCACTAATTGTTATATTAACTTCTTTTGCTTGTTTAATTAATTCTTTTATTACTTCATATTCAGGATATGTAAATCCTGCAAATTCATCAATAAAAATAATGCTATCTTTAACAATATTAGTGTTTTTTAATTCTTGACTTAGCAATAGCAAAAGGTCTGTTTCATCAATATAATTTTCTTTAATTTGATTTTCAAATTTTTCGTATATTAGAGCCATATCAGAAAGCTTTGTTTTTAAGTAATTATCTTGTGTCTCTTCCATTTCTTTCTTAAGACTTGACACACTTATTCCATGTTTTTTAAATTCTGTAATTGCATTCATTGCAGTTTCTATATTTTCGTCAGTTTTACCAAGAAACTTTAAATCTTTTTTATATGCAGATAAAATAGAATAAATAAGCATTGCTTTGCCACATTTAGATAAAGTGGTTTTTATACCACCTGTTTCTTCTAGTACCCTATAAGCCATTCTACTTAAAGTTATTACTTCAGCATTTATAACTGCATTTTTTTCTATTACATTCATAAGTTTTGTTTCTGCTGTAAAAGAAAACTGCTCTGGTGTAATAATATATATTTTTTCTTGTGTATCTATTAGTTCTGAAATTTCAGAAAAACAGTATGTGCTTTTCCCACTTCCTGGTTTTCCATATATAATTCTTAAACCCATTTATTTTATCCTTTCAAACAGAGCGGTCAATATAACCGCTTTGTTGTAAATTGACCTAATCTGTTTTAAAATAGACCTCCGGCCTCCTCCTGAGCCGCCTCCTCCTGAGAAGCCACCACCGCCAGAGAATCCACCTCCTCCGCCACCAGAGTATCCTCCAGAGCCTCCTTCAAACATCTTTTCTGATACTTTGCCTAAAGCATTATAATATTGTCTCATAAATACTCTATCTAAACTTGCATATACATAAAAATGATAATAATCATTTGCAAGCATATCTGTCATAATATCATTTTCCATGATATCAGTTAAATCTGTATCTATATTTAATCCTTTGATTCGTTTCATTATTTTATTTGCTATTCCAAAGCTTACTGCATAACTTAAATATTTGCCCCATAATGTTATATATTCAATGTCTCTATCTTCCATCAATGTATAATTATCTATCTTGTTTTTTAATGCATTTAGCTTACTGTAATCCTCTATCATAGATACATCATTTTTCATCATAAGGTTATCTGTTAATATTATAATTGTTGCAATACAAAGTAATAACTCGTCTGCTATTAAATATGTTCCTGGAAGTATTATTGCTGTAATTGCTATAATAACGGCAAATAAAACAACTAAACTAATTGTTGTTGTAACAGTCTTTTGTCCTGTTTTCTTTTGGACTATTTTATTAATTCTATGTCTAATAATAATTATTAAATTTAATATTACCCCAACAATTCCCATTCCTAATGGCAGAACTATAAGCAAAGTCCATAATATGATCACGGCAATTCCTGAAAATTGTTCAAAACTATATAATTCTAAACCGTTAAACATTATATGTCTAAAAATAAGTACAAGACTTAATATAAATAAAAATATGTTAAATCCTCTTAATGCCATTGGTACTTTTGTTTTATTTGCTCCTTTATCTATTAATTGTTTTTGCACTATCTCATTTAATTCTTTAAATTTCTTGTTTGCTCCTTTTTCTTTAGGCATTTCTTCTAGTCTATCCTCTAGTGCAACAGTATCTTTATTGTCAAAGATCCAGTCATATACATATTTCTCTATTACATCTATTTTGTCTTCTATTTTAAGATTTTTACTTATAAGATGAGTATAAGTTGATTTTTTGCTTACTATATTTTTAATTTCATATTTTATGTATTTTTTGTCAATTAAATTTAATATTACTGCAATAATGTCCCTTGCTAAGATTCCTCTACTTCCTTGAATACATCCTGCAAGCATTGGGTTGTATTTTTCGAATAATTCATCTTCATTTACGTCATCTACTTTATGCTTTTTATCTTTTTCAAAAATAATTAATAGAATAATCCAATAAGTTAATAAACATAGTGTAAATATAATAATTCTATTTGTAAATTTTTGTTTTTCTGCTTTATTTTCTATAATTGCATTTTCGTCTTCATAAATTATATTCTTTGCGTCTATATGTGAAACTTTTGGTGAATTTGCTATATTACTTAAATCAAATATCATTCTTGCTGCAACATATTGGCCTTGTTTTACATTTTTTACTGAAAAATTTGCATGAGTATTGTCTACTATTTTAGATTCACCATTATATGGCCCGTGTCCCCATACATTAATTTCTTTATTGTTATTTGGTAAATATATATCAATATTTAAATTTTTAATTTCGTGGTCCCATGCTCCACCAATAAAATTGTAGTATAATTCTCCCACATCATTATGTTTAACACATAAATTGTTTATCTCATAATAAATCTTGAATTTTCTTGTTTGGTTAGTTGTGCTACAATATACTTTTATTTTTCTCATTTTATTTTCTGTACTTAAAGTGTACACTCCACTTGTGCCATTTGTTGCAGAAAGTTGTTCAGTATATGGTATTTCTTGTGAGCCATTTATTAAGCTTACTTTGTTTACTTTTACATAATCTCCATTATAAATATTATCATTTATTTTACCATTTTTAATAACTTCTTTCATTTCTGAATCACTAAAATTATAAGGTATAGTTATGTACATTCCATTATGTGTACCATCTATATAATATGTTATCGTTTGTTCCACAGACAAATTTCCATTATCTTTAATTGTTGCTTGTATATCCATGTTTTCTACATATGACTTATCAGCAGCATATACATTATTTTGAATTACCAAAACTCCTAAAAATGCTATGATTGATACTAAAATAATTTTTAAATATTTTTTCATATAATTTTTTCCTTCCTTGGTATACTTTTTACTTAACACTTTAAGCTTCTCGTCGCCAATAGAATAAATACTGTTGAGCAAGACCCATTAAACCACCAAACTTTTCATTTGCAATTTTCTCAATTTGTTTTTTACTAACTTTTTCTTCTTGTTCTTCTTTAATATAAAGTTCATTCATGACACGCCTTACCCATACATCAATTGGAAATACATCCCATCTCTTTAGTGTAGAAAATAGTAAAATACAATCTGCAACTTTAGGTCCAACTCCAGATAATGAAAGTAATTTTTCTCTTACCTTGTTTGTGTCTTCTTCTTCATGTAATTTATCTAAATCTATTTTACCTTCTAATACCATTTTAGTTGTTTCATATAGTCTCTTATCACGAAAGCCTAATCCTAGTTTTCTGTAGTCTTCTACTGTTACATCTTTCAATTGTTCAGGTGTTGGAAAAGTGTAAAATTCTTCTCCATTCCAAACCAATTTTGTTCCATAATTTTTAGCAAGCCTTTCAATAATTCCTTTTATTCTTGGTATATTGTTATTTGCAGAAATAATGAAAGAAATAATTGTCTCCCACAAGTCTTGATTTAATATTCTTATTCCCTCTCCATATTTAATACTTTCAGCTAAATATTTGTCTTTTTTTGATAATTCATCTTTTATCTTTTTATAATCTCTTTTTAAATCAAAATAATCTTCTACTTCTTTTTTTAGATCATTATTACTTATTCCACAGAAAAATACTTCATTATTTTCTTTTTTTACTGATAATACATTTTCTTTAAATACTCCAATATAACTTCCATCTTCTCTTTCATTCCATCTAAAGCATTGACCACATTCAAAAATGTCTTTTAATTCAAATGAATCTATATTTTTTATGCTAAATTTTTGTTCCTTCATTTATAATACCTTTCTAAAATAAACTTCTTAAATAATTAATTTTTCCCTATTTATATTATATTATAAATTAAAAATATTTCAATATTTTATAACTAAAAAATTGATGTTTTTTGACCCCATCCCAAAAAACATCAAAAACACATTTTAAGTTCTTTTAAATCCAAGTCCTACTACTTCCCTCGAATTAGTTACAACCATAAAACAACTAGGATCTATTTTTCTTGCAACTATTTTTATTCTACCAACATCTCCCCTTGA
>CANQEA010000030.1 GCA_947594095.1 uncultured Clostridia bacterium | reverse complement strand
TCTTTTGCTAAATTAAATACTTTTCCTACATTTTTACTTGTATTATTAATAATCTCACAAAATATTTCTGATATAGGCTCATATGTAAATTTTATTTTTGATTTAAATATATTTAGTGCATTTTTAAATTCCTCTAACTCTTCTAATCTATAATAATATTTTTTTGATATAAACCTTCCAACTAAAGTAGAAGATACAAATATTAAAAATAAAATAATATACTTTATATAATTCATTTTTTTCCTTTCATAAATTCAATAGATAAAAAAGATACAAGAAAAGTATATCTTGTCCTTCTTATTTATTTTATGCACAAATATATAAATATAGAACATATTTATAAAAATATAATTTTTTCAATTTGTTTATTTTCCACTAATTCATAAACATCTTTGTTTGCTTTTATATCATCCATATTTTTCCCGTGCATTGTAAAAATTCCTTTTACTCCTGAAATCATTGCAAGTTTTATTGCTTCAATATCTTCTTTAGAGCCTATTTCATCACATGCTATTACTTCTGGTGCCATAGTCCTAATTAGCATATTTATTCCTTGAGATTTACTTATATTTTCTATAACATCAGTTCTTATACCTACATCATTTTGAGGAATTCCCCTATACATTGCTGCAAGTTCTCCTCTTTCGTCTACAACTCCACAAACTTTTCCTCTAAAATTCACTTCTTCTATTCCATTACTAATTTTTCTTATTAAATCTCTTAAAATCGTGGTTTTACCTTTCCCTGGAGGTGAAACAATAAGTGTATTAAATATATTTTGGTTTTCTAAGTCTAATACTTCTCTTAATATTTTATTACTACAATTAAATATTTGCCTTGCAATTCTTATATTCAAACTTGTTACATACTTAACATTTATAATTTTATTATTTTCTATAACTGCTGTTCCAGTAAGGCCTATCCTATGTCCGCCTTTTATAGTAATAAACCCTTCACATATCTGGTTTTTATAAGCATATATTGAATTTTCACATAATTTTTCTAATGTTTGTAACACTTCTTGCGCTGTTACTAAGTACTGAATTATTACATCTTGATTTCTTAATCTTAGCATAATGGGTTTCATAACTCTTATTCTTATTTCTTGCAAGTTTTCTTGTATTTGAATGTTTTGCTCAAATGAACGCAAAAGAAGTTCCCTAATATTCATCGGGAAATAATTAACTATTTCTTGTATGTATTGCAATATTTTTTCCTCCTCTAGAATAAAAAAGAGCATATAATATTATTAAAATATTATATGCTATATTTTTTATATTAGAACTTTTATAATTAGTATAATAGTTAATTACTATTTTAGTTAGTTGTATTTTCTGTTGTTACTCCTGAAGCATCTTCTCCACCATCTTTTTCATTAATTACTACTCTATAAATAATTCCTTGTTCATTTTTTTCGAATTCAACTTTAAAAACTGTTGATGTTTGAATTTCATCTTTTATTGTTGCAATATTTTGCTCATTTGCTTCAAATTCTTCACCTTTAAAATTTATTTCCTCAATTTTATACGAACTGTCTAAACTATTGTTTGACTGTATAGTTGATAATAACCCTTTGACAGTTGGTCCTTTTATGTTTGAACCTTCATACATTTCAAATCTAGTATTAAATGCAGATATTGCTTCCTCTGACATTGAACTTGATACCCCTGAGACTGTATTATTAGCTTGAGAGTTTAAACCATTTGAATACAATAGAGCTGTACCTGGAAACATATAAATAAATTGATTTGGATCTATTCCTGACTCAATAAGTTTTTCTCCGTTTACTTTAGAAACTCTTTCCACTACTGATTGAAGAAATTTAGTTACAGAATTTGCACTATAATTATTAAGTATTAAACAATTTTCCCCTTCAGTTAAGTCTTCTATCTCAACACTATCTACAAATTCAACTTCATTCACGAAATTATAAACAAATTTTATTTTTTGTGAATCTTCAGTGTTTGCTTGAGTTGATTCTTCTAATTTCTTTGGTTCTACAGAAGAATCTTCTTCACTATCTATATCTAATTCATCTTCTTCAAATGTATCATCAATTTCTTCTGTTTCTCTTAATGATTTAGTTAATCCACCATAAACTGGTAATTCCATACCTATTTCATAATTTTCTGTTACATTTTCTGCCATTTGGATTCCAGTATATGATGCATTTACAAAAAATTTTGCTACTTCATTTCCGTTGTCTAAACCAGTAAATGTAATGTTATATTGAACTCCATTTCCATTTAGATTTTTTTGTAATTCTAATTTAAAACTATTATTTTGAATTTGGAGTTTATTTAAGTTTCCTTTAGAACCATATACAGCTATTTCAACATAAAAACTTTCATCTACAGTTTCATTTTGTGTTTGTTGTATTAATTGTTCAATGGTACTTTGTGTTAATTTATTTGCTGAAAAAATAGTATCATTTAACTTGTCTAAAGTTTGTTGATCATCTTTTAAACTTTGTAAAAAAATTATTGATATATTTTTAAGGTCCTCACCAGATAATCTTACCTTATAACCTTCCATATTATTTTCTTTTACTGTTTCAAATTTATCATTTTCAAAAGAATTTATAATAGGTTCTATATATATGTGTTGCAATCTTAATAGTTCTTCTTCAGATAAATCAAATTCACTTGTATCTAAATTATTCAAAGAAAATTCATATGATGTTGGCATCGATATATCACTTTCTTGTAATTTATCTGTTAATTCATCTAAATTTTCAGTATCTATACCAACAAATCTTTTACTTACCGAATCAGTTTGTAAAGCAATTATATTTCCTATTTGTCTATACATAAATGGAAAACTTACATCTTCTGAATAATTTAAACTAATTGATTGTTCTGCCTTGTTATTTGGTGTATCAACTTTTCCAGAAAAAGTTATACTAGCATTATTTAAATCGTCTGTATTTTCAGATGATCCTTCTTCAACATTTACATTAAATGTACCATTTGTATTATATGGTTTTTCTTGTAACTTATTAAAATAATTTGAAATACTACTTTCTATAAACCCATCCTCAAAGTTCATTAACTTTCCTGCATATTGGAAGAATTTATCTTTATTTGATTTAAAAGTCCCTGTAAATACAAGTATAAGTAATATAATTAATATTACACAGACAACTGCTATGCCTGAAGATATTATTATGATTTTCTTTTTCTTTTGATTCATCTTTTTATCCCCCTAATATTATTCTTCCCAGTTGTGATAAATATTTGCAACATCATCTAAATCTTCTAGTCTTTCAATTAGTCTTTCCATTTTTTCTACACCTTTTTCGTCTAATGATACTGTTGTTGTTGGCACCATTTGAACTTCAGCCTCTAAGAATTCTAGGCCTTGTTCTTCTAATTTTTCACGTACACTTGTAAAATCAGATGGATCTGTTGTTATTTCATATATTTCTTCAGAGCTTTCAAAATCTTCTGCTCCACTGTCTATTGCAAGTAACATTAATTCTTCTTCATCCATACTAGTAGATGCTTTTTCAATTACAATTATACCTTTTTTATTAAACATGTATGATACACATCCACTTGTTCCTAGGTTTCCTCCTGATTTATCAAAAGCATGTCTTACATCAGCTGCTGTTCTGTTTTTATTATCTGTTGCAGCTTCTACAATAACTGCTACTCCATTTGGTCCATATCCTTCATATGTAATTTCTTCATAATTTTCATTACTGCTTGATGCTTTTTTAATCGCATTATTTATTGTGTCATTTGGCATGTTTGCAGCTTTACATTTTGCAATTACATTTTTTAGTTTTGAATTTCCTGCTGGATCTGGTCCTCCTTCTTTAACTGCAATTAATAATTCTCTTCCGAGTTTTGTAAATACTTTACCTCTTGCAGCATCTGCCTTTCCTTTTTTTGCTTGAATATTATGCCATTTTGAATGTCCTGACATGATTAATTCCTCCTTTATTTTTTCTAGTATTTAAGCTACTTTCTGGCTTTTTATATAATATTTTTACCTAAAATTTGTTTTGTTGATATTACTGGGTTTGCGGGTTCGCATTTTTTTGGATTGTGCCAAAATTGTGCCAGAATTTTTTAAAATTTTTATTAAACAATTTATAGTTGTACAAATATAATTTGTACTTTTATATAATAACATATTTTTTTATTTTTGTGTAGCCTTTTTTACGGATTTTTATTTTTTATTCTTCATACAATTATTTTTTGTAACTTTTATTTAATATTATGCCATTTAGCCACTCCTTACATTATTTGTATCTTATATTCCCCCAATAAAATCATCCTCATCTTCACTCATAAAACCATTTTCATTTGCAATATTTCTTTCTTTTGGTTCATATTGATATGGATCTAACATTCCTTTTTTATAATTATTAACATACTTTGTGATTTTAGATTTACTCATATTGCAAATTCTTCGCATCCAGTAATCAGCAAGTATTGATGGTTTCCCACAATTTACTCTAGTTTTTCTTAGCAATGCTACATCTTCTACAAATTCTTTATAACCTTTACACCCTTTTGCTTGTTGTATTTTTTGTGAAAGAATTTTTGAAAATTGTTTGTATCGCATATTATAAGTTACATCTCCTATATATGGTTTCATTTTATCTCTCCAAATAATTTTAATATACTCAATATTTTTTGAATTTTAACGATATGAACTTTTAATTCATATCTATAATATAATTTTTTCTATATTTATTTTTATGAATTATAAATCATCCAACTTTTCTATATAGCTTTTAGAATTTTTTATTTTTGTTTCAATCGTTCAAGAGCATTCATACTCACTGGTGTATAATCTACTACATCACAAGATACACATATATGATTTTTCTTGTCAAATCTCTCATCTAAAGGCTTATCATGTATATGTCCAAAAATATTAATTTGATTTTCTCCTACTTCTTCTGTTGGAGCATGTGTTAATAATAAATTATCTAAAATAATCTTCTTTTTATATACTTCTGAAAATCCTATTTCTTTCCATACATTTACCCCAATTTTAAAATCATGATTTCCTCTGAGTAGTATCTTTGTTCCATTTAATCTTTCGACCAAATTCTTTACTTCTTGTAATGACCCAAATCCAACATCACCTAAATGATATACTGTATCATCTTTTTTAACAACTGAATTCCACTTTTGAATTATATATTCATTCATTTCATGAGTATTTTTAAATTGTCTATTACAATATTTAATTATATTTGCATGATTAAAATGTGTATCAGCTATAAAATATATCATATCTTATTCTCCTAATTCTTTTATGTATTTTAAAACACTTAGTATAGCATCATCTACTGTTATATCTAACCAATTATTCTTTGGGTTACTTAAATTACTACGATAAGCTTTTGAATTAAAAGTCTTATGCAATCTATTTACTATATCTTTTATATTTTTTTCTTTCATTGTTTCATCTTTAAAAACAAGTAAATCAAAACAATTTATTAATTTTTTCTTATTCAATTTTGTTTCATTTATTAAATAATAAAAATCAAATAAATCTTTATATCTTGTTGATCTAAAACCAAGCTTTAATAAAGATTTTATTTTCTCAACAAAAATTTGCTCTTTTGAATTTATTAATAAGTTTGCATTTCTATTTATCACTGCTAAATCAAAGCAATATTCATCTTGCTCAATGTCAAAATGTTTATGTACTCCTATATCCAATTTTGTTTTTAATTTATTACCATATTCATCATAAAGTTCTATATTAACTCTTTTGCCATCATAATCTTGATGATGTAAGTCTTTTATTTCTCCAACTATAACCATTTTTATTCCATCATTTATATTGCTTAGCTCTTCTATAAATCTTTTTATTGAACTATCTTCTAATGAATATTTGATAAAATCCAAGTCTAAATCACGAGTTGCTCTACGCAAATCATTTGAAATACTATGTATTACAACTCCACCTTTAATTGTTATATTTTTTGAAAATTTAGAATTTGCAATTTTTAAAAGTATAATATCTTGACATATTTTGCTTTCAGCATCTATTATTCCATAACCTGATTTTAAATAATTGTGTACTAATTCCTCTATGTTCATTAAAACACCTCTCTTAATAAAGCATCTGATAAATTAGATTCATTTTTATATAATGATATATATTTTTCTATTTTATACATATCTAATTTATCACTGCATTCTCGATAATTTGAAATTAATTCTTTATAATAATCAAATGAAATTTGATTTCTTTTTCTAATTAGTTCTACTAATAATCTTTCTTTATCATATATATTTATATATTCATCATCTATTTTTTCTTTAATTTTTCCTTCGTTCAATATTTTACCATCTACAAATAATTGAACAATATTGTCATTTCTTATTTTTCTAGAATGGCTATCTGTTGCTAAATATATTTTTTGTGGTATGACATCTGTCATATCATAAAAATAAAATGCTGAATCCATTGTAACTATTGCTTTAGGATACTTTTTAGAATATAAAGCTATTGGATTAACATATTTTTTATTTGAGTATAATCCTTTTTCTATTTTATATATTTCTTCTTTTTCAATCGCTTTTTTGATACTATAGCTTGTATTATATTTATTTTTTAACTCTTGATATGTGTAAATCATAATAAATTCCCCCATTAATATTTTAACCTATTTGTCGGATAAAGTCAATTTTTTTCCGACAATTAATTTATTTTTTTTTAATTCATTATATATTATAAAATGTCTAAAATTTTTTATTCATAATTTTTTCATTTTTGTATTATTATTTTTTATGTTAATTATATTTATTCCTACTCTATCCCTTATTTAGTACAAATAATTATTGTATAAAATTTTATAGTGTTTCCTTATTGCAAAAATTAAGACCATATCTTAGGAAAAAAGGATACCTAAAATATGGTTTACATTTTTTTATTTATTCATTATTCTTTATGGTTTTTTATTGTTCTTTATTGATTTAATTGTGCCAAAATTGTGCCAAAAATTTGTTAATTTTCTAAAATTTGTTAAATTTTATTTAAAAATCTTCATCAAATTTGTGGAAAAAACTTTTTTATAATGTTATACTTATTACATGAAGGTAATAACAATGATACATGAAATGAAGTTAAACGATAAGGCATTCAATAATATCAAAAATGGTATAAAAAAATTTGAACTTAGGCTTTATGATGATAAAAGAAAAAATATAAGATTAGGAGATACTATTATATTTCATAATCTAAATAATTTAGATGATACAATTTCTGTAACTGTTCTTGCATTACTAAGATATCCTTCTTTTGCAGATTAAAGATATTGACTATAGACTTTGTGGAACTGCAAATAGTTTAGAAGAGAAATTAGAACGTGTTCATACTTTTTATACAATTGAACAAGAAAAAAAATATGGAATACTTGCAATAAAAATACAATTATTATAAAACATATACAAAAGACGCCGACATTGTCAGCGCCTTTTACGGTGTTATCGATTTATAATTACTACTTTTTCAGCTGTTACTATATGTTCTGTTAATGCTTTATATGTTTCAGCATATGAAAAAGCTTGCGGTGGTACAAATCCAAACTTATTTTTAAGCTCTGCTAATGAAATTGGATTAGTAAGTTCATAAACTTTAATTATTGGATAAGCATATTTTGATTTTTTCCCTTTATTAAAATCAAGGTTTCCATCGCCATCAATTTCCAATTGTTCTGGATATTTTACAATATTTCCAATTTCTATCACATATTTTAGTTGGCTTTGTGGTGCAGTTACATAAACATATAAGAACTTAAAACTCTTTTTAGGTATATAGTTTCTAAATTCGTGATTTTTTATTCCCTGCACAATTTTAGAAGTCGGTTCTTGGTTGATACTTACATATATTCCATTAGTTAATTCATCTTTCATATTTTTCAAACTCCTTGATAAAATAGTAGATACTGTAATGTCTAAACAGCATATACGGATTGTTAATCCAGTTTATCACAATATCATATAAAATATCAAGTCCTTTGAAGCCTAAATCTTCTTTTAAGAAACTATAGTTTATAAACTTTTTGGGAATATCTCCGTAAGCACCTTTCTTCACATATAGCGACTTTGACAGTTTAGCGCCAGACCAATAAAGATTATATTTCTCTTTTGAAATTTTGCTTATGTTATAATTTATGATAATTTATTATAATAAGGATTTAATGATTTATAATAAGGTCTAGGTGCATTTCCTATTTTGTATGTTTCTCCTTGTTTTGCCTCTCTTATAACATTATGTGCTGGTTCAAAATGAGCATCCATGTTGTCAGCAAAATTTATTATTAGTACTTCTAACATTTTAGGTAAGACTAATGCTCCCCATTCACTATATTCGTTCATATGACTTCCTATCATATGAATTACTTGATTTTTAAACTGTTCATCTATTTCGTACTTTTCTAAATAATTCTCTATTATATGGGTGCCTTCATAAGAATGTCCTAATAAAGCAAAACTATTTCCTTTTTGTGGATTATAATCTTCATCTTCTATAAAATCATTAAAATCATTTGTTTTCCCTATATCATGAGTTAATGCTCCAAATATGACTAAATCCATATCTACTTCTAATTTAGGATATAGATTACATATAGTAATAGCATTTCTTGTAACACTATATATATGATATAATAATCCACCTTTATAGTAATGATGTGATCCAGGTGTAGCTGGTTTATTAATAAGTTTTTCTTTATAGTCTATATATACCTTTTGACAACATTCTTTTAATATTGGGTTTTTTATTTTATTAATATATTCAATACATTCATCGTAATATTTTTCTAATTCTTCAACTTTCATACATTTTCTCCTTTTCATTACTTAATTTTTCTCTATTTCTGTATCTATTGTATTCTTTATCTGTCATAATTAACTTCCTATAAGTTATCTTTTATCTCTGGAAATAAATCATAAAGATTATAGCATAATAAATTGTCAAAATATTCTTTTAGCTTATATGTCTCTTTAATGTGATATTGTGTATTTGAATATGCACCTCTCCTAATCATAATATCGATTAATCTTTTGTCTATTGTAAATACTTTTTTCTTTCCTTGAGGGCACATTAAATCGCATAAATTTATGATTTTTTCTTCAATAGAATATTTGTGATTTTTTATAAAATTAGTCAAAAATGGATTAGCATTTGGATCAGGTACACCACCTGCTGTACAAATAATGTCATTATTTAAATATGAATGAGTTAAACATATATTGCAATATTCATCATCATAGCCTTTATCTTTTAAGTAATTATAACCTCTCATAACATGTCCGTGTGATTCACCAGTATATTTTCCAATATCGTGAACATATCCAAGAGTAATAGCTTTATCAATATCAACATCAATGTTTTTATCTGCTAATGCCTTAGCGATTTTACCAGCACTATCTCCAACACATAAGCAATGGTCTATCCATTTATCATCTTTTGACTTTTCTCTTTCCATTTCTAATATTTTCTTGCTTTCATTACTTGTTAGTTTCATAAATATCTCCTATCATTTTATATTATCTACAAGCATACCTTTTATTCCATTTTGAGTTAAAAGGTCAATGATACATTTTCTATCATCTATAAATAGTATTTCATCTAAATTACAATTGTTTATTTTTTGAATGACTTTCACTCCTTTTAATTTTAATTCATGTGAAGCTTCGGATATAACTTCAATATCTTCGCCATAATATTTATTAACAAAAGATTGCTTTGCTTTTAAATGAAATGAAGTCTTCATTACAGTTAAGCAATACATCTTAATACTTCTACTTCTTAAATCGTTAATCAAATTATATAATGTTTGAGATTTTGTACAAGGTTCTATGTCATCATAAAAACTGTTTGGGTTAATATAAGCATTCGCAAAAAAATTTACAAAGTTTTCTTCCGTTTCGCTACGGTGTTCTACAAAATCTTTATCTTTATGAATTGCTAATGTTTCATCAAAATCAAAAATAGCAACTTTTATATTGTTTAAATTTATATCATTTAATTTCATAATTAATCTCCTAACTTTTCAAATATATCTTTAAATACTTTATTTACATCTATATAACTTATCATTGTAATTTTATGATTATCCTTAGTTAGTTTATAAGATGTATCATCATTAATAATTGGACAACTTATTTCTTCCATTTTAAACCAATTTTTATTTATCATAAAAGCGATTACAGAGATATCCCAAATGACCCTTCTTTCTTGTATTCCGTGTATACCATCATCATAAAATCTTTGACATAGGTAGTCACATAATTCACTTTTACCTTTTAAAAAATGTTCTAATTCATATATTGAGGTTCTTAAATTTGAAGCTACATTTTTACAAGGAATTATTGTTAGTTTTACTTTTGAGTTAAACACCGTTTTTACCGCTTCTATATCTTGTTTAAAATTAAATTCCATATTATTATCTTGTAATAAACTATGTCCTCCAAGCCATATTACTTCAATCTTATTTAATATTTTAGGTTCTTTCTTTATTGCTAATGCTATATTAGTTAATGCTCCTATTGCCATAATGTATGTTTTATCATTTTTTAATGCAATTTCAATTATTTTTCTTACAGCATCATTTTCTTCATTATAGCCATTCACAATATAATCATTTGATCCTTTAAACACTTTATTAGTTGTCTCAAAATTTAACCATCTGCATATTTTTAATATTTCATTATAACTTTTTTCTTGTCCTTCTTCTACAGATTCATTATATTCTTTATGAGAGTAAGGTGCTACAGTTATTGCTTCAATATTAAATAAATCTTGATTTTTAAGCAAATAACTAAGTGCAAATTGATCATCACATTCATTATATGTATCTGTATCTAAAATCACATTTGCTTTTCTCATTTTTAAAGAAGTAATATATTCATAAATTTCTTTCCAATTATATACTCTTTTTAAATTATTTTCGTTTTTATTATAGAGTGTGTCCATAAGTAATGTAGTAATCCCACTATTATGAACTTCTAATAAAATTGTTGTAGAATCATCTATCATAATATCAATATCATTTTCTAGGCATATTTTTGCTTTTTCTAAAGAATTATAGGCATTAGTAAGTATAAGCTCGTTATATTCTATATTATATTTATTTAACCAATCATAAGTCATTTTATAAGGATCAGTATATTCTCCATTATCTCTACCAGTTATAATAAATATTTCATTTCCTTCTTCTTTTAATTTTCTTATATATTCAGGTGCATTTTCAATAACACTAAGACTTTTAGCAATTCTTTCAATATTATTGTAATAAAAATCATCAAATTCTTCTTTAGTCCAATCAAACATGCCTCTAGTTATATAAACATCCTTATTTACAACTCCCGAATTTCTCAATTCTTTATCATGTTTTTTAAACTCCTCTAATAAAACTTCATTAAAGTTTGATATTACATTATCAATATCTATTCCTATTCTGTATTTTTTTGACATACTTCTCTAACTCCTATCTTTCATATTTTTCTATTGTTCCATTTTTTCTTATTTTAAAATTGTTAAAAAACATAATATTTACTACTATAAATTGTTCTATTACTGAAAAGAATCGTCCTATTATTGTACAAAAAGGCGTTTTCAAAAATGAATTTACCGTTGCTATGCTAGATGCTAATATTTTATTTGATGTTACTTTTGCCTCAAATTTATCTTGCAATTGCAGATAACATATTTTTAAGTTGTAAATCGGACATAATATAAAATCCATAATTTCTATGCTTAAATATATTAAAATCAAAGCAAGATTTAATTCATAAAATTTATATGTAAATATCAACATCATAAAAGTTGTAGTTAGTAATACTACTAATAATTTGTAAGCATTTCTTCTATGCTCTCTATAATTAAAATTTCCTTTGCTTATATCAATTTTAGCTACTGTTTCTATTGCTTTGAAAGCATCCCATTGTGTATCTGTTATTAATGTTGTAAATGTTAATGCTACTGTATATTCTCTTCCAAATTGTAAAGTATTGCTTAAACCAAAAAGCTCCGTTAGGAAAAAGAATAAGTAACTTGCTATTGAGACTGATTCATACTTTATACAAGTTAATAAATTTAACTCAAATTTAAATTTTTTATATTGCTTTATAGTTATAAATAAAGTATAAATAGAAATTACAAATAAAGTCGCTGTAACAATAACAGCTTTATTTTTGATAAACATTGACGTTCCAATTAAAACGCCAAAATTCAGAACATTAAGGATTAGCATATACTTATTTGCTAATTTTTCCTTCCCTTCAAAATATAATTTTTCCATAACAGAAGAAAAAACTAATTGTATATATAATTGCATTACTGAATAAATAGCAAACTCTTTGTATATATTGTAATCCATATTCATAAATTCTATATAGCTTTTAATATTTATTGCAATAGATATAAATATTATAAACCCTACTATTATTCCTAATGTCATACCAGTCAATACTGCATTTTCTTTTTTGTCTTTTTTCTTACATATATTAGCTCCAGTTGCAAACACTGATTTTAAAATTAGCCAGATAAATTGCAAAGGGTATGTAAGCGTAAAAACGTTTGCCAAGTCTTTGTCTAGAATTAAACCTAGCATAATCCATGATAATATCGGTATAAATGAAAAAACTGCTTCATTGAAACCTATTCTTAATAATCGCTTCATATTTTACTAACCTTCTTATTTTTTATATACTTTTAATTTTTCTATAAATATCATACCAACTAAATACTCTAATCATATTATCATATTGCAAATTCACATTATATCTATTATCAAAACACAAAACTTTCGTATATTTTACTACTTCTGGCAATACTTCTGGACTATCATCTATCATTATATCTATATTTTTTTCTTGTATCTCTTTTACTTTTGGAGAATGTACATAACATATTTTATCAAACACAATTTTATTTTTGTTTAACCAATTAAAAGTATCATTTCTCATTTGTTTTCCAATTTCTGAGTTTTCTTGTGTTTTATATCTTCCTGTTATAATTATTATTTTATTCCCTTCATCATGTAATTTTTTAATTACTTCTGATGCATATCTTCTTGCAGGTACATTTTTTATATATTCAAAATAATATTTATTTCTATAATCATCTAAAACTTCTTCTGACCAATTGCATTTATTTTCATATTTATAAGGGTAATCTAAATCAGGTATATTATTTTCATAACAATATTTAGACATTGTATCTAACCTATATGTATCGTCATCTGCTAAAACGCCATCTATATCTATTCCTATATTCATTCTATTTTTCAACCTCCATTACCATCTTCTGTAATCTTATAGCATTTAGTGCAAATATTATTAAAAACATTGCGAATACAACTATCATTATTGTTGTATTTAGATATGCAAGTAATATAAAAATGCTTGCACTTATTATTCTACCAATTACAAGTGATGTTTCACATGTCAACCAATATTCTGGTTTATATTCTTTTTTTATTAAACTATTATTACCTAAATTCAATTGAGTATTTGTAATTATCAACTCTTTTAGTTTTTTAGAAATTGTTTGGAACAAATTAAATAGTATTATAGTTATTGGATTACAATTAATAATCAATAAAAATAGTGATATAATTGAAAGTGTTATAGATATTTTTATTGCTGACGCATAATATTCTTTTTTTATCAGTTTTACAAATGCAATTCCAATTAGGAAAGTAATAACATTGAATATTGATGTAAAGACTCCTAAACTAAAACTATTTGAAAATACTTTTATTATATATATTGTGACTATATATGCAAATGCTGCTTCTGAATATACAATTCCATTTAATAGCTCCACTTTATACATTTGTTTAAATAATTTGTTTTGCTTAGTTAAACTAAAATATTTTTTCATATTTACTTTATTGCTATTAGGTATATTTTTGTCTTTAAAGATAAATGATAGTATAATTCTTAATATTACTATTATGAATACAATTACTAAACTTTTTAAAAATCCAGTTTCATATATTAAACTTCCAAATATTAATGGAAATATAATTGAAAAAACAGCTTCTGTTGAAGTATATACTCCCAAAAACTTGGCTCTTTGTTCATTTGAAACACCATCTGATTCTAGTATATTATATACTGAATAATAAAATCCTTCTTCTAAACCATAAAGTAAACCAACTAAATATATGTAATCAACAACTTTATCTTTTAACAATATAATAGTCAAAAAATACACAAAGTCAAGTATAATGCCTATTCTCATTAAATTTGCTCTATTTTTTGTCTTTACAATATTTCTTACTGAAAATATTACACCATATATCGCAAGTATTGCAACTAATTTATATATTCCAAGCGGTAATATATTACTGTCTGATACATCTAAAAAATATAAAACTAAGAATACATCTACAAAATTAGCTGTTATACTTTTTAATAATCTTAGGCCAAACAATATTTTATAATTACTCATTTGATTTCTCCATTATTTCTTTTATAAAATCTGATACACTGCTATATTCTTTATTTGCATATTGTTTTAATTCTTCTATTGATTCTTTCATACAGAATCCATTAAATTCTTTTACCATTTTTATATCACTATAGCTATCTCCAATTGTATATACATTTTTTCCATTTTTATTTATTTTATCTAGTAACAAACTAATTGCTCTTGACTTATCCACTTCATTAGATACTATTTCAATAATATGTACACCAACATCGTAAACATTTATTTCATTACCATATTTTTGTTCTAACTTTTCTTTAATATACTCTTTCTCTTCTTTTGTTTTATAGTTAATGTTTATCTTTGTAATATTACTATGATTGATATTTTCTCTACTTTTTAATTCAGAACAACAAAAATATACTGCATCATTTTCCAAGTTTATATCATTTTTAATTTTTTGGATAATATTTTGATCCATAGGTTTGTTGTATATTATATTATCTTTGTTATCTATTATTGTCGTTCCATGATTTAATATTGCATAGTTATATTTTATGTCAAAACTGTCTACCCCAACTTTAAAGTCAGAATAACTCCTACCTGTTGCAATTATGAATATATTTCCTACTTTTATAAACTCATCTACAGCAACTTTGTTTTTCTTTACATCATTATCATTTATATAAAATGTATTGTCAAAGTCACTTACAATAATCTTTTGGACCATATTTTTAAAATTTTCTCCTTCACTTTTTTACATTTTATTTTAAATTCTTACTTATTTTCTCATAAAATTATTTTTTTGTCTATCTTTTTTTGTTATTTATTTTAGAAATTTAAAAATTGTGCATTCAAAATTCTAATGCAACAAAACTTAATATATATTTTTTATTATTAAGCTACGTTTTTTATTTTATTTAA
>CANQEA010000029.1 GCA_947594095.1 uncultured Clostridia bacterium | reverse complement strand
CTTTCAATTTCTTCTGTTTGTAAAAATTTATTTAAGCTAAGTTTTACCCAGTCATATCCTGCAGTTGTACCTGCTTTATCACTACCTGATCCATATTCATCATAAGCCATAAACACAATATAATCTGCTACATCACCAATAACATTTCTATCAAAACACATTGACCATGTGTCTCCACCATCAGGTGCTGTAACATCAACAGAAGTAACTAGTCCAATTTCTTTAAGTCTTGGTGTTAATTCTATAATAAATCTAGAATATAAATCTATATCTTCTACCTTCATATTTTCAAAATCTATATTTACACCATCTAGTTTATTTTTCACACATACATCAACAATTGATTCAATTAGCTCTTGTCTATTTTCGTAGCTATTCATAACTTTAGATGTTACTTCAAGCATTCCATCTCCTGAATTAGATACCATTGGCCATACTTTGTAGCCTTGTTCATGTGCCCATGAAATATAACTTTGACCACTATTTCCTATATTTTCTTTTAATTTTCCATTTTTATCTAAATACATAAATGATGGTGAAACAACATTTACTCCATCTATTGTAGTTCCTTGTCTATTTGGTGCTGATGCAACTTCTGAATAATAATCCCATACTAAATTTATTTTTCCTTCTATTTGTTTTTCTTCTTCTAAGTTTTCTCTTACAGTAAAGTTTCCTGTTAGCTTATCTTGTTTAATATATCCTAATTTACCATTTTCTGTTCTTATTCTTGCGAAACCATCATTTTCAGAAACTACTACAACATAATCTCCTTTTTTTACTCTATCTACAGTTTTTGCAATAAAGTTTGTAGAAGACTTAACAGCACAATCTGAAGTTACCATTGCTTTTATTTGCTCTTTATCAAATGAATCTGCTGTCACAACTTTTGTATCTGGAATATTTGTTATTTCAACATCATATACATCTGACATTTCTGAAAATGGCAAATAAATTGTATCATCTTTTTTTATTGCATGTGCTGATATTTTCTTTTTAGATCCATTTATTATTACTTCATTTTCTTCAAATCCAATACTTGCTATTTTCTTTTCATATGTTGTAATTATTTCATTATTTTCTTTTTCTTCATAAATATATTTATCAAAGAAATTTGCAATATCTTGTTTAGATAAATATATTACATCATCTTCAATTATTACATCATTTTTTAAATTTGCTGTTACATTTTTATTATTTATTACTAAATTTGTTTTAGTATTTTTGTCAAATATAATAAAATCATTTGCAATAAATGCTGCTATTACTAATACAATAATTGCAACTATTATCCAAAAAGTTTTAATTATTCTTTTCTTCTTTTTTTCTATTTGTTCCCTTGTCATCTTCTTTTTGTTTGTATTTTTCTTTACTTCTTTTTCCATGTGTTTTTTCTCCCTTTGAATTAGTTTATTTTTATATATACTATTTATTTAAATATGTTATATCCCGCTATATCCCAATTTTCAAATTTATAATCTAAATTTTTTCCATAAGCTTTTTCATAAGCTTTTACCTTTAACTCATAATCTTTATCTCTTAATTCTTCTTTTTGCTGTTTCATAGATTTTGAAGAATCTGGATATAATGGTTCCATTATATATAACTTGAAATCTACTTTATTAAAACCATCTTTGTCATATTCGTTTTCTCTTTCATACATTGCAATAAATGTAGGTATTATTGGAACATTATATTTTGCAGCAATATGATATGCACCAATTTTTAGTGGACGTGGTTTTTTATAATTATACCACATTTCTTCTTCTGGAAATATTAATATCCAATGCTTATCATTTAGAAATTTTTCAATTGCCGGGAAGAATTTTTGTTTCATATATATATCACTTTTGCTTAATGGAATTGTATTGCAATAATTCGTAAGTTTTCCAAATTCTCCTGTCATAAATATGTTTTCTTCTTCTATTACTATATCTAGTTTACTTGTCTTATTTATTTTATTAGTCATATGTCTTATTACTGTACTATCTGTTGGATTAAAGTGATTTGTTGTTATTATTGCTCCACCATTTATTTTTTCTAAGTTTTCTATGCCAATAATTTCAGTATTTCTATTATATAATTTTGTAAATTCATTTGCTAAATTTAATGCAGCATTTCTTTTAATTTTGTTAGATTTTTTTTCTCTTAAAGTATCAAATTTCATTACAACATTTTGTCTTTCTTCTTGTGAAACAATATGATCACTAAATTCAACTTTATTATTAAATTGATTATTTTCTATTGATTTTTTAATATTATCAATAACTTTCAGTCTTTCAATATTCTTTTCAATTTCTTTCATACTATGTTAACACTTCTCCTATATTTGTAAACGCATCTTCTAAATCTGTTTTTTCTGCTTCAAAGATATTTGTTTCATGAACTACATCTATTATCTTAACATCTTGATCCATAATTTTATTTGCTAAGTTTGCTAAATTTTTCATTACAATTTGATCTGATTCTTTTTGTTTATCAGTATAACTAATAAATTCTTTTTTTATTGAGTCACAAAACTCAGTTTTTTTAGCATATTGCCAAAACACATCTGAATAAGGAACATCATCATAATGCCAAGGTTTTCTTGTCATATTATAATGAATAATATGTAGATCCTCTTGTGGAATCTTTTTGCCAAAATCTGGCATTTTGTCCCAAGTTTCATTAATATATTTTATTCTGTCTTTGCATAAAACATTTAAGTAATCTTGATCTGGTGCTACTACTTCTAAATTATATTTTAAAAGTAGATATATAAATTTTTTCTCTATCTTTTCTTGTCTCATTCCTCTTAAATTCATTACAAGCATCCCAGAATTTATGTATTTTTTAGGTTCTATACCTAGAGCTACTTTAGTGTATTTTTTAAAGATTTCAGTATCATTTACAGTTGAATCTGATGTAGCAATTAATAAATTATCTTCCATATCTATTTCATATAATTTAGCAACATCATTTAAAATAATCATATCTGCGTCTAAATAAATTGCTTTTTCATACATTGGAAATAAACTAGGGATAAATAATCTGTAATAAATTGCAATACTATAATAATCTCTTAGTCTAATTTTTAACTCAGTATCTATGTTTTGTAAAGAATTACTTATATTTTCAAAGTTTATTTTTACATTTTTAGTTTCCATCTGTTTTAACTTTTTTTGATTATTTTCATTCATCCCTGTATTTAATATAATAATTCTGTACATATTATTTTGTGTTGTATGATCTATTAGTGATCGAATTGCAACTGCTAGATATGGTACATAATTATCATCAGATGAAAAGAAAATCGGTATTTCTTGATTAATATCCATTTGTTATCCCCCTATTTTACTAAAATCTTTTTTTGCTTCTAAAAATTCTTCATATATATCATCATAATCGTTTATTTTCATTATTTTATGCATTTTATCTATTTGCCATGGTTTTATATTTCTTGGTCTTATAATAGGAAAGTATAATAATTGCATACTAAAATGTCTTATTACAGTGTCTTCTTTCCTTTTATATTGTTCGTTATATTTATCTTCAAGTATAAGTTTGTTTTCACAACATTTATTTAAAGCAGTTTGGTCAGGTAGAACCATTCTTCTATTCATACACATTTTTCTGCATTTTTCAAAAGAATCCTTTTTTCTAATATTATTTAAATTCATAAGCAAAACACCTGAATTTAGATAATTACGATTTATCCATTTTCTTCCTATAAAGTCTCTTGCTGCAGCAATTTCGTAATTTGACATATCAATTTTATATAACTCATTAATATCTTTGTAACAAACTATGTCTGTATCTAAATATAGTATTTTTTCTGGTAATGTTTCTATTTTGTCACTTAGTAATCTTAAGAATATATAAGGAGTGTAATGTGTTCTCCTATTTATATTGTTCATAAGCTCTTCTTTATAAATATTTGTTAAATCGATTAATGTAACTTTACTTTCTGGATTTCTTTGTTTTATTTTATTTTCAATTATTTGACATTGTTTTTGGTTTATTGGTTCAAGTATTTTGTCTACACCAGTTAAGTCCATTGTCATTATATAAACATTTATTGCTTCTTTAGTATGTTTACTAATTGATATTAATGAAATTAACATGCCATCAAATACTTTTTTATTACCACACAACATTAAATTAATCATATTAAACTATCCTCTTTTTTTACGTATTTTATAACATCTATATTACTATTTTCAGCCTTTTCTTTCATAGAATTATATACATCGTTTCTTAATTTTTCTTGTGCTGATTTTTTAGGTAATTCATTATCTGCATAAAATGGCCCATCAATATAAACAACAGTTTTAAATTTATCTTTTTTATATCTTTGATAAGTTGTTGTACATGAAAATGCTGGGGCATTGTATTTAACAGGATATTTGAATGATACTGATTTATAATTTCTAATTTTTGTATAATATGGCCAAACATGTGCTTCAGGATATATAGAAATTAATTTTCCTTTTTCTATGTAATATTTTATAGCTTCTAAATATTTTTTTGTGCTTTCTCTGTCTTCTGGTATTGGAAGTGCTCCCATCATTTTATTTGCTATTTTTAATCCTTTAATTGAAACATTATCAGCATTAGCAATTATATATGCTTTTTTAGGAAATCCTATAAATGTTGGTAAAAATGTGTCTAATATTTCTTGAGTGTGATTATGATATACAAAAAAGCCTTTTTTATTTTCTTTTATATATTTTTTTATTTTTTCTTTACCCACAATTTTTATCTTAAATTTTATTTTAGAATATATAAAAGCAGGTATTAGACAAATTATCCTATATACTATAAATGAAGCTATATTCCATAATGGATTTTTATGTATATATTCATAATTTTTATCTATCTTTACTGTATCTATATTTGTATTATTTGCAAAATCGTCTTCTAACTCATTATCAAAAAATTTAACTTCTTGTTTTATCAAATTTTAATCACCTTCTAATTTTGTCTTTCTTTTATTCATAAATATAAGAACTATTACTCCAACAATTATTGGCAAATAAAATGTGTAAATTCTCCAGAATAGTATTGCTAAATTTAAACCTGTTACAAATATAGTTTTATAAAATAATGCAAATCCACCTTCTGCACCAAGTCCAGAGCCTGGAGTTGGTATAAAAGACATTACTAATAATAAATAAGTTTGAACAAGTAATATTTGTATATATTGTACTCCACTATTTCCAAATGATTTATATATCATAAAAGGTATTGAAAAATATGCTAAAAATTGGATCATTTGAACTACATACATTTTAATTAGTATTGGCTTTTGGTTTTTCATTTTTTTAAATTGTATATTATAATTTGAAACACTTTCATTAAATTTTTGTATAGTTGCTTCTACATCCTTAATTAAATAATATTTTCCAAATCTTATTTTAGACATTAATTTAATTAATGGTTGTGAAATTTTTAATATTATGTTTTTATTTATTCCAGCAATAAATATAAATACAGTTGCTATTAAATTCATGATAAATCCTAATACTACAATCCATATATAATTACCAAATGTTATATTAAAAAAATCTAAATTTGTCAACAATAGAATTAGTGCATATGAAAACAGACCAACTTGATATACAACAAATTTCATCATTAATACTGATAATGTATCACTTACTCTTAATCCATATCTGCTAAGCATATATGCTTGAAGTGCCTGTCCTCCAGAGCTAAATGGCGTAATATTATTAAATAATTTTCCTATAATGTTTGACTTTAATGAAAGTGAATATTTGTGTTTTGGATATATTTTCTTTAATGGCATATGAAATACTAAAGCTTCTGCTAAACACTCAATTATTACACAAATCAAACCTGCTAAAATCCATCTATAATCTGCCTCATTTAATATGTTGTTTATGCTTTCTATACCATCTTCATTTAGTATATATATAATTAGGCCAATAAGTACAAGTACAATAAATAAAATACTTAATACTTTAGATGGTTTAATTTTTCTTGTCAATTTTTTATCCTCCATTATTATATCAGTATATATTTTATCAGACTTTGCCAAAATATTCAACATTATTTTAAAGTAAAGTAATAATTTTTAATAAAAAATCTAGAACCTCCTTAGAAAGTTCTAGATTTTCGCTATTAATTAATCATTACATCCACATGAATTGTCTAGTGGTTTCATATCATTCATATAAAATTTCTTTTCTGCTAATTTGTCTTGTACTCCTCTTAATGCTTCTCCGAATCTTTGGAAGTGTACTATTCCTCTTTGTCTTAAATATCTTAATGGGTCAATTACGCCTGGGTTATCACTACAAAGACTTATTATTTTTTCGTAAGTAGCTCTCGCTTTTTGTTCAGCAGCTAAATCCTCCTGTAAGTTTGCAATTCATACTTCACATTATAACTAAAGAATGTAAAGTTGTAATTTGATAGTAATAATATGGTATTAAACTATATACAAATAAATTTCTCTAAGCTTCGTTTGGTTTCTTCCCAAACGCCATGTATATCTTCAACTAATGGTTTCATTTTATCCCAATTTAATTGAAATGAATATGCATGTCTATAAAAATGCCTAAAAGTTGCATATTCTCTTAATTTTAAATAAAGCTGTTCATCAATAATTTTATCTCTCATACTATTTTCACTTGCCATTTGATGTAGTAATTCTTGATGAGATTTATTTCCAGTTGGAACACTACCATCTATGTTCTTAGCAATAATATCAAATATATTTTCTAGTCCATTATAAAATGAATGTAAAACACTTCCTAAAATAGTCATATCAAATAAATCTGGTGTTTCGGATTCTACCTTTTTAAAAATTAAATCATACTCAAAAAATAATTTATCTATTTCATTTATTTTAAATTCTATTTGTTCTTTTATTATTTTATCCAACTTTTAACAAACCTCCAACTTTTAATAACATTTGAGAAAAACGATTTTCTTTATCATCTAAATCTATTAAATCAAATTCATTTTCAAGTTCAAACATTAAAATACCTGCAACTCTATAAAAATCTTTTTCATTTATTCCTCTAACTGCAATATCTATATCTGAATTTTCATTAAATTTTCCATTAGCTATAGAACCAAAAATAAATACTTCATTAGCTCCATTTTCTTTTAATATTTTAGTTGCTTTCTTTATATCTTCTTTGTAAGAGGTTGGCAAATTATTTAATTTTTCTTCCATTTCACATTCCTCCTTTACTGTAACTAGTATAACATATTTTTAATAAAAATTAAAGACCTTGCGCAAAGTTTATTATCCATATGACATAAACCTCATTTCTTACATGCTATATAATATCAAACATTCGTTTATTTGTCAATTCATTTTATTTTTCTGGTATTTTTCATAAATCCCTTCATTTACAAATATAGGGGATACTTTTTATAGTATCCCCTAATTTCCCATGAAACTTGTTTATAGTTAAACTAAAAGCTCATTTTTAACCAAAAATTAATCATTATTACATCCACATGAATTGTCTAGTGGTTTCATGTCATTCATATAAAATTTCTTTTCTGCTAATTTATCTTGTACTCCTCTTAATGCTTCTCCAAATCTTTGGAAGTGTACTACTTCTCTTTGTCTTAAATATCTTAATGGGTCAATTACATCCGGATTATCACGACAAAGATTTATTATTTTTTCGTAAGTAGCTCTCGCTTTTTGTTCAGCAGCTAAATCTTCCTGTAAGTTTGCAATTGGGTCACCTTTACATGCAATATATGCTGCAGTAAAAGGTACACCTGCTGCAGATGAAGGATATACATCAACTCCGTGGTCTGTATAATATGCTCCAAGTCCTGCTTTTTCTATTTCTTCTATTGATGCATCTTTAGTTAATTGGTGTACTATTGTTCCAACCATTTCTAAGTGAGCAAGTTCTTCTGTACCAATATCATTTAAAACTGCTTTTGATTTTTGATCTGGCATACCAAATCTTTGAGATAAATATCTAAGTGATGCAGCAAGTTCTCCATCTGGACCACCATATTGAGATATAATAAATTTAGCAAGTTTTGGATCAGTACATTTTATATTTATTGGATATTCTAACATTTTGTTATAAGTCCACATTAGAAATTCCCCCTTTCCCAAGGCCATGGTTCTTCTAGCCATCTCCATTTATTGCAAGGGTAATTTATGGTTAGAGGTCCATATACTTTTTGATATTTATCTTTTAATTCTTTTACTTGTTTACAATACTTTCTGTGTAAGCAAAGAGCTTTTTCATCTTCTGGATGTGTATCTAAATATAAAGCTAATTCTATAATTGCAAAGTCTAAGCTTCTTATTTCATTAATCATTTCTCTTCTTTCTTCGCAATCAATACATCTTTGAGGTTCATTGTTATTATTGCATCCGCATGAAGTATTATCATTTACTTCTGGCATATCATCACATCCACAGTTTCTATTTTCTTCTAACGACATTTATTACACCCCTTTCCAATTTTATTAGTTTTTTCAATATATTTTTGTTCTTCCATGTCTTGACATGGCATATAAGGGCTTACTAATTCTGGGAAAATTGTACCCATTTTTAGCCCAACATTTGGTTTAAATGTTTTATCCATATATTGTATTGGAACATAACTTTGTGCAAGCATTGGATTTTCAGGGAATACACTTTTTTCTTCATCAAATCCACAATCACAGCTATCATAATTTGTTTCATAAGATGTTACATTATTACATTTATTTTCTAATACGTCATTTTCCATATCACATGAGTTGTTACTATAGTTATTGTTCATACAACAACATTTTTGATATCTTCTAAACATATTTGTTTCCTCCTTTAGTACATTATATGACATATTTTGACATAAGTTCCAAAGTGAAAACAAAAAAATGGAAAACCATCTGTTTCCCATTTTTTATAATATTATTCTTTATTAGAAAAGAACTTGCTAAATAGTCCTCCTTTTGAACCATCTTTAGAATGTTTGCTCTTTCCTTTTTTCTTTCCATTTTTATTTTGTTCATCTTCGTCTTTGTTGCTATCATTTTTTTCTTCAATTTTCTTTATAACTTCTTCGATTTCGTTTGATTCTTCTGTATCCTCATCTTCTTGCTCAGCATCTTCAAGTTTATTTGATTCTTCGTTGTTCGTATCTTCTTCGTCTTCGAATTCATCATTATCTTCAAAGCCCTCGTCATCTAAATCTTCATCATCTTCGTATTCTTCTTCATCATACTCTTCATCATCATATTCCTCTTCATCTTCAAAATCGTCGTCATCTTCGTATTCGTCTTCATCGTCATCATAATATTCATTGTCATCTTCGTCCTCGTAGTCGTCATCTTCATCATCGTAATCATCATTTTCTTCTATTTCTTCATCATCATAATCTTCATTATATTCATCTTCATCTTCAAAGTTATTTTCATCGTCTTCGTCAAATTCTTCACTATCTAGTTCATCTTCTCCGCTTAATATGTTTTTTAAATTAAATTTGCTTTTAATCGTGTCTGATGATTTCTCAAATATTTTGTCTGTTTCAATTTCTTGAACTTTAACAGGATTATATTCTGATAAATCTTTTTGAAATCTTTCTTTTAATTCCTCTTGGAATACAACATAGATATTTTTTATGCCTTGTATTCTCCAATAGTTTGGATTTATGACTGTTGCCCTACTAATTTTATAATTATCAACTTCTTCTTCAAAGTTTCTTTCTTTGCTCTCCAGATTTTCTAAATATTCAATATTGTATAATTCTTTATATCCTTTTTTCGTAGATTTACCTTCTACTTCTTTTTGCACAAGTGTATATAAATTATCAATTTGTGCAATATCTAGGTCGTAAAGCGTACATGCATCTTCCATAAACTTAGAGTGAGCTTTTTGTCCATTTATAACTGTCATTCTTTCGTTATCTAGAAATGCTACAATATATTCTTTTTCTGCTTCTAAAAATGCCATTTTTATTCCTACATCTCTTATTGTTTTTAGATATTTTCCAAGTTTTAGACTATCATTTTCAATCTCTGCCATTAATCTCTTCATTTTTTCGTAAACAGTAATATAACATTCTGCTTCTTTTTCAGCAATATCAATTCTAGTTTTTACTGCTCTTTTTATAACTTCTTCATTAAATGGTACTTTTTCATTTTTTCCATTTTTCTTCATTAACTCGTTTAGTTCATTTTCTGTGTCATTTTTTTCTGATGATAAAAAATCTTTTATTTCTTGAATTTTTTCTATTTCTATTGAAGAAAATGTTTCACTTGCATTTTTTATACATTCAAAATAATCATTTTCTCCTTCTCTTCTAGTTTTCGTAAATTCGTTTCTTTCTTTTTTCTTATCATTGAAATTAGTAAGGCTATCCACAAATTCTATTTTTAAATCTTTTAATTGAATATTGTTTTTTTCTATTGCTGTTTCTATTTTTTCTAGTTTCTTTTCAATTATATTTGGATTTTCTTCTAAATCATTAAAAAGTTGTTCTCTATCTTCCTCTAATTTTATATTTGTTTTATAAAGTTTTTCTTGTGTTTTTTGTATCTCTTGTATATCATTTGCCTTTTCATCAAATTCTTTTATAATCTTTTCTTCTTCAGTTAAGATTAACTGATATTTTTTTATTTCTTCTACTAGATTACAAAAATTTTGATAGTTTTGTTTAACATTGTGCTTTTGATCTAATCCAAAAATTTTTTCAAAATATCTTTCTAAAACAATGGCACTTCTCTCGTACATTTTAACTCCTCCATTAAAATTATTTCTTATATTATATAAAAAAATTTTTTAAAAGTCTAGTATTTTTTATTATTTCTACATAATTTTTTAAAATAATTTATTTTATGTATTTTTCTTACTATATATCTCATTTTCATCATACTGTTCGGGCTTTAATCCAAGTCTTAACTTCATATAACTAATTAATCCCATGCCTGCAATACCAAATATAATTCCTATAATAATTAATGCATTAGCAGTATTTGTAACTTTAAGTAAATATGAACCTAAGGAACAAATTATAGCCCTAAAAACATTTCTACTCATGCCATTTATAGCCATAATTTGTGTTAAAATTTCAGGTGTTGAAAAATTCCCTAAATACCTTGTAACTAGAACATTATATAATCCTTTTACAAAATTAGTTATAATAAAACATAGAGCAATAATTATGACTGCAATAATAAATGGTGGTTTTATAATTCCTATTAATCCTGCAACTAATATTCCAAACAATGTTAAAATTAGCATAATTGATAATGATTTGTTTCTATGTTTTTTGTGAAATTTTAATTGTAGTTTAGAACCCTTAGCAGAAGCAATACCAACAATTGCAGTTACTAGTGTAATTACATAAGCAGGTGCTCCAAAATCTACTAATAAACTGTCTCTAAGTGTTGATATTACGCAAAATATTCCCCACATCATTCCACTATATAAAAACAAACTTCTTAATCTTTGTGAATTAATAATAAAAGATAATCCATCTATTAAGTTCTTTAATCTTTCTTTCAAAGGTTCTTTTGGCAGTTCTTCTTGTTCTCCTTGTTCTTCTTGTGTATCTATTTCTATTTCTTGGAATCCAAATGATATAAATATTGCTAAAAGTGTAAATAAGCAAGAACCTACCATTGGAATATATGGATTTACCATATATAAAAATCCAGATAGTATTGATGTTGCCGCATTTATATAATTATAGTTCTTAAATCCTTCTCCTTCTATTTTAGAAAATATTTCGCCTTTCTTTTTTGAATGTGGAATTGAAAATCTAAGAAGAGTAGGGTCTGATATATCTTTTAAAGAGAAACACATTGCACTAAATGTTTGTGCAATAAATAACATACCCAGATTATTACACAACATTATAAGCAAAACAAATATAAAATTAAATATATTTGCTATAATCGTACATTTTCTGGTTCCTAATTTATTTACAACCATACTTGCAGGTATCTGTAAAATTACTATCATTACTGCAAAAAATGAAGTACTTAGTACAAAATCAGAAGGATGTATGTTTTTAACTTGTGTAATAAAGATAAACTCTATTGCATAATAAAATATTAAGTCTAAAGATACTGCCCTGTATAATGCATAAATTTTCATATTCTGTTTTCTTGCTTTAGTTATTTTTTCGTTCATTTGTATTTTACTCCTTAAGTTAGTATTACATATTTTCTACTAATTTTTTTGTTTCCTTTGCAATCATAAGTTCTTCGTTAGTTGGAATTACATATGCCTTTATTTTAGAATTTAGCTTTGTTATTTCTTTTTCTTCACTTCTAATATTGTTTGCATCAATGTCTAAATCGACTCCCATAAATGAAAGTTGTTCACATATTCCTTTTCTAATATTTATTTGATTTTCTCCAACTCCACCTGTAAATACTATGTAGTCTAGTCCATCCATTGCAACAGCATATTTTGCAATATAGCTTGCAATAGAGTATTTAAATGTATCCATAGCAGTTTTTGCTTTTTCATTATTTTCGTAACTTTCTGCTTCAATTACTCTAAAATCTGGTGCTAATCCTGTCATACCATGTACTCCAGATTCTTTGTTTAGTTTATCTTCCATTTCTTGAGCTGTTAAATTTTCTTTTTTCATTATATATGTTATAACAGATGGATCTATATCTCCACTTCTTGTTACCATTGGTATTCCTCCGAAGTGGTGTCAAACCCATACTTGTATCTACTGATTTTCCACCTTTTACAGCACATATACTTGATCCTTGACCTAAATGACATGTTACAATCTTTAAATTTTCAATTGGTTTTCCTACTATTTCTGCTAATCTTCTTGAAACAAACATATGTGATGTTCCATGGAAGCCATACTTTCTTACACTATATTTTTTGTAATATTCATAAGGTATTGGATAAATGTATCTTTCTTTTGGAATTGATTGATGGAAAGCTGTATCAAATACACCCACCATTGGCTTTCCTGGCATAACCTTCTTACATGCTTCTATTCCTAAAATACATGCTGGATTATGTAATGGTGCTAGGTCTGTATATTCTTTTAAAACATCAATTACATTTTCATCTATAATAACTGATTCAGATATTTTTTCTCCACCATGTACAAGTCTATGTCCTATTGCATTTATTTCGTCTAAACTATCTATTACTTTATATTCTGGATTTGTAAATTGCTCTAAAGTAAACTCAATTGCTTCTGTATGGTTATATGCAGGATTTTTTATTTCAATTTTTTGACCATTTACTTTATGTGTAATAAATGCTTCTTTTTCTCCTATTCTTTCATATTTGCCTGATGCCATAACTTCTTCTGTTTCCATATTTATTAATTGGTATTTAAGTGATGAACTACCACAATTTAACACTAATATTTTCATTTAAATCGTTCCTTTCTAAATTTTAATTTGTTTTCATAGTTTCTCTTGCTATCATAAGTTCCTCATTTGTTGGAACTACATATACTTTTATTTCTGAATCTTTAGATGATATCTCTATTTCTTCTCCTCTTGTATTATTTTTTTCTTCATCAAGTTTTACCCCAAATACTCCTAAATAATCACATATAGCTTTTCTAGAAACAGGAGATTTTTCTCCAATACCTGCTGTAAATGTTATAACATCTATTCCACCCATTGCAACTGCACATTTTGCAATATATCCTGCAATCTGATAATGAAATACATCCATAGCTATCTGAGCATGAATTCCTCCTGATTTTGCCTCAAATTCAATATCTCTCATATCTACTGATACACCTGATATTCCAAACATTCCAGATTCTTTATTTAATTTATTTTCTATTTCATCTGCATTTATGTTTTCTTTTTTCATTAGATATGTTACAACAGATGGATCTATATCTCCACTTCTTGTTACCATTGGTATTCCTCCGAAGTGGTGTTAAACCCATACTTGTTTCAACAGATTTACCATTTTTAATTGCACATATACTTGCTCCTTGCCCTAAATGGCAATTTACAATTTTTAATTCCTTTATATCTTTTCCCATAATCTCTGCTACACGTTCTGCAACATATTGATGAGATGTTCCATGAAATCCATATTTTCTTACACTATATTTTTCGTAATATTCATAAGGAATTGGATAAGTGTATTTATCTTTGTCTATTGTTTGATGAAATGCAGTATCAAAAACTGCAACCATTTTTAAATTTGGTACAATTTTTCTACATGCTTCTATTCCAAGTATTGCTGCTGGATTATGTAGTGGTGCTAAATTAGAGCAATTTTTTATTTCTTCAATTACTTCATCTGTTATTACAACAGAATTTTTAAACTTTTCTCCTCCATGCACAACTCTATGTCCTATACCACTTAATTCATCTAAACTTTTAAGTACACCATAATGGTCATTTGTTATACGATTTAAAACAAATGCAATTGCTTCTTCATGGTCTTTTGCTGGGTGCTCAAATTTATGTTTTTCTCCATGAACAGTATGTGTTAAAAATGAGTTATCTTGTCCAATTCTTTCGTAATATCCTTTTGCTAATCTTTCATTTGTATCCATATCAATTACTTGATATTTTAAAGACGAACTACCAGAGTTTAAAACTAGGATTTTCATAAAACTTCCACTCCTTCTTTTAATTTTTTTGTGCTTGTACTGCCGTAATTGCTACTACTCCTGCAATGTCTTCGCTACTACATCCTCTTGATAAATCATTTACAGGTTTTGCAATTCCTTGACAAAGTGGTCCATATGCTTCTGCTTTTGCTAGTCTTTGTGTTAATTTATACCCAATATTTCCAGCATTTAAGTCTGGGAATATTAATGTATTACAATTTCCTGCAACTGTACTTCCTGGTGCTTTACTTTTTCCAATAGATGGTACAATTGCCGCATCTAATTGAAGTTCTCCATCACATTTAAGTTCTGGATATGTTTCTTTTAACATTTTAGTTGCATTTACAACTTTTTCTGTTAGTTCTGATTTTGCACTTCCATATGTAGAATAAGACAGCATACCGATTTTTGATTCTTTACCAACTAGTTTTTCAAAACTTTCACTAGATGATTTTGCAATCTCGACCAATTCTTCTGATGTCGGATTTTGATTTAATCCACAATCTCCAAAAACAAATACTCCATTTTCTCCATATTCACAGTTTGGCACAACCATAACAAAAAATGCAGATACTAATTTAGTATTTGGAGCTGTTTTTAAAATTTGAAGTGCTGGTCTTAAAGTGTCTGATGTAGAATGTGCTGCACCTGATACTAAGCCATCTGCTTCTCCTAATTTTACCATAAGCATTCCAAAATAAACAGGATCCATTGCTAATCTACTTGCTAAATCTAAATCCATTCCTTTGTGTTTTCTTAGTTCATATAAAGTATTAATATATTCTTCTTTTTTTTCTGATGTTTCTGGATTTACTATT
>CANQEA010000028.1 GCA_947594095.1 uncultured Clostridia bacterium | reverse complement strand
AATGTTGATTTACCAGCACCATTTGCACCAATAATTCCATAACAGTTTCCTTTTCCAAACCTAATATTTACGTCTTCAAATAATACTCTCTTTCCAAATCTTACTGTAACTCCATTAGCACTTAACATGTTTTTTCCTCCTCGTAATTATTACTCGCACCATTATACACTATTTTTTATGATATGTCAAAAGTGCCTGGTCTAAAACAGCTTTGATGTATGTAGACTTTTGTCAAAATTTCTATTTAAAAAAGAACCCTCCTTGTTAAGCTTTTTTGTCTAACAATTTGGGTTCATTTAATTTTACATGTCATTTTTTTATATTATACTTGTATTAATTTTTTAACTTCTTCTTTTGATAAACCTGTTATATCTATAATTTCTGTAATAGAAAAGTTTTTAGAAAGTAATTTTTGTGCGATTTGTGTGGTTTTACGTATTTCACCGCGTTGTTCTCCTATTGTGATACCACGCTTTTCACCAATTTCCATGCCTTCTTTTTTTGCCCTTATTTCATTTAATCTTGCTTGTCTTGCTTTTCTTTTTTCTTCTTTTTCTATCATTTCTAAACATGCTAACATATTTTTTTCACCTCCTACTAATCTATTTATTAATTCTTGTGCTTTTTCCTCTCCTAGTTGTTTCTTTAAAATCACATCTATTATTTGTACCATTACTTTTTTATCTTTATTTTCTATTTTTGGTATTACTTCTTCTAAGTAATTTGATACTTCTTCTTCTGAGTTTGCTTTTTCTAGTAGCATCATTTTACTTGTAAATAGATTATCTTCTAATAGTTCTTCTTTGCTGTATGTATTAATATCTACTAATTTGTAACTTCCTGGTTGCATTTCTATATCTTCTAATTTGTCTTGTATTTCTAAGAGTTCCATTTTTGCGTTCCACTTTTGTTTCCCTGTATAAAGTAATATTGGTATTACTACTGGTATTTTATAGTCATCTCTTCTTACTTTTGACCATTCTATATTATTTCTTATAATTTCTACTTGATAGCTTAATATTCTAAATGACATCATTTTATCTACTTTAGTTTGGTGTTCTATAAGAATAAAAATATTGCTATCTTTGATTTTGTAAACAATATCTGCTTCTTGATTTTGAAATTCATTTGTTATAAAACTACTATTATACATTTCTAAGTCTTTTGCTAAAATTGCTTCTTTTAGATTTAATCGTTTTGTTATAAATCTTGCTGCTTCTTCTTTATCTGATAAAATTGTTCTAAATATTTTATCATGTGTATTATTTATTTGACTATTTTCACCTAATATATATGGTGCAGATGGTTCTGCTAAAATCATGTTATTGCGTATATTTGGCGTTATTAGTTTCATAATATTTGAATGAACAATATAGTTGAATCCATCGCTATTTTTCATATTATTAGTATTACTTATATTGTAATATAATTTCATTAACCTGTCAAGGTATCTTCGACTTTTTTCGTTCATAAACGCTTTATCGCCTTCTTTCTTTTTTGAATTTTTTTGATGTGGTTCGTAGATATAAATATAGAATAAAAAGTTTAAATAGTTAAATAAAATTGTGATTTTAAAGTCTATAAAAATAGAATGTAATTTAAAAGTAACATTATAATATATCGTTTTTTATATTTTGTCAATAGGTATTTATAAGAGCTAGAAGAATTTGCTGTAAATGGTAACTTTTCTTTGAAAAAATTCCATATTCAAAATTTATAAATTAAAAAATGTACACACTAGATCAACTAGGCTCATTGTTTTACTTTGATGTTTTTTGACCCCGTCCCAAAAAAAGCAAAAAATATTGAGGCAGATAACCTTTAAAAGTTTTTCGCCTCATTTATTTAATTATTAAATTTTAAAGATGTGTCCCAAATGCGACATAAATGTCGCAAACAGAAACGTCCAAAATAGCGACATTATTTGTATAAATAATTTTGTGGGTTTACGTGTTTTCCGTCTATTCTTATTTCGAAATGTAAATGAGGTCCTGTTGAGTTTCCAGTTGAGCCAACTGCTGCAATTACATCTCCTGCTTTAACTGTCTGGCCTACTTTTACATACATTTTACTTGTGTGAGCATACCAAGTTTCAATACCATTTCCGTGACTTATTTTTACAAGGTTACCATATGAACCAGTATAACTTGCATTTGTTACGGTACCATCAGCAACTACCTTAATTGGTGTACCTTGGGCTGTAGCAATATCTAGCCCCGTATGGTTTGAACTTCTAATACTACTACTTACTCCATATCTTGATGAAATTGTACCAGATACTGGTTTTACTGCAAGCTTTATTCCATTTATGCTTGGCATATTTTTTATTCTTTCTTCTTCTTGTTTCTTTTGTTCTTCTTCAACTTGTTTTTCACTAATATTTTGAATTGCGTTGTTTTTTGCAAGTTCTATTTCATCTGTTTGAACTTCTTCTTTGTTTGTTGTGTATTTTTCTACAATTGTTAAGTTTAATTCATTTTCTTGCTTTTGCTCTTTAATTTGATTTACAACATTTTCGGCTTCTTCTATTGTGTCAACAGATTCCACCTTTTCATTGTTATATGCTATTTCATAATATTTATATGTTACAGTTGTATCTTCTTCAATTTTCTTTGAGATTTCGTCTTCATTTGTTTTTGTTTCTCTTGATACAAGTTTTAATTGAAATTCAGGTGTTACATTTATATCTACTGAATCTACATTTTTGTTTTCTTCTTGTACTATATTTTGTTTTATGCTTTCTTTTAAAGCTTCTTTATTACTTACATATCCTAATTCTTGCCCTTCGATGCTAACAGTATAAATTGGTTTATATTTTATAAGTATTATCGCGATAATAAAACCAAAAGCTAGTATACCGATATTGAAAAACTTGATGATTTCTTTTGTATAATATTTAACTTTCTTTTTTAAAATACGCTTTCACTCCTTCTTAAATTTTTTAACGCGATACTATTTATTATACAATATATTCTCTCCAAAAGCAAATTATGTATACGCAAAATATTCTAATTGTTCATTTTTAACCATATCTTTTTCTAAATAATTCCATTTTTGCTAAATTTTACTAATTTATACTCGTTTTTTCTTGATTTTTCTTTAAATTTTAAATTTTGAATTAATTATTTTTTGTGTAATCTTACTCACAAATACATGTATATATGTGTTTTTTTATATGTTATTAAAAAAATTCTCTTTTATAAATAATAGCTTTTACTTAAAAAAATGGAACAAATAGGAAAAGTTTTTTAACCTATAGGTTACATATATTCTTTTAGTTTCTGTAAATTTAAACCATAAAATGCTATATTATAAATGTTAAAATTAAATATATAATGAAAAAAATAAAAAGGTAATTTATTGAAATTATATTTTAATATTATTTCAATTTAAAATTAACCTAAGAAAGGATGGTAATAAATATGGCATTAGATTATGAAGTTATTGGTAGGAGATTAAAAGAAGCAAGATTATCTAAAAACTACACTCAAGAAGAACTTGCAGAGCAATTAGATATTTCTGTTGCATTTTTAAGTCGTGTAGAAAGGGGAAATTCTCATATTAATTTAAAAAGATTAAATGAATTATGTGGTTTATTAGATGTATCTGAAGGATATGTTTTAAGTGGTGCATCTAGCAACTCTGAAAACTACTTAGATAAAGAATTTGCAGAATTATTAAAAAAATGCTCTACAGAAAAACAAAGATTAATTTATAATGTTGCAAAAACAATTGCTGAAACATAGAAATTTGAGAGGAACGAAAATTTTATATGAAAATAATAAGAAAAGTATTATTAGTTCTTTTAATATTATTTATTGTGTTAGCTAGTATTCTTTTTATTATAGGTTATTCTTACTATTCTGAAGCTATTAAAGAAAAGCCACTAGTTACTAGAGTTGAAGAAATACAAAAAAAAGAGCATTTTGTTAAGTTTGATAATTTGCCTAAAAATTATATAAATGCAGTTATTGCAATTGAGGACCATAGATATTATGACCATGGTCCAGTGGATTTTATTGCTATTGGTCGTGCATTTTTTTCTAACATTAAAGAAGGCGAATTAGAACAAGGTGGAAGTACAATTACACAACAAGTTGCTAAAAATGTTGTATTTAATCAAGACCAAAGTTTTATAAGGAAACTTGCTGAAATTATGGCATCTTTTGATTTAGAAAAAAACTTTTCTAAAAATGATATCTTTGAAGTATATGTCAATACTGCTTATTTTGGAGAAGGACAGTATGGAATATATGATGCTTCTCAATTTTATTACAAAAAAGAGCCAAAAGATTTAGATTTAAATGAAGCATCTATGCTTGCTGGTGTTCCAAATGCACCTTCAATATATGCTCCAACTATTAATCCAGTTCTTGCAAAACAAAGACAAGCTCAAGTTATAAAAGCTATGGTTGATTATGGATTTATTTCAAATGCAGAAGCAAATACAATTTTATAAAATATACTAAGAAATGCTAATGAACTTTACTCAAAGTTCATTAGCATTTCTTACATTTTTAGATCTAATTCGAAATAAAATTCTACTCCATTTTCTTTATTTATAACACCATAGTCATTTTCGTAGTTATTCATAATTGCTTTTACAATTGAAAGCCCAATTCCAGATCCACCATTTTCTCTACTTCTTGACTCATCTTGCTTATAAAACCTATTCCAAATTTTTGGTAAAACTTCTTCTGGAATATTTGCACCTGTGTTAAATACTTTTACTCTTACTTTATTTTTTTCTACATTTACTTCATTTTCAATTTTAATAAAACATTCTCCATTTACCGCTTCTACATTTTTTATTGCATTTGTTAAATAATTTGTAACTACTTGCTCGATGTAAAAATCATCAGCAAAAACATTTAATTCATCAGGAGTTTCAAATTTTATTTCAATATCTTTTTCATCGATCATAACTTTTGATTTTCTTACTACTTCTTTTTCTAGTTCAACAATGTTAAATTCTTTATCATTAAAATCCCTTTTCCCATATTCTAGTTTCATGAGTTCTAATAATTGTTTAACTAATTTGTCCATTTTTTCTGATTCATCTAAAATGACTTCTGCATAAAACTTTCTGCTTTCTTCGTCTGTATTAACATTTTCAAGAAGCCCTTCACTGTAACCTTGTATTAGGGCAATTGGTGTCTTTAATTCATGTGATACATCTGAGATGAAACTCTTTCTCATTTCATCTATTTGTGATTTTTCCTCAATATCCTTTTCTAGTTCAATGTTTGCTTGTTTAAGTTGTTTAATTGTTTTTTCAAGTTTATCTGACATTATATTAATACTTTTTCCTAAATCATTTATTTCGTCATCTGTGTCTGTTTCTTTATATTTTTTACTAAAGTCTAATTTAGACATCTTTTTTGCTATATCATTTAACTCTAAAATTGGCTCTGTAAATCTTCTCGAAATAACAAAAACCAAAATTGCAGCAACAAGTATTGCACATCCTGCCATTAAATACAGGAAATTATTTGATATTTTTACACTTTCTTCTATTGATGTAATAGGAATTCTTATGTATAACAAATATGAATTGTCAAGTCTTGCCGAAAGTAGTACATAAGTTATACCATTTCTTATGTCTTTCATTCTCTTTATATTATAATTTTCTTGTTCTTCTATAATTTGTGTATTATTACGGTTAGAATTACTTGTCATTTCGTTCATTTGACCTAGTGTAGCTAAAAAATCTTTATTATTAGATGTGTATATATTAACATTTTGGTTGTTTTTTATTAAAATATCAAAATTATTTTTTATTGCAATTTGTTCTAGCTCTGACTCAATATCTATATTTTGTGCTTTGTTGTAATAATTATTTACCATATTATATACTGATTTTAATGATTGTGTTTTACTATATAAATAAAACTTTCCAAAAATAAGATTATTTACTAAAATCAGGAAACTAATGATTCCTAAAATAACTAAACTTATTGTAAAAAATAACCTTGCTCTTACAGAACATAAAGCATTTTTTATTTTATCTTTCAACTTTATACCCCACTCCTCTTACTGTCCTAATATATTTTCCTTTTTTTCCTAACTTGTGTCTAATTTTTTTAATATGACTGTCTATTGTTCTAGAATCTCCATAATAGTCATAATTCCATACATTGTTTAAGATTTTATCTCTTGATAATGCTATATTTTGATTTTCTATTAAATATAATAATAGTTCATATTCTCTTAAACTTAGTTCAATTGCTTTGCCATCTACTTTTACGGTTCTTCCTTCTTTATCTATTTCAATTCCTTCAAATTCTATTGTTCCTTTACTTTCAGTACCTGTTCTTTTTAAAATTGCTTCTACTCTTGCAACTAATATTTTAGGGCTAAATGGTTTAGATATGTACTCATCTACACCTAATTCAAATCCAAATAATTCATCTTGTTCTTCTCCTCTTGCTGTTAGCATAATAATTGGAACTTTTGAGTCTTGTCTTATTTGTCTTAAAACAGACCAACCATCTAACTTTGGCATCATAACATCTAATAGAATTAACATTATTTTATTTCTATTTTGTTCATATACTTCTAATGCTTTTTCTCCATCTTCTGCTTCTAATACGCTATATCCTTTTGCCGACAAAAAATCTTTAATTAACTTTCTCATTCTTTGCTCATCATCTACAACTAAAATATAATTATTTAACATTTATTATACCTTCTCTCATAAATTATAGTTATATTATAAAATAGTTTTATGTCTTTTTTGTGAAATATTTTTGTTTTTTAAGAGAGCCAATTAAAGACTTCTCTTTAATTGGCTGTTTTTGTATATATTGTTTTTGTATCATAGGCAAGTTCTATATTTTCTTCTTTTAGTATTCTCATAATTTTGTAATTTATCTTTTCTCTTTCTTCTAAATAACTTACATAGTCTACAGATTCGGTATAGCTTGATATTAGTACATTTATTCCATTGTCTACAATAGAGTCAAACCTAACAATTATAGATTCATCTGCAACTGTGTCATTTGATCTCAACATCTCATGCACTCTTTGTTTAAAAATTTCTAATTTATCTAGTGGTGTATCAAGCTCTAGGCATAAATTTGTTTTGTATCTTCTTTTTTCCATTTTGCTCCAATTTATAATAGATGCATTTGCTATAACTGAATTTGGTATATTTACTAAAGAATTTTCAAATGTTCTTACTCTTGTACTTCTAAATGTAATATCTTCTACTGTTCCTTCAAATGTGTCTACTTCTATCCAATCGCCAACAACAAATGGTCTATCTAAAAATATTACTAGTCCACCAAATAAATTTTTTGCTGTGTCTTGTGCAGCAAGTGTAATTATTACACCACCAATACCAAGTCCTGCAACTAAACCATTTAAGTTAATTCCAAGAACATTTAATACAATAAAGCCTGCACTTACATAAATTATTCCTCTTATTAATTTTAGTATAAAAATTAATATGCTGTCTTCTACTTCTTTTCCAAAACTTGTCTTTACCTTTTTTACAATAGATGAATCTGGTGTAAAGCTTAGTGCAAAACCTTTACTACATAAGATTGTACTAAATATTATGAATAGCTTTTTGGCAAATTCCATAATATCTTCACTAATATTAAATGGTTCTTTTAAAAATACTACTGCTATATATATCCCTAATAATCTAATAAATGTAATTAATGGTTTATAAAAAGCACTTTCTTTTATCTTTTTTTGATTTTTAGTTTTAAACTTAAACATCTTAATAATGATATATGAAAGCGATGCACTAAAAATTCTAAAAAGCACTATAATTGCAATTGCAATAACAATGTCTAATTCTTTGATTGCTACTATATTTGCAATAAAATCTTGTATTTGTTCCATTTCATCCTCCGTTTAACGTTTTGTTTCCGCATTTACTGTCCGAAAAGAATTAAATTTTGGCAAGAAAATTTTATTTATACGTCAAGCGTATACGCCTTTTTTATATACTAGGTCGAAAAAGAATTAGTATATTGCTAGGCAGATGAGTTTAAAATCAATGAGGCGTGCTATTGCACGTTGATTTGATTTTAAACGAAATCTAACGACGCAAGATGCTGATTATTTTTTGACCATTCTAGCCCATGTAGTCACGTAACTTCTTACTACGACTAGGATGTCTCAACTTTCTAAGTGCTTTAGCCTCAATTTGTCTAATTCTTTCACGAGTTACTTCAAACTCGCGACCAACTTCTTCCAAAGTTCTTGCTTTTCCGTCTTCTAGTCCAAATCTAAGTTTTAATACTTTAGCTTCTCTTGGAGTTAATGTATTCATAACTTCTTCTAGTTGTTCTTTAAGTAGTGTATATGCAGCTGAGTCATGTGGTGCTGGTGCATCATCATCTCTAATAAAATCTCCTAAATGGCTGTCGTCTTCTTCTCCAATTGGAGTTTCAAGTGATACAGGATCTTGTGCAATTTTTTGAATTTCAGCTACTTTTTCAACTGGTATTTCCATTTCTGCTGCTATTTCTTCTTGGGTAGGTTCTCTACCTAATTGTTGTAATAAGTGTCTTGATGTTCTAATTAATTTATTAATAGTTTCTACCATGTGAACTGGAATTCTTATTGTTCTTGCTTGGTCAGCAATTGCTCTTGTAATTGCTTGTCTAATCCACCATGTTGCATAAGTACTAAATTTGAATCCCTTTGTATAATCAAATTTTTCTACTGCTTTTATTAGACCCATATTTCCTTCTTGTATTAAGTCTAAAAATAGCATTCCTCTTCCAACATATTTTTTAGCAATACTAACTACTAATCTTAAGTTTGCTTCTGCTAATTCTTTTCTAGCATATTCAGCATCCTCTGGGTTATCTTCATTTAAGATTCTTTGTGCTAAGTCTAACTCTTGTTCTGAAGATAATAGTGGAATTTTACCTATTTCTCTTAAATACATTCTAACAGGGTCATCTATATTTACACCTTCAAATGTGTTGTCTGTTATTTCATCTAATTTTAGATTTTCTACTTCTTTTAAATCTTCTATATCTGGTTCATCTAATTCATCTTCTTGAAGCAAGTCCACTCCTAATTCTTCAAAAGCATCAAATACTTCATCCATTTGTTCTGGATTAACATCATTTAACTCTGTAGCCAAATCTCCCATTGTTATTTTTCCATTTTCTTTAGCTTTTTTAAGAATTTTATCTATTTTTTCTTCCTTTAAATTGCTTTCTTCTTTATTTTCTTCTAAAATTTTGTTAGCCTCTTCTTCTAATGCTTTGCTGTCTTTTTCTTCTAAAGTTTCTACATCGCTTTTTGATTCGTTACTTGCTTTTTCATCTTTTTTGTCTTCTTTCTTTGCACTTTCTTCTACTATTTCTTCATTCTTTTTTGGAACTTTTTTTGCTTCTTCTTGTTTATTATCTTTTATTTCTTTCTTTTTTGATTTTTCATTTTTGGAATCTACTTTTTGTTCTTTTTTTACTTTTTCGTTTTTGTTAGTTTTTGCTTCTTTTTTAGATTTTTCTGTTTTTACTTCTTTTTTTGCTTTTTTAGTTTCTTCTTTTACTTTAATATCTTCTTTTTCCATATCTTCTAACTTTTCTTTTTTACTTGCCATTTTAATACCTTCCCTTTCATAGACTTTAGCCATCTACCCCTATTTCATTTTGGCTAAACCTATTATAATATTACTAAGTTCTTTTTCTAATTTACTTCTTTCTTCCCCATTTGTATCATCTAGCAATTTTAAAATTTCCATTTTTCTTTCTGTTAGTTTTTCTTTTTCATATGACTGCATTATATCATCTATTGCTTTTTCTATATTTTCAGTATCTATCTCATAGTCTTCTGCCATAATTTCTGTAATATGATTTTGTTCTTCTTCTCCAAGCATATTAATAATGCTATTTACATTTGTGTTTCCACTTTCAAATTGCTTGTATATTTCTTTTGCAATATTTTTGTTTATTTCATATTTGAAATCTTCTGCATTAATATTTTGCCTAATTATTTGAAAAATATTTATATCACCTGATAATAAAATTGATAAGATTGTGTTTTCTCTTCTTTTTATTTTAGGTGATACTTCTTTTAGTTCTTGATTTACTGTTCTTACAACTGGTCTTCTTTTTTCTAAAATTTTACTTCCTTGATTGTTGCTATATGTAAGTTTGTTTACTTCTGCATAAATTGCTTCTTTTGATATGTCATATTCTTTTGCAATTTTTTCAATATAGATTTCTCTTTCCATAATGTTTTCAATTTTAGAAATAATTTTTGCTATTTCATTTAAAAATTTAATTTTGTCATTTACATTCTCTAGATTCAAGTCTTTCCTTAATAGTTTTACTTTGAATTCAACTACTGAAATTGCTTTTTCTACTAAATTTTCAAATCTTGCATTTCCGTATTTTATGATATATTCGTCTGGATCTTTTGCACCTTCCATTTGTAATATCCTAATGTCGCAACCCATGTTTTGTAATATTTCCATAGCTCTTACTTTAGCAGTTTGTCCTGCTTCGTCTGAATCAAAACTTAAAACTACTTGATCTGAGTTATTTCTAAGTAAATATCCTTGTTGCTGAGTTAAAGCAGTTCCGAAGCGGCGCAACTACATTTTTTATTCCTCTTTGATGTAAGGATATAACGTCCATATAGCCTTCTACGATTAAGAGTCTTTTCTTTATGTCTGATTTTTTTGCAACATTTAGACCAAATAAGTGCCTTCCTTTGCTATAAACAATGTTTTCTGGTGAGTTTATGTATTTTGGTTTTGAGTCATCTAGCACTCTTCCTCCAAATGCAATAACTCTTCCTCTTACATCACATATTGGGAACATTAGTCTGTTTCTGTATCTATCTATGTATGTTCCATTTTCGTTTTTGTTTACTAGCCCAGATTCTAAAATTTCTTTTTCTTCGAAACCTTGTTTTTTTAGTTCTTTGTATAACTCATCAAATTTTCCTGAAAAGCCTATTTGAAAAGCTTTTAGTGTTTCGTTTGTTAGTTTTCTTTTTTTGACATATTCTTGAGCAGCTTTTGCTTCTTTTTTATATAGATTTTCATGATAATATTTTGCTGTAAATTCATTTACTTTGTATACTTTTGCTTTTAGTTCTTCTTTTGCTGAGTCTTGTCCATTGTCTAAACTTGGAAGTGTTATATTTGCTCTTTGTGCTAATTCTTGCAATGCTTCTATAAAGCCGATCCCTTCTATTTTGGTTAAAAATGTGAATACATTTCCTCCTACTCCACATCCAAAACAATGGAATATTTGTTTATCTGGTGAAACAGAAAAAGAAGGTGATTTTTCATTATGAAATGGACATAGCCCAAAATAATTTCTTCCGCTTCTTTTTAGCCTAACATATTGTGATATAATATCTACTATATCATTTGACTGTCTAACATCTTCAATTATTTCTTCACTATATCGCAAAATTATTCCTCACTTTCTTTTTGTTTTTTATTAAGTAAATATAAAATATTTTTTTGACTTTCAAAAAAATCTACACTATTATATTATTCGACCAATTTTACATAAATCCTTCATTTTTTTTAAATCTCTTTAAATCTTGTTCAAAAGAAAACAGTTCTTTTTTGTTATATAATCATATTTATAAACTCCTTTGATATTCTGTAATTAATAACTTTTTCAGGTTTATATTTTATTTTGTGTTCTAAATTTGCCCAAAAGTCCATAGCAATTGTTCTTATTTGTATTTCGACTTTAACATTTATAATGCTTCCACCTAAATTTGTTGGAACTTCTATTATCTGGTGAAAGCTCGAATATCCGCTTTCTTTTGGATGTGTAACATAGTCTTTTTCTTTTATTATATTTATTTCCGATATATTTTTTACTAATTCTTTAATTAAAAATATGTCCTTTTTTAATGGACATATAATTCTTATTCCTGCTATATCATTTATGTGTTGTACCATTTGTTTATATGTTAATTTATAATGCTTTTTTTCCATTTTATTTAATATGCTTTCTGGCTTTTTTATTCTATATGTAATGTCTTCTATTAAATTATATTTGTGCACTCTTTGATACTCTTTTTGTATTTCTTTTAGTTTTTCTACTGTTTCTGTCATTGCACTTTCGTAGATATTCATTATTTTTCCAAATGTTTTACTGTTTATATCAATTTTTTTGTTTAACTTTACGGTTTGCACTTTTTCTTCTTTTTTCATTTTCATACAAATCACTCCATTGTATGATATGAGCATCTAGATAAAAATATGCATAAATTTTCATCATAAATATTGACAAATTGGTAAATACTATGTAAAATAGTAATATAAATTTTAAAATATTTGCGTTTGTACAATGCAAAGCTATTAGAAGTTACTTTTAGAGAATAAGGGTCATAGGCTGTAAGCCCTTTAAGGTCAACCTAAACTAAGTGAAACACATTGGAGCAATTTTAATTTAAGTGGAAAGCTATACTTTCAAGCTGGGTGGTACCGCGGAATTTATTTCGTCCCTGCATATATGCATGGGATATTTTTTTGTGCTTCACACAAAAAATATCACCATACAGTAATGTCAATATGACAAGGAGGTATTTTTATGAACGAGTATAGAACTCATAATTGTAATGAAATTAGTTTAGAGGATGTTGGCAAAAAAGTTAAAATTGCTGGTTTTGTCCAAACTATTCGTGACCTTGGTGGTCTTGTTTTTCTTGATATTAAGGATATGTATGGAACAACGCAAGTTGTTACTTCTGGAAAGCCAGAAGATGTTGATTTTGCATCACATATACCTGTACAGTCTTCTGTATGTGTTTCTGGAACTGTTAGAAAAAGAGATGAAGAAACAATAAATACTAATATCAAAACAGGTTTAGTGGAAATTGCAATTGAGAATATTGAAATTTTAGGAAAAAGAACTAAAACTTTACCTTTTGAAATCAACTCTGACCAAGAAGTAAGAGAAGATTTAAGGTTACAGTATCGTTTTTTAGATTTAAGAAATGATAAATTAAAAGATAATTTAATATTAAGAGCAAAAGTTTTACAGTTTTTAAGAGAGCAAATGATTAAACAAGGTTTTTTGGAGATTCAAACTCCTATTTTAACAAGTTCTTCTCCAGAAGGTGCACGTGATTACTTAGTGCCAAGTAGATTACATGCAGGTAAATTTTATGCGCTTCCTCAAGCACCACAACAATTTAAACAATTGCTTATGGTCTCTGGTATTGATAAATATTTTCAAATTGCACCTTGTTTTAGAGATGAAGATGCAAGAGCAGATAGAGCACCAGGAGAATTTTATCAATTAGATATGGAAATGTCTTATAGTACACAAGAAGATGTGTTTAACGCTATTGAACCAGTTATATATAATACTTTTAAAGAATTTTCTGATAAAAAGATAAATAATTATCCATTTCCAAGAATTACTTATAAAGAGACTATGTTAAAATATGGTACAGACAAACCAGATTTAAGAAATCCATTAGTTATTGAAGATATTACAGATATTTTTGAAAAGGTTGACTTAAATGCTTTTAAAAGTAAAATTGTTAGAACTATTGCAACTCATGATGTTGCAGATGAACCAAGAAGCTTTTTTGAGGGAATGACAGATTATGCAATAAAAGATTTAAAAGCTAAAGGCTTAGCTTGGCTTAGAGTTATGGAAGATAGAAGTTTCCAAGGACCTATTGCTAAATTTATTCCAGATGATGCAAGAGAAGAAATGCTTAAAAGAACTAATTCAAAGCCTGGTGATTGCTTATTCTTTATTGCAGAAGTTCCTGGTGTTGTTGAAAAATTAGCAGGCGAAATAAGAGCTGAACTTGGAAAACGTTTACATTTAATCGATGAGAATTCATTTGAATTTTGTTGGATTGTAGATTTTCCTATGTTTGAGCTAGATGAACATGACAAATTGTCATTTAGTCATAATCCTTTTTCTATGCCTCAAGGTGGACTAGAAGCTTTGGAAACACAAAATCCATTAGATATTTTGGCATATCAGTATGACCTTGTTTGTAATGGTATTGAACTTTCTTCTGGTGCAGTTAGAAATCATGATATTGAAATTATGCTTAAAGCCTTTACTATGGCAGGTTATACAGAAGAAGAAGTAAAAACTAAATTTGGTGCTTTATATACAGCCTTCCAATATGGTGCTCCACCACATGCAGGTATTGCCCCTGGAATTGATAGAATGCTTATGCTTCTTACAGATTCAGAAACAATTAGAGAGGTAATTGCTTTTCCGCTAAACAGTAAAGCACAAGATTTAATGATGGGTGCTCCAAGTACTGTTAGAAGAGATCAATTGCGAGATGTTCACATTTTAATTGATAAAAAATAAAATAAATTTATAAATTTCACTTACTTTTCACACAATGGACAAATTTGATTGTTATAGTATATATATAATCAGTAAAGTAATACTGATTTGAATTAAGAACATCCCCTTTTATTTTCAAAGAAGAAACCTTGCATACTTGTTTTATCAAGTGCAAGGTTTCTTTTTATAATATAATTATATCCATTTCAGATGTATGGTTATCATTTCCATATGGATAAATAATATATAATGTATTATTACTCATATAGAATTCAGTTGTATTTTCAACTTTATACATTTTGTCGTTTACATTTCTACTATAAACGGTATATCCAAGTGAATTTAGATCTTGAACCTTTTTTTGTGCTCTGCTAATTTCATCATTTATTTTAGTTTGTGCAATTCCAACATCTAGGCCTTCAATATCTAATAATTCTTTTAAAGACACCTCTTTGTTGTTTCTCAAATCATAATTATATGTTTGAATAAGTAATCTTTGTGCACTTGTAGATTGCTTTAAATTAGAACGAATTATTAGAGATAATATATCATCTTTAACGCTTGCTGCATATTCAACAGAATAAATAATATTTCTATTTTCTGTGTCCATTGCTTTATCTACAAAGTCTTCAAAATTACTTTTTATTTCTTCGTTATATTTTTCTATTATTTTATTGTCTATATTTATGTATGGAATATTTGCATTTATGTCATAGCTATTTAATTTATTCTCAAATATTTCTGATTTAGTATAAACTAAATCTTTTGATTTGTCTGCCCTTTTTTCTATAGTATTTTCTGGTATAGATGCCAATTTATTTACAAATATTGAATCAAAGTCTGTTTTTATATTTTCTACTTGCTCATCAGATTTGTTTCCAATATTAACTTGTTTTTCAGAAAATCCAAGTAGTTCCCCAAAATCTATTCTTGCATAAAATTGTACATAAAATGCAACAATTACAGCTATAATACAAATTACAATTATACTTCCAAATGCTATTTTTTGTTTTATAGATAACTTAAATTTCTCTGGTAAATTTACATTCATTTGTATCTCCTTATAAATTATAATTCCATATGTATTATACCATTATTTTATATATTTGGCAAATTTGACTTGATTTTAATAAACCTATTGACATTTAAATAAAAATACATTGCAATGTTTTCATAATAATTTTATGTAGCTCTTGACTATTATGCATTTTTGAGGTATGATATATATTGTTAAAATTTAAAAAGAAATGAGGAATTTAAAACATATGTTATGTTCAGAATGTAATAAAAATCCAGCTATTCTTTTTTATAAAAAAATAGA
>CANQEA010000027.1 GCA_947594095.1 uncultured Clostridia bacterium | reverse complement strand
AACCATATTTAATTCAAATTGGTTTTATTGCAAGAACATTAAGAGGAAGAAAAGTATTGCCAGATGCATATAAGCATCTGGGATATAATATGCCAGAAGAAAATATATCATTATTTTAGGTAAAAAAATATAATTTTGTCTACGTCAGTTTTATTTGCTATTGGAGGAGTGAGAGTTAAAATGAAATTGTTACTACATACATGTTGTGCGCCATGTAGTGTATATTGTATAGATAGTTTAAGAAAAGAAGAAATTGAGCCAACTGTATATTGGTTTAATCCTAATATTCATCCATATATTGAATATAAAACAAGAAGAGATACTTTAAAACAATATACTACAGATATAGGTGTAAAAGCTATTTTTGAAGAAAATTATGGATTAAAAGATTTTTGTAAAAATGTAATAGATGATTTACCAAATCGTTGTGGTAACTATTGTTATCCAGTTAGGTTAGAGCAAACAGCAAAATATGCTAAAGAGAATGGATATGATGCATTTTCTACAACACTACTTGTAAGCCCATATCAAAATCATGAGTTATTAGTTGAGGTAGCAAACAAAATGGCAAAAAAATATGGTATAGAATTTTTATATAGAGACTTTAGAGTCGGATTTAGAGAGGGACAAGCAAAAGCAAGAGAATTAGGTTTGTACATGCAAAAATACTGTGGATGTGTTTTCTCAGAAGAAGATAGATATCAAAAACAAATAGAAAAAGATAAAAAATAAAGGAGGAATGTTTATTGAATAAGAAAAAAGATAATGAAATATCAATTCGTTCTAGTGCAGCAGAATATTTAACTTATGTAGCAGCAATTGGAGATAATCCAGAATCAATAGAAGTTAGATATGAAGATGAAAATATATGGCTTACTCAAAAAATGTTAGCTACTTTGTATAATGTTACAACTTCTGCAATTAATCAACATATAAAAACTATATATGAAGATAATGAATTAGATGAAAGTTCAACTATTAAGAATTTCTTAATAGTTCAAAAAGAAGGTAACAGAGAGGTTTCAAGAAATGTTGCACATTATAATCTTCAAATGATAACTGCTATTGGATTTAAAGTAGATAATGAAAGAGCAGTACAATTTAGAAAATGGGCAAACCAAATAGTTAAAGATTATACAATAAAAGGTTGGGTTATGGATGATGAAAGACTAAAAAATGGAGGCTCAATTTTAACAGAAAAATATTTTGAAGAACAATTAGAACGTATTAGAGAAATAAGGATGTCAGAAAGAAAATTTTATCAAAAAATAACTGACATTTATGCAACTTCAATAGACTATGATAAAACAGCCAAATCAACAATTCGATTTTTTACTTCTGTACAAAATAAATTACATTATGCTATTTCTGGAAATACTGCTGCAGAAATTATTTACAATAGAGCAGATCATAAAAAAGAGAATATGGGATTAACTGCATGGGAAGGATCATCAAATAGTAAGATACATAAATATGATGTGGTCATTGCTAAAAATTATTTATCAGAAAATGAAATTGCTCAGTTAGAAAGACTAGTATCAGCATATTTAGATTTAGCAGAAATGCAAGCAACGAGACATATTCCTATGACAATGGAAGATTGGGAAAAAAGGTTAAACGGATTTTTAACATTGTGGGATCATGAAATTTTAAAAGATAATGGAAAAATATCAGCAGAAATGGCAAAATTACATGCAGAAACTGAATTTGAAAAATACAGAATTATACAAGATCAAATTTATATTTCAGACTTTGACGAACTTTTGATGCAATCGAAAGATATAAAAAACAAATAAAAAAAGATAAAATGAAAGGAAACAAGTATGATTCAATATGAAAAATTATATGAAGAAGTAAAAAATAAACTTTCTGAAAAAAGGTTTAAACATTCAGAAGGAGTTGTAAAACGTGCAATAGAGTTTGCAAAGGTTTACGGAGCAGACTTAGATACAGTAAAACTAGTTGCAATTGCACATGACATTGCAAAAGAGCTTACAAACGACGAGATAGAAGAATATATAAAAAAATATAATATAGAATTAGATGAAATAGAAAAAATAAATAAAAGCTTAATTCACGCTAAAATTGGAGCGGTAATTTGTAAAAATGAATTCGGTTTTACAGATGATATGGTAAATGCTGTATCATATCATACAACTGGACGAGCTAACATGAGCCTGTTAGAAAAAATAATTTATCTAGCAGATGCGACAGAAGAAAACAGAAAATACAATTATAATGAATATGTAGATATTATAAAAAAAGACATTAATCAAGGTATGGTAGAAGTTTGTAAATGGGTTATAAATAAATTAATAGAAGATAATAAAGTTGTTCATTTGGATAGTATAAAATGTTATAATTATTATATAAAAAAATAAAGGAGAGATTGCTATGTTAGTAAAAGAAGTAAAACCAATAGGAATATTTGGAAAAAAGTTAATAGGAGACGAAAGTGCAGACAAAATTATAGACAAGATAATTGAATTACCTTTAAGAAAGGCATGTAAAATATTCAAAAACAAAAACATAGAAACAAACATGAGTAGTAGCAACAAAAAGAATTTACCAAAAGAAGGAGACAAAAGAGTAGAAAAAGAAGATTTAAAAATTGACAATGAATTTCACTATTTTGGCCCTAACTTTACTAATGTAGGTAAAGGATATGCATGGATTATGATTAATTATGATACACTATCAAATGAAAATAAAGAGAAAATATTTGAACTTCAAGACAGATTATCAGAAAAATGTGTATGGCTTGTATATTCTATGTATTTTGTAAAATATCATTCAGAAGAAGCAGAATACAATGATTATAAAAAAAGATTTGATGAAAAATCTTTTAGATTAGTATATAACAATAAATACCCAAGAAGAGCAGTATTTTTAAGAATGCCATTGTCTCAAGATACTACAACAGAAGAAGTTGAAGAATATTTTGTTAAAATTGCAGATGAAATGATAGAACAATAATTGAACTAAAATTAAGTTTAATTGCAATATATAGATTTGATAAAAAATAAATAAAGGAAGAAAGAGGAGATATTAGTGGACAATATAAATAAAAATAAAACTACAAAAATTTTATTTATTATAGTAAGTATATTATTTGCTATTCCATCAATTATATATATTGTAAGTAAGAGAACTGTCTTGGGCTTTGGACCATATTTTCAGTTTTTATATGATATGCCAGTAAGCAGAATGACTCAAACAATATTATATATATTTATTTTATTTGCTATTAGTATCTTATATTTTCTAATTATCAAGCGAAGAAAAGAAATTTTTAAAAGCACAAAAAAAATGTTTATATTTATAGCAGTTATCGCTATTATATTTATAGCAGTATTACCTTTTACATCTTCAGATATATTTTACTATTTAGGAATAGGAAGAATAGATGGAGGATACAATCAAAATCCTTATTACACAACAATTACACAATTTGTAGAGCAAGAAGGAAATAGTAGATATATAGCAAACGATACTGTACTGCAACAAGCAAGTACAAACGACTGGGCTGATACTGTTTGTGTTTATGGTGCAGTATGGACTTTGGTTTGTAAATTTGTTGGAGCAATATCATTTGGAAATATTGATTTTGCCTTATTTGCATTTAAGGTATTAAATGTAATTGTACATTTAGTAAATTGTTATCTTTTATATAAAATAACAAATAAAAAGATATTCCCATTAATATATGGGTTAAACCCATTAGTTTTACTAGAAGGAATTGCCTGTGTTCATAATGATATATTTATGGTATTATTTGTCTTGTTATCATTATTTTACTTAATAAAAAAGAAAAATCTAATTTTAAGTATAGTATTTTTAGCTCTGGCAACTGCAATAAAATACTTTACAATACTATTACTACCATTCATAATTATATATTATTTTAGAACTGAAAAACCATCAAAAAGATTTATTAAATGTATACAATATGGAATACTATTTTTAATTATCTTTGCAATACCTTATTTATTTTATGTAAGAGACTTTCAGGTGCTTGCAGGAATATTTACACAACAAGAAAAATTTGCAAAAAGTATTTATATCATGATTATGGAGTATTTCACATCTCCTGAAGGATTAGTAAGTACAATAAATAACCTATTGTTAGGCAGTTTTGTAATTATATATTTCTTTAGTATGGTTATATTATTAAATAAGAAAAATATATGCTTTAGAACAGAAATGAAAAAAGCAAATTACTTTATAATGGCATTTTTATTTTTATTAATTACAAATTTCCAACCATGGTATATTATGTGGTTATTCCCACTTATTCCATGGCAAAAAGCAGAAAACATGAGATGGATTCCACAAATTGCAATTGTGTGTGAATTTGCAAATGCTGTATTTTTAACATATGGGGAAGGGTGGCAAAATGGTACACCATTTAGCTTTATATTAATGGTGGGCTCATTTGGAATATATATTCTAAATGAGAAGATTAAAGAATATAGAAACAAACAAAGAGTATTAAAAAGATTAGGAGCAAATTAAAGGAGGTATTTTCTTGGACAAGTTAGTTTTAATAGATGGAAACAGTATTATGAATAGGGCATTTTATGGCATAATGGGAAGTAAAATGCTAACAACAAAAGATGGGAAATATACAAATGCAGTATATGGATTTTTAGCAATTCTATTTAGACTATTAGAAGATATAGAACCTAAATATATGGTAGTTGCATTTGATCTAAAAGCTCCAACTGCAAGACACAAAATGTATGAAGGATATAAAGCAAACAGAAAAGGAATGCCAGATGAACTAGCACAGCAAATGCCTATCATAAAAGAAATTTTACGTGCCATGAATATTGATATTGTTGAAAAAGAAGGATATGAAGCAGATGATGTTTTAGGAACTTTATCTAGATATGGAGAAAATCAAGGATTAGAAGTTGTTATCTTGTCTGGAGATAGAGATACATTCCAACTTGCAACTGATAAAGTAACAATTAGAATACCTAGAACAAAAGGTGGAAAAACTGAAACAGATATGTTTGATAGAAACAAAATAATTGAAACATATGGAATAGAGCCAAAGCAATTAATAGATGTAAAAGGCTTACAAGGAGATACATCAGACAATATACCAGGTGTTCCAGGGATTGGCGAGAAAACTGCACTTTCTCTTATTCAAAAATTTGGTTCAATAGAAAATTTGTATGAGAAAGTTGAAAAAGGAGAAGATGGTTTAAAAGGAAAACAAAAAGAAAATATAGAAAACAATAAAGATATAGCAATGCTATCAAAAGAGCTTGGAACAATTAATCTACAAGTTCCAATATCTGATACTTTAGAAGAATTTAAAGTAGAAGAGTGGGATAAAGCAAAAGTATTAGAATTATTTAAAAAATTAAACTTTAATCGTTTTATAGACAGATTTTCGTTAAGACAAGAAGAAACAGTAAAAGAAGAAATAAAACAAGAAGTTAATATTGTAGAAAAATCAGAAGATGAAATAATTGAAATAATCAAGAAACAAAAAGAAATGATTTATTATATTGAAACTCGGAAAATGTGAAGATCCAGAAAAAATTATTAAAGAACAAATTGTGTCTCTTAGTATATATAATAAACAAGAAAATGAAGCATATTATATTAAACTAGATGAAAATAAAATTCAAAAATTTAAAGACATCTTAGAAGATGATGAAATCAAAAAAATAAGTCATGATATTGGAAGACAATATATTTTGTTAAAACAAGTAGGAATTACTTTAAAAGGTATATCTTATGATATTGCAATTGCAAGTTATATTTTAAACCCAACAAATAATAAACTTAAAATAGAAGACTTGGCACAGGCATATTTAGAAATACACTTAAATATGTACAAAGAAGATAAAGAAGAAGCAAATAAACAAATAAATTTATTTGATGATGTGCAGAAAGAGCAAACTGAAGATACAAAAAAGATTTGTGCAATGAATGCATATGTAATATCTGGAATAAAAGAAAAAACAGAGGAAAAACTAAAAGAAATAGATGCAATGGAATTATTTACAAATATAGATATGCCAACTGTTGAAGTATTATCAGATATGCAATGGAATGGAATGTATGTAGATGAAGAAGAATTAAATGCTTTTGGAAAAGAATTATCTGAAAGATTAGAAGTTTTAACAAAAGTAATATATGAAATGGCAGGGGAAGAATTTAATATTAATTCTACTAAACAATTAGGAGAAATCTTATTTGAAAAGTTACAACTACCTGTTATTAAAAAAACAAAAAGCGGATATTCAACAGATGTAGATGTTCTAGAAAAATTAAGAAGAGAACATCCAATAATTGGTCAGATATTAGAATATAGACAACTGATGAAACTTAATTCTACCTATGTAGAAGGATTAAAAGTATATATAAATCCTAAAACTAAGAGGATTCACTCATTTTTCCATCAAACAATTACGGCAACAGGTAGAATTAGTTCTACTGAGCCAAATTTGCAAAATATTCCAACAAGATTTGAGCTTGGAAAAAGAGTAAGAAAAGTGTTTGAACCAGAAGAAGGAAAAGTATATTTAGATAGTGATTATTCACAAATTGAATTAAGAGTTCTTGCACACATTTCTAAAGATAAACATATGCAGGAAGCTTTTAACAACAATGAAGATATTCATAAACAAGCAGCATCAAAAGTATTTAAAACACCATTAGATGAAGTAACAAAAGAACAAAGAAGTAATGCAAAAGCAGTTAATTTTGGAATCGTTTATGGAATTAGTGATTTTGGTCTAGGTGAACAATTAGGAATTTCTAGGAAAAAAGCAAAACAATATATTGATGAATATTTGGAACAATATTCAGGTATAAAACAATTTATGGATAATATAACAGAAGAGGCAAAAGAAAAGGGATATGTAGAAACTTTATTTAAAAGAAGAAGATACATTCCTGAATTAAAATCAAATAATTATATGGTAAGACAATTTGGAGCAAGAGCTGCTATGAATACGCCAATACAAGGAACTGCAGCAGATATTATGAAAATTGCTATGATTCATGTTTATCAAAAAATAAAAGAAAATAATATGAAATCAAAAATTGTTTTACAAGTACATGATGAGATGATAATAGAAAGTCCAAAAGAAGAAGCAGAAAAGATGAAAGAGATTATAAAAAAAGAGATGGAATCAGCAATCAAATTAGATATACCTCTTATTGCAGATATTTCAGAAGCAGATAATTGGTATGAATGTAAATAGAGGAGGGATTAAAATTTTGAAAAACAAGAAAGTGCGTATAGTTTTAGCAATAATAATTGTTATAGTTGTTTTTCTAATAATTTTAAAAAATCCAATACAAAAGATAATATATCCTAAAACCTATAAAGAAGTTGTTTCAGTGTATCACGAGCAATATAATGTTGATGAAAATTTAATTTTTGCAGTAATAAAAGTAGAGAGTAATTTTGACCCAAATACAGTGTCAACAAAAGGTGCAATTGGTTTAATGCAACTTATGCCAGAGACTGCAAAAGATATAGCAATTAAAAATGGCATCAATCTTGATGAAGAAAATATAGAGTTAGAGCTTTGCAAGGTAAATAAAAATATCAATATAGGTAGTAAGTATTTGTCTATTTTATTACAAAGATATAATAGTGTTGAATTAGCTCTAGCTGCTTATAATGCTGGAATTGGAACAGTAGACGGTTGGATTGAAAAGGGAATAATAAAAGAAGATGGATCTGACATTGAAAATATTCCATATAAAGAAACTAATCAATATGTAAGAAAGATATTGAGAGATTTTAAAATTTATGATACAATATACAAGGTTTAAAAAATAAAGGTAGTAGTAGAGAGGAAACGAAAATGTTAATTGAACAACTAATATTTACAGTAATTTCATTCGCTATATTTGTATTGTTATTTTTTAAGATGATTAGAAATAATGATACAAGTTATGTTATAGTTTTAGTACTAGAAGCAATAGGAATTGCATTAAACTTTTTAGAAGTATTATTTGGTATTAAATTAAATATGATATTTGTAATTTTAAAATATATTTTATCTATTTTATTACCAATTTTTATTATTATATTAGAAAAAAGAAATATTAAACTTGTGGAAATTGTTTATTATAGTAAAGCAAAATTGTATGTGTTTTTAGGTAATAATAAAAAAACGAAACAAGCTTTGCTTACATTATTAGATAAGTGCCCAAATAGTTACAAAGCTCATAAAATGCTAGCTGAGTTATATGAACAAGAAGGCGGTATGAGAAAAGCAATAGATGAATATGTACAAGCAATTGACTTAAATAAACAAGACACAAATTCATATTTTAAAGTTGCGAATTTATTAAACGGTTTAGACAAAAAACAAGAGGCTTCTGAAATGTTATTTACTCTTATTAATAAAAAACCTGATATGCAAGAAGCAAGTATGCTTCTTGGGGAAATTCTAATAGAACAAGAAAAATATAAAGAAGCAGCAAATATTTATCAAGATGCATTAAAATATGCTCCACTAAGTTATGATATAAATTATAATTTAGGTATAGTATATACAATGCTAAATGATTTTCAAAATGCGAAAATATGTTATGAAAAAGCAGCTGAAATTAATGCACTAGCTTATCATGCAAAATATGCTTTAGCAGAAATTGCACTAATATATAAAGATTTAGAAGAAGCAGAGAGCAAATTTTTACAGGCAATTGAACTTGAAGAATTAACTGCAGATGGATATTTTGAACTTGCAAAAATTTATCTTCTAAAAGGAGACAAAGATACAGCAATAAAATATGCTAATACTGCAATAGATTCTGGTTCAAAAAGAATTGTTCAAAAAGTAAAAAAAGATCCATTATTTATAACTATACTTGCAAAACTTACGATACCGTTTAATTTGGAAGAAGAGAATGAAGAAATATCAAAAACAATGGCAGAAAAAGAACAAAAAGCAAAAGAACACTTAGAAGAAATGACAGAACTAACAAGACATCTAAGTTATAATGATATTGGGTTATTAAAGAAAGACTATGATAAGAAAAACGAAATATATAAAACAAATGATGATATGTTATCTACTGACAAACAAAAAGAAATACAAGAATAAAATGTCACTCATAAAATCCTAAAAATTTAATATAGATTAAAATAGAATAAGTTTTAATATCCTTAAGGTGAATTATAAATATGGAGGGATTTTATGAGTAATAAGTTTTCTATAATTGGAGGAGATTCTAGAATAGTAGAACTTGCAATTATTCTTGCAAAGGAAAAAAACACAGTATATACATATGGATTAGAAAATGCAAATAAACTAAATGCATTTTCTAATATTTCGTTTGAAGAAAATTTAGGAAGTGCATTAGAAAAAGGAGATTATATAATTTCATCTGTACCATTTTCAAGTAATGGTATAGAAGTAAACACTCCATTTAGCAACCAAAAAATAAAAGTAGAAGATTTATTTTATGAGTTAGGAAGTAAAATACTATTTGCAGGGGCAATATCAAAGGAAGTTGCAAATATTTCAGAAAAATATGACGTTAAAATTATAGACCTTATGAAACAAGAAGATTTAACGATATTTAATACAATTGCAACAGCAGAAGGAACTATAGAAATTGCAATATCAAATACAAGAAGGAATATACAAGGAAGTAATGTTTTAGTTTTAGGATTTGGCAGAGTTGCAAAAGTTGTAGCACAAAAGTTTAAAGCTTTAGATGCAAAAGTTACTTGTGCTGCAAGAAAAAAAGAAGATAAAGCATGGATTCAAACATATGGATATGAAGAAACAGATATTAACAATTTAGGAAGTAACTTATCAAATTATGATATTATTATTAATACAGTACCAGTTCTAATTCTTACAAAAGAGAGACTAGATTTTGTTAAAAATGATGCTTTATTAATAGATTTAGCATCAAAACCAGGGGGAGTGGACCAAGAATATGCTAAAGACAAAGGTCTAAACTCAATTTGGGCTTTAGCTTTGCCAGGAAAAGTTGCACCTGTATCGTCTGCTGAATTTATATATAGTACTATATTAAGTGTTTTGAATTAATCTAGAGAGGAAGGTAAAAATGTTTTTTGAAATTTTAAAATCCATTATATTTGGAATAGTAGAAGGAATAACAGAATGGTTGCCAATTAGTAGTACAGGACATTTAATACTTGTAGAACAATTTATTAAATTTAAAGAAGTATCACCAGAATTTTGGAGTATGTTCCAAGTGGTGATACAATTTGGAGCAATTTTAGCAGTAGTGCTTTTATATTGGAAAAGAATTTGGCCAATTACGAATAATAAACAAAAAGCAATTAAGAAAACTGGAATACTTTCTCATTTTGATAAAAAAATCATGAGTTTATGGGGAAAAATCTTAGTGGGTTGTATTCCTGCTGCAATAATAGGCTTATTATTTGATGATGTTTTTGAAGCTTTGTTTTATAATCCATTTTGTATAGCAATTGCATTAATTGTTTTTGGAATAGCATTTATCTTAATAGAAAATAGAAAAAAAACAAACAGAAATGAAAAGGAAAAAAACTCACAAATTACATATAAAGATGCCTTAATAATTGGTATATTCCAATTATTAGCTGCTATTTTCCCAGGTACATCACGTTCAGGAGCAACAATAATTGGGGGATTATTAATAGGATTATCTAGACCAAATGCTGCGGAATTTACTTTTTATTTAGCAATTCCAACAATGTTAGGTGCAAGTTTATTAAAACTTGTTAAATTTGGATTTGCCTTTACTGGTGCAGAATTATTAATTCTACTAATAGGAATGATTGTTTCGTTTGTTGTTTCACTTTTTGTTATCAAATTTTTAATGAACTATATAAAGAAACATGATTTTAAAATATTTGGATATTACAGAATTGCTTTAGGAATATTAGTTTTACTTTGTTTTAGTTTTATATAAAATAAATTTATAAAAATTATTACAAAATGAAAAATATATGATATAATAATGTTGAATTATAAAAAGGATAAAAGAAAGGTGAATCATATGAAGAAAATTCCTGAAAATGTTAATAATATAATTAACGAATTTGTAGATGGAGTAAAGCACATTTTAGGAAATAGAGTTAAAAAAATTATTCTTTATGGTTCATATGCGAGAGGAGATTATAAAAATAATTCTGATGTAGATATTATGATTTTGACAGACTTAACAGATGATGAGATAATGAAATTTAGTGATAAGATTTTGGACTATGCTTATGATATTGAGTATAATAACAATTTCGAAGTTGATCTATCTCCTTTAGTAAAAAATGTTGAAAAATATAATAAAAGAATAGAAGTTGTACCATTTTATATGAATGTAAATAAAGAAGGAGTGATTTTATTTGGGTGATGAAGTTAATGTAAGTTAATTTGCTAAGTACAGGCTAGAAAGAGCTAAACAAGATTTATCAGATGCAGAATATAATTATAAAGATAAAAGATATTTAAATGCTAATAATAGAGCATATTATGCAATATTTCATGCAATAAGAGCTGTACTTGCGTTGGAAAGGGTTGATTTTAAAAAACATAAAGATGTTCTTGCATATTTTAATCAGCATTATATAAAAACTGAAAAATTTCCTAAAATAATGGGCAAAAAAATAAGTCAAGCAAAAGCAATTAGGGAAGATAGCGATTATGATGATGAATTTGAACCAACAGATGAAAAAACTGCAATACAAATAGAAACGGCTAAGGAATTAATAAAACTTGTAGAAAAATATATTAACAAATGAAGAAAGGGAAAGTGATAAAAATGGAAGAAAAAAAGAAAAAATTGAGTGTTGAAGCAACAATTATATTAACGGTATTTTTTACATTATTGATTATAGTAGCAATAGGAGTAACATTTTTTATAAATCATTTATATGATGAACAGCAACAGCAAGTAAATGAGCTTAAAGAAGAGCTAAATGAAGTTAAAAGTAACATACAAACTGAGGAGAATGAAGAAAATACAACTAATTTAAATTCAACGAATTCACAAAATAATAATCAAACAACAGATACTATAAACGAAGTTAGGAATATAACTGGCATAGGGTATACTGCTAAATTATATTCAAATAATGATATAAAAATAACAATTGGACAAGACATAGAAGCAATAGTTGGAGAAGTGGCAGATAATATTAAAAATAACACCTATTCTGTTACAGGAATAACAGGAAATATAAAAGATATTTATTCAGGAAACATTGGAACAGGAGTAGAACCAGCTATTTTATGTATTTTAGAAGATGGAACAGTAGAATATGTGGATATATTTACACAATTGAGAGATAATGCTACTTCATTAAGAACAGATGGAAAAATTAATGGACTTACTAATATTGTAGAAATAAAAGAAGCAAATGATGGAGATGGAATGATAGCAGTGCAACCAAACGGAACAGAATTAAAATTCTGGAACAGACCAGAAAATGTTGAATAAGGGGGAAAAGAAAAACATGGCAAAAGTATTAGAAGATATTTCAAGAACATTTAATGAATTTTTATTATTACCTAATTTAACAGATGAAAGATGCATACCAAATAATGTATCTTTAAGAACGCCACTTGTTAAATATAAAAAAGGAGAAGAAGCAAAATATTATGCAAATGTACCAATGGTATCTGCAATAATGCAATCAGTATCTGGGGAAGAAATGGGAATTGCACTTGCACGTGAAGGTGGAGTTGCGTTTATTTATGGTTCACAATCAATCGAATCACAAGCTGCCATGGTAAGACACGTAAAAAAACACAAAGCAGGATTTATTGTAAGTGATTCAAATGTAAAACCAGGAACTCCTTTAAAAGAAGTATTAGAATTAATAGAAGAAACAGGACACTCTACTGTAATGATAACTGATGATGGTACAGCAAGTGGAAAATTTCTAGGATTAGTAACAGATAAAGATTACAGAATAAGCAGAGATGATATGAATGCACCAATTGACGGGTTTATGACACCAAAAGAAAAAACAGTATGGGCAACAGAAGGAATTGGTTTAGCAGAAGCAAATGATGTTATTTGGGAAAACAAAATAGCATGTTTGCCAATTCTAGATAAAGAAGAAAGATTAAAATATTTGGTGTTTAGAAAAGATTATGAAGAAAGAAAAAATAATCCAAACTCATTATTAGATGAAGAAAAACGTTACATAGTAGGTGCAGGAATTAATACAAGAGACCATGAAGAAAGAATACCAGCTCTAGTAGAAGCAGGTGTCGATTTAATTTGTATGGATTCATCAGATGGATATTCTGTATGGCAAAAAAATACTATAGATTTTGTAAGACAAAAATATGGAGATAGTGTAAAAATTGGCGCAGGAAATGTAGTAGATAGAGAAGGATTTAGATATTTAGCAGAAGCAGGAGCGGACTTCATAAAAGTAGGTGTTGGAGGAGGTTCTATTTGTATCACTCGTGAAACAAAAGGAATTGGACGTGGACAAGCATCTAGCCTAATCGACGTAGTAGCTGCTCGTGATGAATATTTTGAAGAAACAGGAATTTACATTCCAGTATGTTCAGATGGAGGTATAGTACATGACCATCATATTACTATAGCTCTTGCATTAGGTGCAGACTTTGTAATGATGGGAAGATATTTTGCAAGATTTGACGAAAGCCCAACAAGAGTTATTAAAAGAGGAAATACTTTTGTTAAAGAATATTGGGGAGAGGGTTCTAACAGAGCTAGAAACTGGCAAAGATACGATATGGGAGGAGAAAAGAAACTTTCTTTTGAAGAAGGAGTTGACTCATATATTCCATATGCAGGAAAATTAAAAGATAATTTGGAAGTAACAGTTGCTAAAATTAAATCTACAATGTGTAACTGTGGAAGTGTTACAATACCAGAATTTCATGAAAAAGCAAGACTAACACTTGTATCTGATGTAAGTATTTCAGAGGGAAGTGCGCATGATGTTATTCTAAAAGAAATAGACAACCAATATAAATAATGTTTTTTGGGACGGGGTCAAAAAACATCAAATAAGAGAGGTCATTGAAGTGAATGACCTTTCTTTGATAGTTGCTTTTTTTACATAATTATGATAAAATATTATGGCAACAATAAATTGCAGAAAAGTTCCCTATTGTAAAACAACGGCAATTGCCAAAGCGAAAGGAGAGTGAAAAATATGGGAACAAAAGGAAACTATCAATTTATAGTTTTGCCGCCATATCCAAAGGAATATATGACTTTGGATTATGAGCCACAACGGAAGAGTGAGGCTGGTATAGTCTACACAATTCCAAAAGGTATATTTGCTGGAGATGACATCAAATTCAGGATCAGAAAAAAGGCGAGAGACTTTACAACAATTTGGTGGGAAGGAGGAAAGATATTTGCTGTTATATGCAAAAGCGACAAAGGTCGTGAGTGTTTATATTTCGGCAAATTAGTCCTTTACGACAGAAACTATCCAGAACCACATGTTCAACCATCTCTTTATCTTTCACGTTGTGTTGGAAGCCGGGGCTCAAAAATGCATTTTGATAAGGTATCGGAGTATGTTCTCGAGCATTACAAAGAGATACTTAACCTTGAATTAGGTGAAGTTTTCGAAGCAAATATTTAACTAAATGGATACCGTATGTAATAATTAATTTGCATGCGGTATTCGTTTTTTTTTCAAACTAATAACTAAAAAAACACAAAAAAGACACAATCGTAATTTATAAATAAGTATAGAAAAACCAATAAGGGAGGAAAAGAAATGTACATATTAAAAAATAGTATAGTATCTATACTTAGAAACAAGGGAAGGAATATTTTAATTGGAATTATTATTTTAGTTATAGCATGTAGTGCAACAATTACACTTGCAATTAGAAATACAGCAAATAACTTAGTAAAAGATTATGAAGAGGCACATGACATTATAGCAAGTATTACGCTAGACAGAAAACAATTAAGTAGTCAATTTAAAGGCGGAGAAGATGCAAGAAAAAGTAATATAGAAGCATTTAACAATATAGAAGCTTTAACATTAGATAATATAAAAAATTATGGAGAAAGTAGTTACTTAAAAGAATACTATTATGTATATAGTACATCTTTAAATAGTGATACTTTAACAAAAGCAAGTGATTCTTTTGAATATGAAGTTGAAAACAGAGAAACTACAACAAGTTCACAGGTATCTGGTGGAAGTGGCCAAACAGGAAGAGGACCTGGAGGAAATGGTGGAAACCCACAAATAATAAACAGAGATACTACAACTGTAATTACAAAAAGTAAAGAAATATTTCAAAGTGATAGAAATTTGACAGGAGATTTTGAACTTGATGGGTATTCTTCTTATTCTGCTATGACAGATTTTGTAAATGGAATTTATAAAGTAACAGATGGAGAAATGATATCAGATTTTACAAATTTTGAATGTGTGGTAAGTGAAGAACTTGCAACTTTAAATGAACTTACAGTTGGAAGTACAATTACATTTAAAAATCCAAATACTGAAAAAACATATGATTTTGTAATTAAAGGAATATATCAAGATAACTCAGACCAAGATGATTCTAATAATATGTATTCACCTTCTGCAAATAAGATAATTACAGGAGAAGGAGTAATAGAAAGTTTAGTTGCAGAAGATAGTACACTTGTTACAAATATAACGCCATCTTTTGTATTACAAGATGAAGATTCAATAGAAAAATTTACAGAGGAAATAAAACAAAAAGGATTAGGTGAGTATTATACTGTAACAACTAACTTAGAAGAGTTAGAAAGTGCAACAAAATCAATTGAAAATGTAAAAACATTTGCAACTACTTTTCTAATTATTATGCTAGTAATAGCAGCAATTGTTTTATTTGTAATTAACATGATTAACATTAGAGAAAGAAAATATGAAATAGGTGTATTTAGAACTATTGGTGTTAGCAAATTTAAACTAACTACTCAATTTGTTTTGGAACTACTAATTGTAACAATTATAATGTTATCTATAGGAGCAGTTATTGGAACGTTTTTATCTAAACCAATTGGAAATATGCTTCTTCAAAATGAAATAGAAGCAAGCGAAACTGCAAACCAAGAAATTTCAAATAATTTTGGAAAAGGTGGACCAGAAGAAGGAGCTCCTGATGGAGGACATATGAATATGAATCCAAGAGGTGTTACAATAGTAGAACAAATAGATTCAATAGATGCAGTAGTAGACTTTACGGTTGTTGCAGAATTACTTGCTATAGGTGTATTTTTAACAGTTATAAGTAGTTTGGCATCTATGATTAGTATTCAAAGGTTCTCACCTCTTACTATATTGAAAGAAAGATCATAAATAAAAATTTCAAATAACAAACAAAGAAAGGATAGGTAAGAAAATGAGTATATTAAAATTAGAAAATGTAGGGTATAGATATAAAGATGCACCAAAAGATAAATATGTTTTTAAAAATATTAATTATGAATTTGAACAAGGGAAAATGTATGCAATAAAAGGTAAAAGTGGAAGCGGAAAAACAACATTACTATCATTAATAACAGGACTTGAAAAATGTACTGAAGGGAATGTGTTATTTGATGGAAAAGACTTAAAAAAGATGAATCTAGATAATTATAGAAATACTGATATTGGAATAGTCTTTCAAAGTTATAATTTACTTCCAAGATTAACTGCGATAGAAAATATTATTTTATCAATGGATGTAAGTAAGGTGAAAGTTAAAGATAAAAAACAAAAAGCATTGGAGCTTATGAAAAGTGTTGGACTATCAGAAGAACATAGTAATAGAAAAATTTTAAAGCTATCTGGTGGAGAACAACAAAGAATTGCAATTGCAAGAAGTTTATCTTATAATCCCAAAATTATTATTGCTGATGAGCCAACAGGAAATCTTGATAAAGATACTGAAAATGAAATTTTAAAGATATTTGAGAAATTAGCTAAAGAAGAAAATAAATGTATTATTATTGTTACACATTCACAAAATGTATGTGATAAAGTGGATGTTATATACGAATTAGACAAACAAATCTAATATCTAGGATATTCCGTCACAAAATGTGGCGGTTTTTTAATAGCATGTATTGATTTTTAACTATTTATTAGATATAATGTATAAAGATATATACGGAAAGGCAAGATTGAGATGATAGATAATATAGAAGTTTTATGTCATAGCAGTATAAAAATAAGCGGAGAATATGTAATTTATATAGATCCATTTAAAATAAACAAAGAATATCATGATGCAGATTTAATTATGATTACACA